>JAITMM010000028.1 GCA_031277335.1 Tannerella sp. | reverse complement strand
ATTTTTTACGGGATGCAGACATTCCTGCAATTATTGCCGGCAGAGATTGAAAGCCCGACGACTGTAAACAAAATTGCCTGGACCGCTCCCTGCGTGATTATCAAGGACGAACCGCGCTTCGGATATCGCGGAATGATGGTGGATGCCTGCCGGCATTTTATGACGGTGGAGGACATGAAAAAGCATATCGACGTGCTGGCCATGTTCAAGGTCAACCGCCTGCATTGGCATCTGACGGACGACCAGGGTTGGCGCATCGAAATAAAACAATATCCCAAGCTGACGGAGGTTGGCTCCAAACGCATTGAGGGTGAGGGACATGAATATGGCGGATTCTATACGCAGGAAGATGTAAAGGAGCTTGTCAGGTATGCAGCCGAACGCTTCATCACCATCATCCCCGAAATTGAACTTCCCGGACACGGCCTGGCGGCTATCGCCGGCTATCCCGAATTGTCGTGCAGAAGCGAACATGTGACGCCGCGAAACGTCTGGGGCGTCGAGGATATCGTCTTTTGCGCCGGCAAGGAGAGCACGTTCGAGTTTTTGGAAAACGTGCTCAAGGAAGTAGTCGAGCTTTTCCCTTGCGAATATGTTCATATCGGAGGCGACGAATGTCCGAAGGTGGAATGGGAGCATTGTCCGCTCTGCCAGCAACGCATCCGCGACGAAAAATTGTTCGCCAAGGATGGCCATTCGGCAGAAGAACGGCTGCAAAGCTACTTTGTGCAGCGGATGGAAAAAGTGCTGGCCAAATACGGCAAGAAAATCATCGGCTGGGACGAGATTCTCGAAGGCGGACTGTCGCCCACGGCCACCGTGATGTCGTGGCGCGGTGAAAAGGGAGGCATCGCTGCTGCCGAGACAGACCATTACGTCATCATGACGCCGCAGAACGACGGCATGTATCTCGATCGTTATGAAGGTGATTACAAGATAGATCCCGTCACAATCGGCGGCTATGCCACGCTCGATTCCGTCTATAAATACAATCCTGTCCCTGCCGTGCTTGCAGAGCTGGGGAAAGAACGTTTTGTAATTGGTGTTCAGTGCAATGCGTGGTCGGAATATATGTATACCGAGGCTCAGAGGGAATACCGCGAGTTTCCGCGTGCCATCGCTGTGGCCGAAACAGGCTGGACGCAGCAGGAAAACAAAGATTATAAGGACTTTGAACGGCGCATCGCGAATGCCTGCGTCAGGTTAGACGGACATGACGTCAACTATTATATCCCGCAACCCGAACAACCGCACGGGTCATGCAATTATGTGGCTTTCACGGACAGAACCGTCCTCGAATTTACGACCTCGCGGCCTATTAAAGTGGTGTATACCATCGATGAAAGCGAGCCGACGCCGTCTTCCCAGGCCTATGAATTGCCGCTGGAATTTACCGAGTCGTCCGTCCTGAAAATCCGTTCCGTGCTGCCTTCCGGAAAAATGAGTCCCGTTCGCACGATACATATTGACAAACAGCCATTTGCACCTGCCAAGACCGTTGAAAGCAAAACCTCCGGCCTCAAGATGCAAGTCGCCGACGGCGCTTTTTTGGAATCATCGGGACTGGCCGGTATTACGGCATGGAAGTCGTCCGTTATCAAGGATATAGCCGAGATAAACAGCTCGATACCGTTCGGCGGGTCGCTGCGTGATTTTAAGCCGTATGCCGCGATTGCTACGGGCTTTATTGCTATTCCGGAAGACGGCGTATATTATTTTTCTTCCGATATGGAGGAGGTCTGGATTGATGGCGCCCTGTTAATCAGCAACAAAGGCGAAGTCAAGCGGTTTTCGTGCAATGACCGGTCGATAGCGTTGGCGCAGGGATTGCATGAAGTGAAATTGGTCTTCCTCAGCCATATCATCGGCGGATGGCCATCGAACTGGACGCATAGCCGCGTAAGCATCCGCAAAGCCGATGCCGCAAGGTTCACCCCGGTCGTTGCAAGTCAGTTGTTTTATTAAACATATAGACGCATACGACGCGTCTATACATTTTGCGCAATACACATTGAACCTGATAATTGAACAAGGCAATTCAGCCGTGAAGATAGCCGTTTACGACCGTCACGCGATGGTCTTTTCGTCCGTGCATGATGATGTGGAGGAAACGGATTTGATGCAGTTATTCAAGAAATATCCCTTGCGACGGGGGATTATATCATCGGTTGTAGGTATTGATAATAAATCGATTAGCTTCCTGAATCAACGATTGGAACATTTTATCATACTCGACGAGCACGTCCGTTTGCCGATAGAAATACGCTACACGACGCCACACACGCTGGGCCGGGACAGGATAGCCGTTGCCGTGGGAGCCAACTACCTGCAACCTGACAGGGATATTTTGGTCATCGACGCCGGCACGGCAATTACTTACGAAGTCATCGTGACCCCGGGCATCTATCTCGGCGGCAATATTTCACCCGGAATGACGACGCGTTTCAAGGCGCTGAACCGTTTTACGGAGCAACTGCCGCTTGTAAGCAGGCAGGATGATGTGCCTTTAATTGGAACAAGCACTGAATCAGCTATTTTAGCAGGTGTAGTGAACGGGATAGTCTATGAAATGGACGGCTATATCGATACGTTGCGGAGCAAATATCCCGGACTTTATGTTTTTTTAACAGGCGGTCACTCGATTTATTTTGAAAAACGGTTGAAAAACACCATCTTTGCAGCCATAAACCTGGTATTAACCGGCCTAAATAGAATTTTAGAATACAATGTTGAAGATTAGAAACATCGTTTTATATGTCGGAATCATAAGTTGCTTTTCCGCCGTCCTGACCGCGCAAAACAGCACAAGTTCGCCCTATACGCGATACGGTTACGGTATCATCGCCGACCATTCCTTCGGCGCCGGCCGTTCGATGGGCGGAATCGGCTACGGATTGCGATCATCCAAGCAAATCAACCCGATGAATCCTGCCTCCTACACAGCAATGGATTCCTTGACTTTTCTTTTTGATGCAGGCGCTACCGTACAACTGTCCTTGCTGAACGATGCCGAAAATTCGCACCGCAACTTCAACGGCAATATTCAGTTCTTGGCGATGCAATTTCCATTGTCTCGTAGAATTGCAATGAGTGCAGGGGTATTGCCGTATTCGCACACAGGTTATGTTTTTAATATTGTGAATGAAGACGACGATATAACACATGCAGACAAATATACGGGCAAAGGCGGATTAAATGAAGTATTTATCGGACTTTCAGCCGATTTGTGGAAAAAACGTTTATCGGTCGGAGCCAATGTAAGCTATTTTTTCGGGCGAGTCGAGCATTATAGCATTGTAGACTATATCTCGTCTGAAATAGGAACGCTCTATACATGGAAAAAGGCCAATATGAATAGTTTTAAATACGACTTCGGCCTCCAATATACACATCCATTGAGCAGGACGCAGCGCATGGTCTTCGGATTGAAATATTCTCCAAAAGTGAATTTAAGCGCAGTCTACTATGATATTACGGCGAGCGATGAATTTTTTCAAAGCATATTGATAGCTGATACTGTGAGAGATACTAAATTTGATATCCCTAATACACTTGGCTTTGGCGTATCTTACGAAAAGGATAACAAATTAATACTTGCAGCCGATGTATCTTTTCAGGATTGGTCAAATGCTCATTATAACGGTTCAAACGAGTATTTCAGAGACAAATTCAAAGTGGCCGCAGGAGCTGAATATATCCCGAATAATTTCACAAGATCATATCTTAGCAGGGTCAGATATCGCGCCGGTTTGAACTACGGTAATTCCTATTTAAAAATTAATGATCAGGGATATAACGAATATGGAGTAACTGTCGGAGCCGGTTTCCCGATGATGGATGGCCGCTCATATATCAACGCCTCATTTGAATACGTAAAAGTGGCGCCTGAGGCAGATACTTTAATTGACGAACAATACTTTCGCTTCACGCTATCCTTCACTTTCAATGAATTTTGGTTCTTCAAACGCAAAATTGAGTAGGACAATTGTTTGTCTTATCTTAGCGTTGCCTTTTATCTTTTTCAACGCTTGCAATAGAGGCGAAAAGGAGATGGTCGACCTCACGTTCGACAAGGAAAGTTCATATACGGTCAAATCGACAGACGTTATTATGTTTGTATCCGATTCGGGCGTCACGAGGTTTAAAGCCACTGCCAAAGAATGGTATATGTTCGAGGATGCTACTGAGCCTTACTGGTACTTCCCTGAAAAAGTACATGGCGAACAGTTTGATTCATTGTTCAATGTCTCCGCTTATTTCGACGCCGATACTGCCTACTACTATAATAACAAGCAACTCTGGAAGCTGATAAGCAATGTAGTAGCCGTCAACCGTGAAGGCCAGCAGTTCGAGACATCCCTTTTGTTTTGGGATCAAAAAGAAGAAAAAATCTATTCCGATCAATTTATTCGCATCACGCAAGGCGAATTTATCAATACCGGCGTCGGTTTCGAGGCCAACCAGACATTAACGCGCTACCGCATCTTTAACCCACAGGCTGTCATCCCCGTAAAAGAAACAGATTCCACCGCCGTTGACCGCAACGCCGTCGATACTACTGTCACAGTAGTCACTTCAACCTCCTCAGTATCAAACGTTATTGTCAGCAGAGATTCTATAAGCAATACTCCTCCTGAATAAGAATATTTTATTTTTTAAACACTCCGTACGAATGCGGCATCAGCGTGATACGGAACACATTCGTCTTGTCATCAGGGCGAAAGCGGCGCATGAACGGTGAGACGGGAGGCGTGGGCTGTTTCTCGATCACGGCGCCGGTGAGCGTATTGGTGATGCGGTCGATGCCTTCTTCCGCGTTGATTTGAATGGTGACCGGCTCGTCGAGGAATGATTCGACGATAAAGGCGCCGTTGTCATAGACGAAGAGGCTGACTTTGGCCGGTGCGTCGATGCGCAGGTCGAGGTCTTTGCTGAACGTTGAGCGCCAGGAATTAAGCACGCCTTTCGGCAGGTCGTAGAGGTTGCCGAAGTCGTCAGGGATCGTCATCACGTAGAGGTTGCCTTTGGAATACTGCGCACGGAGCAGCATGGGGAAGCCGCTCACGCCGCCTGTCAAGGGTCGGCCGGCGCTAAGGATATCCCAGGCATCGTTCGTATGGTAGGCCACTTGCGGGATCAGGATGTCTTTCTCTATTTTACCGTATATGCCGAAGTCGTTGACGAGCGCTTTGAGGTCGGAAGCCCGCAGTTCGGCTATGTCGGCAATCTTGTCGGGGATGGCCTTCAGCAGGCCGGTTGTGATGACGACGTCGCCGCCTTTCGTCAGTTGCGCCTTTATCTTGGCCATGATGTCAGGGTCTTGTTTGGCCTGTTCGGTGAGCATCACAACTTGCTGATCGGTAGGAAATTCAGGCACCATATCCATCGGAAGGCCTATCATTCCGAAGTAATTTTGCAGAAAGTCTTCGCCCAGCGAATTGTAGGGCTTATAGCATTTGATGCCAATGGGTTTGCCCAATTTATCGATAATGCCGTTGAGTTGTTCGACGGCGTAGCCTGCCACACGCGCCAGCGTCGTCGGGGTGGTCAGTTGTCCGTTGTAGTTGACCGGTTTCATCATGGCGTCATAGTCGAAGCTGGTGCCTTGACCTTGCCACGGGGTGCGGTGTACTTCGGGGCGAAGCTGGACGCCAATAAGCTGATTATAAGCAAAAAGGGAAATCTCCGGCGCCTTGGCAAAGAAGGTCAGCCAGATCTGCTCGGCATAGCGGTCCATCCCCATGTTGGAGCCTCCGCTATCGACCCATCCGCCCATATTGTGTCCGGGACGGATATTGTCAAAGTAGCGGACAATGTTATATCCCAGGTAATGTTGAAGATGCTGGGCCGTAGACGGATCGCGCGTCTCCGTGCCTGTCCAAACGCCGTCAAAGAGCTGCGGCCCGCGAGCCAGGTCGAAGCCAAGCCCCGAAAAATGGTCGTACCAGTTCGGATACTTGATGATAATCTTTACCTTGGGATTCACTTTCCTGGAAGGGTCAATCACTAGACTTTTAGCAGCTTCGGCCAGCAAATCCATGCGGTATTGCGTCCAGCTGCGCGTGCCTTTGGCCTTGATTTCGATATCCGACTTGCAACTGGTGAAGAAGAAGTCGTCGAGGATGAAATCGTCAAAATGCTTCGCCGTGTGCTCGGCGATCTCGCGGACGAGCTTGCGGTGTTCGGGGTTGGAGTAGCAGAACGTCTCGAAACTGTTGGCCTCGTTGATGGTATACGTGATGCCGCCGCCGACTTCTATTCCCCTGTCAAGGAAGAACTTCTTGGCCTGTTCGAGCGTTTCGTCGGGGATAATCAACAGGTCTCGATGCGTCTCGAGGTAAATCTTGTCGACCTTTAACTGGCCGGAAATGATGGTCCACGTGGAGTCAAGCCAGTGCAGGTCTTTCATTTTCTCCACCTCCTGCGCACGGGTGTAAACCGATACTTTAAAACCGTTGTAATTGCCGCCGAAAACTACGATGCTCATCATCAACATGATGAAGGCAGCATAAAAGGAATGTTTACGTTTCATATTATTATAAATTAATTTTTTGTTGCAAAATTAATAAACTTTTGCAAAACCATCTCTTATTTTGCATCTTTGTATAGCACTTTTTGACGCGATTTTCATATCAGAGTATACATTTTAAGTCAATATTTGTACAGTAGACTATCACTTTTTCGCCTTGCCGGGAAATTCTATCCGGTTGAAATGTTCATTTAAACTTCACAATCATTACAATCGGATTATCTTCATCATCAAGCGTAGCAACCAATTGTTCGAGCTCTCCTTTCAATTGCTTTTCCTCTGCGGCGCTTTTGAGATCGAAGACAGGCATCATCGCGGCAACCGTATTCTTTTGAGGAATATCCACTTCATTGTATAAAAATAACGGCTTTGAAGGATAATCATCATTTATCAACGTGACTTCATTTGTCTCGCCTGTTTTAAAATCATAGATCAAATCCATGTTGGGAATACCTTGTTTCCGCTCGATAGCTGCAAAATCCAACGTAATGACAGACAGCAATATAAAATGATCCGTACTCAAATGAATCCCCCAAATCTTTCTGGGTTCGGAGGCGTGAACGGACGGCTTCCGAACAATGACGGGCGAAAGATCCCTGTCAGGTGTCAACCTGTATACCGTATCCGAAGAGAAATCGGCAATCATGTAATCCTGACCGAAATGCCTGTTATTGAGCGTGGCAATCATCAGGGGCGACATGGCTTTTCGACCGTCAGCCATTTCAACTTCCTTCACGGTCATGTTTGAATATCTGACCGGGGTTTGAATATCCAATGTGGAAACGACACTTCCGTCTTGCTTGGAAATCAGCAGGTAAGGGGTTTTACTGTATGCCTGTTGACGCAATCCCTTTTCATCGTACACAAGCAGCGATTCGTCATCAAAATGATAGCCTGTGATCTGCAAATCTTCCGGATAAGACAATGTCCTCTTGTATTCTCCTGTGATTGAATACACTAAAGCCCGATGGGCCGGCGCAATATCAAAGACAAAAATTTCTCCGTTCTTTTCGTCAAAGACAAGACTTGTAATGGCGTTATATTCGGTGTTCGATGGGCCTTTATGGTTGAAATGGCTTACAATCTTGCCGCTCCGGTCGAACACGAAAATATCGTTTTGCGCCCGCTGCCATACAACAACATATTTATCAGAAACATACGAAAGTATGGCGCTAGCACTTAACAGAACGTCATCCGTCGTTTCCAATGGCACATATTCAATGGTTGCGGCGTTTTGGAGGTGAATTTCTATTTCAGGATACTGCCGCGAAACATCTATTTCGCGTAAACTGTCTGGTTGTAACTTCTTCCCTCCGGATTGACATCCGGCCATTGACAATAAAAAAATAAATGCGAATAAACGTTTCATATTCTATTAAATAAATGATTTCTTGCCTATCAGGGTAAACAGGATAATATCGCTCTCCTTATTACAGAATCTTAATATTTTAATAATTTCCTTCAAGGTAGCGCCGGTCGTTGAGACATCGTCCAAAATAAGGATTTTATCTTCTCCGGTCTGAGTTTCGAGGAAATCTTGTTTCAATTCCGGTGTATCGAAGTAAAAAAAGTCAGAAAAGTAACTTTTATATTTGTTCGTCTTTACACTTTCAGCCATAGAAAAATACTCAAGACTATGAATATCTTCCAATAACTGATTTATTTTTTCTTCTTGCTGCTGCTTTTGAATCTCCGTATATCTTGGCCGTCCATGGACATAAGATTCCAATTCATTGCTAATAAATTCTTTCCAATTAAATTTGATGTTTATTGGCAACGTTTTGATAACTTCAAATGATTTTGCTTTTGAATTGGTAATGGCGTAAAACAACCGTAAAATATAGTCGTTCAGCGAACTGCGTGACTTGGGATAAACAATCAAACCAATATCATTGATGGTAATGTTCAGGGCTTTTTTCAGTTTGCTTATGGCAGTTTTAATAAAACGCTCCTTGTTTTCCTGCGTAGTAAAATGATCGTTAAATCGAAGTTCATGCAAAAATTTTGTCCTTATTTTGGACGAGGCATAATCGTTGTTCTTAAATTCATACCCGAAATAATAGATATTGCTCATGCCTTCGACGTCATCCAAAATGACCGGCTCAAGTGGCAAGTCTTCAAACTCTATGATACATTTTTCCGAGTTGGAAGTAAAACTAAACTCAAAAACGTCTGATTTCGCATCGTACTCTATTCCCATAAAAATCAATTTTTAACTGCAAAATTAATAAACTTTTGCAAAATCATTATTAAAAACGGTATAAAAAAAACCGCAGTCAAGATTCGCAATTGATAATTCGTGAATAGAGCAAAACTGCTTCCTTTAAAAACAGCTTCATCAATTGAATTTTCTTCCTTATAGAACCAATAATATTTTCCAGAGACAATTCCATTCATAAGCTCCATACCGCTTCCAAAGATAGTTGATAATACTACAAGTATGGAACTATTTCAATGAACCGGATAACTTTATCTATCTTTATATTGAGAAATGGAAGGAATAAAAATACAATATTTTTTTGCATTCGCCATTTTTCATTTTATAAAATTCCATCTAAATCCAAATAAGCAAATTGCATTTCACTATCTAAAGTCATAAGTATTCTATTATACGTTTTATCAATACAAAAATCAACAATCTTGTAACCTGTTTCCAATGTTTTTATATAATTGCCTTCAGTATCAAAAACAGTGAATTTTGTCGGATAATATTCATCTGAATAGTAGTCTCCGCCGGAATAGGAAGCAATGATTTTATCATTACAAAATTCCACCTTATCAAAAAAGTGCATTATTTTTGTGTTAAAATTATTCCAACGCTGACCGTAAATATTACAAATTAATTCGCCGTTCATGTTACAAATAGTCATTAGATCATAGTTTGAATAACATTCTACGTAGATTCCATTCTCTACTGATGCTGCAAAAGAGATGCGTTTCTTTATTATCCCCGGATGTTCATATTGCATCAGCTTTATTTCACCTGTATTCATATTCCATTTGCCTACATGTACATTAAATTCTGAATTACCTAATCGTGCAATAACTTTACCCATGGATAGGGTATCATTTATATATTGGTATTTATCCGGAAACAAAAGGTTATTCATTTTCATTTTTACAGTAGGACTATATTGTGAATCAGTTAAAACACTATCTATATCATAGCTGTATATACACTCTTTACCATGATCGGAAATATACAACTTTCTGTTTGTAGTATTGTATACTATTTGTCCCATACTTGTGATTTCGCGAGGCCCTGGTCCTCTGTCGGCAAAACTCATGAGATATTCAAAATTTTCTTTATTAAAGATATATGCTTGTTTTTGCGTTGAATTATAATCTCCTATAATCAAGTAGTCTTCTGCCAAGAACAATGCACATTGAGCATGAATTAAAACATCTTCCATTCTTATTTCTTTTACTCTTTCTTGAACATTGAAAATGTTTTGATTAACATTAAAACGTTTAATTTGATCAGTTTGTTTTAAACAACTACTTAGTAAAATAACAATAAGGAGGCATAATAACTTGTTCATAATCATTATTTTTAGATAAAAAGTGTGCCAAACGTACTATTCATTTGAATCGGTATTTAAGGATGATTGGATTGGTTTCCATATCTGAACTCACCAGACTTTCGAATATTTCTTTTTGTTTGTCGTTTAGCATGTTGACATTTAAAAATTGTTCCAATTCATCCCGATGGCATATCTTTAAGATAAAGTCATCCGTTATAATATCCGGATCAAAAGACACCTGTTCAGCGAATTCAGGAATAAATTTGGCTTTTTCTTTCGTTTTATCAAAGACCATATTAACCCTTTGATTTTCGTTCCGCCATAACAAAGTTGTAAAAATATATTGATTATTATGGCGCTCGGTTAATAACACATAAGGGAATTGTGCAAAAGATTCTTCCACAAATTTTGACCTGCTATTTTTGGACTCATCAGAAAAATAAGCCGTTAGCCCCTCTCTTGTATAAGATCCAAAATCGAATTGAAAGCTTGGTTCAAGACGGTTTTTTCCCAATTTATAAACAACAGGATGGTAAGGCCGGAAGAAATACCAGTCGTCTTTATATTGATAAAGATTTTTATATCCATAATAACTTAAATCCCTGTTTTCTTCGAATTCTTCATGCAGAAGTTCCCTTTTATCCAAGTCGAAATAAATGATTTTCTTGTGCTGAAACATGGCATAAAACACATGAATAGCACTGTCTACCGGAGCAAACATGTGTACGGCCTGAAAACCATCGTATCCAATTCGTTTTGATTCAATATAATTGCCTGACAAATCGTAGATATGCACCGAGCCATAGGGCTCAAGAAGTTCAAGATTGCCACTAAAAGGATTGATGTTAAAATCTTGAATAAAAGAATATTCTCCGGGTCCTTGTCCTTTTTTGGCAATTTTAAAAATAAAATTTCCTGATTGATCAAACACAAAAATGATGCTTTGTCTGATATCAAAGACGTAGAATTTATCTTGATGGTTGATGATTTTACTGATCCTTGCTACTAAACAATCGTCGGAGGTTTCGAGTGGAATTAATTCGATGGAACTAAAGTAATCAAAAAGAGAAGCCTTTTCCGGCTTATCCAAATCAACAGCAATCATATTATCTGTTGGAATGTCTTGTTTACAAGATACTAAACTAAACAATATTAAAAGGATTATATTTTTTCTCATAATTATTTGCAATTTTTTATGGGAGCAGCACCTACGCCTCATTCCAAATAAAAAACATCAATTTGAAATTGTTCGTAGTTTTTGTCTTCGTCGAGCATATTGTCTTTTGCTATAAAAAAGCCTTTGTTTAAGATACCCCAGCAATTGCGGTAATTGTATTTATACCTGTCCAATTTAGTCTCGTTGATAACTTCCATTTTTTCATTAAAAACATTCAAATACATGTCCTTACTGGAACATAGTGCGTAGAAGTCAGTTTTAGTATCGAAATCAATCCTGTCAAAATGTAACCGGTAATACACTTTTTTGTGAGGATCATATAACAATTCATAAAAATGAACATTTTCGCTCAAGTGCCTGTTTCCCTGCGTAAAATTAAATGGAGAATTCAACGTTGTCACATTGTTGGATGTATAAAGGCTTTTACCGCCATAAGAAGTTGTTTCTCCGGATTTTATATCAATAAGATAAATATTTGATTCAATTGGGAAATTGTAAATAATATTTTCCTCGCTGAATGTCACATTCGGAAACTGCTTCCATCCATATTGGTTCCTGAAATCGTGATTTTCAATTGCTTTCAATGGATACTTTTTCACCGAACGATCTGTCGGAGAATATTCATGTACGCTGAAAATATTTTTGTTGTTTTCTACTGAAAATGTCAAATAGAACAATGAATTTCTTATAAAATGATAGTATATTTTAGACGTACATACTGTAAAATTTGTTTCTATAAATGGAATTTCATCTGCTAATGGAAGGTCAATTCGCTCTTTTACCTTGCCTGCCGAATCAACAAGAGATATGATGTTGTCGGTAAAGACCCAAATACTGTCAACCGAATGGGCGTAAATACCTCTTACATTTAACAATCCGTCCGGTCCTTCAGGCACAAGTTCAATATGTGAAGTAGTTTTGGTCGATAAATTGAAGATGTCAAAAGCATGTGTGTCAAAATTGTATCCGAGAAAATATTCATCGCCATTATACTTATAACTTGTATTTAATGGATAGTAAGTCAGAGAGATAGAGTCAATATCGATGTCCATGGACATATATGATAAAGACCTGGAAATGCCATAACTGTTTTCCAACAATGAACTTTTATGGGTGCATGAAAAAAATATGCAGGCAATAAATAATAGAGATGAAAATTTCATAAAAACAGTTTAATAATGACTCAAAACTGAAAACAAATAATACTTTTTTCAGGCTCTTGTATCGCATAAATAGTTTGCGTAGTGGCATCTACATCGAACGAATTAATTTGACAATCCAAGATATATTTTTTTAAAAGATTCCCATCCCAATCAAACGTATAGATGATGTTTGATGTAGAATAATTGGATTTATCCATCCTCATTTTTCCCGAATATAAAGCATAAATTCTATCATTGTCACTTCTCAAACCAATATAAGCCCTGCGCGATTCAGGTGATTTTACCACCACTCCATTTCCCAAGGATCTACTTTTGTCATATTTGAAGTTAAATATATTTTCAGGGCCTTTCAGTAATTTTGTCAATGAACCATCTACATTATATATTTCTATACAATCCAGATATCTGTCTGCTAAAACCACTTTCTTTTTATCAGGTCTAACATGCAGCAAGGATGAAAAAATATCATTAAGAATAAATGGAGGTACATTTTCGTCAAATGTAAATTGTGGATTGAAAACAGGCTTGATATTAGTTAAGTCGTTGTTTATTAAATAAAAACGCTCTTTATGGCTATTAAAACTAAGACAAACAAAAGTGTCGTCAGAAATCCATTGAGGTTCATTAACATACATATCATCCGATATGACTTTAGAGAATTGAATCCTGTTTATTATCGTGTTAAGTTGTTTGTCGTATTGTACCCATCGCTGAGTCATAATGTCGTTTGCCCATACAGTATTATGGTCTATGGAAGGAATAATGTGTCCTATAGATAAAAGTTCGTTTGGACCGTTACCTTTTCTTATGGATAATCCCTTATATGCATTGTTTTTAATGTCGAATATATGTACGAGAGAATCAAGAGAAGAATCAACTACATATAACAAAGTGTCTAACTGTGTTAAACGCACTGGACTACCAATGAAAGTATCATTTACTATAATACTGGAAAGATACTGTATTTTATTGAAAGACTTGTCACTAAAGAAGTAAGCATCCGAAATCCTAATCAATTCAGTTGATTGGCATCCTGTTAATAAAAAGAAAATTAAAAGCCAATAAAGATTTAAAAGGTATTTTTTCATCATTTTTTTGTTTCAAATTTTTAAGTAATAAAAAAAGCCTTTGTTTAAAATACCCCAGCAATTGAGGTAATTGTATTTATAACTTCCGACTTATTCGCTTATTAATGAGGATGCTATCACCGTCACAAAGCTGGTTGGCGGGAGGTCGAGGGTGAGGGTGCCGTCGGCGGCGCGGGTGACCCGGACAGGCTGTTTGCTTAATGAGCTGTTGGTCGCAAAGGCTTGGATGCCGGAGAGTTGAGGGGGGAGGCCTTTGATGACGGCTTGACGCTGGGCACCGTTATTGACCAAGTGCACGGCATATTCATTGGTGGCGATATTGCCGAAGGCGGCGCAGTTGACTTCTTCCCTGTTGCAGGTGAAAGGCAGGGCGAACGATTGGGCGGGCGTGTCGGACAGTTGCCGGAGATTCCAGAAACGTTGGGTGGGGCGAAGCGGGCCTTCGGTGCCGAAGATGCCTGCGCCCCAGAGGAGCGAGTAGTCGGCGGTGTATTGCCATTGCAGGATGCTCAACGGCTGGCAGATGGCGGCGATGCGGACGTAGAGATTGATCTCGTAGAGCGCAAAGGTCGATTCGAGGAAGATCTGCGGATAGCGCCAGGCGGCTGCGTCGGTGCTGCCCTCGCCGATGATCAGCGGGACGTTGAGCCGGCGGGATGCTGCGGCCCATTTTGCGAGCGTTTCGTCGTCACAGCCTCTCCAGGAATGGAACGATACGGCGGCGATATAGGGGCGGGTTGCCGGGTCTTGCATGGCGGGGACGATGAAATCGAAGGTGGTGGCGTCGGAGTTATCGCCGAGCAAGAGCTTGGTGGCCAAGCCGCGGGATGCCAAGTAGGCGCCGAAGCCTTTGATAAAGGCGGCATGTTCCTGTGCCGTATGGAGCACGTCGATGCCGATGTCGGATTCGTTGAATGAAAAGGCGTAAGCCTCAACACCATACAAAGCTTTGAGACAGACAAGATAGTCGGCCAGGGATTGATAGATGCGCTGCGTCTTGCTGTCGTTGAGCCGCAAGGCTGCTACTCCGCCACGACGTCTGACCTGTCCGTCGGCCAACGCCCATTGCGGTGGGAACCAGGCGGATACAATCACGGGCATTCCTTTGGCTGCCAATCGTTGCGCCATTTCCATGGAGTGCTGCACGCGTTCGTTCAGTTGGCCGGTCAATGCATCGGTCAATGGCTTGCCGTCTTCGGCGGGGTCCCACGTGCCCCACGGCATCTCGACACGCCCGAAGGCTACGCGCATGTTATCAAGGCAGTAGTCAATGACTTGCGGATCGGTGGCCGGGTTTTGCAGGCGGAAGTTGCCTCCCATTCCTGCGAACAGGCGGCCGGGTTTTTGCCGGTCTATCACTATTTCTACCGGCTGCCGGTCTATCTCGCCCGATGCGGTGATGGTGAATTGCAGGTTGCCTTTGCGGCCTTTCTTCAGGTTGCCGTTCATCAACTGCACGTAGAGGACGGCATTGCCGGATTCGTTGCGGAGAAATGCGCTGACGCCGGACTTGAAGTCGAGTTTTATCTCGCGTCCGGGGGCTGTGATGACGATTTGACGGCCGGATAATCTTTTGAGTTGCAGGTTATCGGCGCTTAGGGCGGTTATTTGGTGGGAAGTGTTTCCGGCCTTGACGGTGCCTGACGCATAGCGTTTGGCAGGGAGTTCGATGCAGTAGTAAACGCCTTCTACGCTGCGCGTTGTGTCTGACCGGAAGGACAGGTTGACGGCGGCAATTCCTTGCGACTTGTCTTCGACGGATTGTTCGAACGTCACGCGTTGGACTGAGCTGTTGACGTTGGCAGTCATGCCGTTACGGGTGAAGCGGGTTTGCTGTCTTTCCCGACCGGTGAAGTCGATCTTTGTCCAGCCGGTTTCTACGACACGGAAGGAGGTCTCAAATTCAATGAGTTGGCCTTCGAGGCGGATACCGGTCAGGTTGCCCCAGGCCATTACTTCGGTTTGGGAGGAGGCGGGGGTGTAGGCGAGTGCAAGGAGCAGGAGGCCACTAATGTAATAATATATTTTTTTTGCCACGAATTACACGAATTAACACGAATGAATACAATTTTAATTTACGTTAGAGAGTGGGAAAGGGATCTTCTTTATGGGAATCTGGTCATGACTTCGAGGCCCATGCGGGTGTTGTGGTAGGGGCAGCGCCACTGGTCGGCTTTGACGCCGCGACGTTGAGGCTGCAAATCGGCGCTGACGTTTCCGTACCATTCACCGTATTCATAGTCAATCATATACTTCTTGATCCATTCCCAGTTGCGCACGGCGGCGTCCAAGTATTTTCTTTCGCCGCTGAGATGCCAGGCATTTAGAAATCCGACAACCGTTTCGTTCTGGGGCCACCATGAAAGGCGCGTATCCAAGTGACCGTCAGTCTTTTCGTACATCATGGCGCCGTTTGCGTCGATGCCTTCTTCCAGTTGCACCCTGGCCACGTTGACGGCAATGCGCTCCGTATCTTTCAAAATCTCTTCATCGCCCAAGACCTCTGCGGCTTCGACGAGCAGCCATGAAAATTCGATATCGTGACCGTAAGAATCTATGTCTCTTTGATTTACCCAGTCCATCGTGAAGAACAGTTCTTCGTGCCACCGTTTCTGGTTGAGGACTTTATGCGACATGACGTCTATTTCTTCACGCAGATATTTCCTGAGGCCTTCGTCTTTCCAGACGCGGTAGAGGTTGGTGAGCGCTTCGAGGCAATGGAGGTTATTGTTCATTTGCTTGGGATAGGGGATGTCGATCATCTTCCATTCGCGTGTGAACGATTCGATGAAACCGCCGTGCACGGGGTCCCACGCGTGTTCAATCATCTTGCGATAGATGGCGATGGCGGCGTCGAGGCTCTCCTGGTTGCCCGTGGCGCGGTAATGCTCCGAGAGGCCGTAGATGGCGAAGGCGTTCTGGTAGGATTGCTTGCTGCTGTCGAGCGGGGCGCCGGCGGCCGTGAGCGTGTAATAGGAGCCGCCGTATTCCTTGTCGATAAAGTGATCGATGAAATAACGCTGGGCGCGGTTGGCCAGCGTCAGGTACTGTTCGTCGCCGAGCATACGGTAAGCTGCTGAAAATGTCCATACTAAGCGGGCGTTCAGGATACCGCCTTTTGCGGCGCCTTCGCGGGGTGTCCAGGCGTAATTCAGGTAGCCGTAAAAGCCGCCGGAAGGGTCGGGAGAATGTTTTGCCCAGTTGGCCAAGATATTGTCCTTCAGGTCTTTTACGATTTCCTGCTTGAGTTGGGCTACGATTTGGTCTTCTTCGGGCGTTGCCGAAGACCATGATGCGACGGCAAATAGCGCCGCGATAATGATAATTAATTGTTTCATCATATTATTATTTTTTATGAATATTCAATGTTATTTCCTAAACAGCAATCCGTTAGGATTGCATCGCTCGGTAGAATATGGATCGCGTTTTTGGATGCATTCCGTACGGAATGCATCCTGTGAATCAACGGTTTTTCTACCGAGCGACACATCCCTGACGGGATGCAAACAGCTTTAGGTATTGAATTGAGCATTTCCGGAGATTTATTTCGTGACGGATTCGTCCAATTCCCAATTTAGCTTTTCGTACAATGATTTGCGGGTGTCCTTGTCGGAATCGAGGATGCCGGATGCAAATTTGGCAACCTGTTTGGCTACTTTTCTGGGGACGACGATGACTCCATCGCCGTCTGCCACAATCACATCGCCGGGATAGATGGCGACGCCTCCGATGGCGATCGGGATGTCTTTCGCGTCAAAACGGATTTTGGCCTGCACCATGGATTGTGCGACGAAATGCGACCAGACGGGGATTTTCTGATTGATGACTTCGTCCGTGTCGCGGATGCCCGATCCGTTGATGACGAATCCGCGGGCGCCCTTGAGCAAGGCGCGCAGCGTGTTTTCGGAGCCTAACAGGCCGACGTTGACGCCGCTCACGTCTATCGCGATGAAATCGCCCTCTTCGATATCGTCCATCCAGGGATACGTGCAGACATTGCCGTAGTACCAGCCTTGCCAGGCGGTGTAGTCGTCGTCGCGTTCGAGCGGATAAGGGCCTTCAAAAGGCAAGTATCTGGCTGTCCGTGCGATACCGACGACTTTGGTGCGGAACAGCGGACGCACTTCGGGGTCGAGCGACCCGAAATTATGATAGCCCACCCAGTCCATACCGTCGCGCACATCAGCCACGCGCAAGTTTTTGAATAATTCCAGTAATTCTTTGTTTTCGGCCCTCGTTTGGGCGGCGTCACCGGCTTCGCTTTCACCGTTCACCGTCGCGAAGCTCACGTTTAATACGTTTAAACTCAACAGGATTGCCCCTGCAATCAGCAAAATTTTCTTCTTATTCATAAGTATATTTTAAAAAAAACATCTACTAAGATTTTAAAAAATTGGTAAAAAACTGCCGTATCGTGTCGCATCCCGTTAGGGATACGTCGCTCGGTAGAAAGGCAATACGCGCAAAGGACGCATTCCGTATGGAAAGCGACCAACAACTAATAATCTCAAAATACATAAAAATCATACGTAGTCGTCCAGGAGAATGTCTCGCCCGGTGCGGCAATTATATCTATATAAGGTTCAGGGCATTGCGTCAGTTCTGATGACCAGTAGACAATCTTGACGACAGGCTTGTCGCCGGTGATTCTGACGCCGGCGCGCGTATTTTTATTTTCAATACTGAAATCATAGTCTTCAACACGGTTGCCGAGTCCCTTGAAATCAACGAATTGCACGGCGCCTTCAGGTACGGCGATATACTCCATTAGCTGCCCCGTGACGTTGAGCGCCGGATGACGGATGGCTGTGTCCAGCGGGAAAGGGAATTTCACCATGACGCCCGGCCCAACCGGCTGGCAGTCAATCGTAAAGAAATTGTGATTGTAGGCTTGCGTCTTGATGGCCTTGGTGCCTGTGTTTTTAAGTGTATGTTTCAGAACGAGTTGCGCTTTGCCTTCCGTGAGCACTACTTCCTTTTGGTATTCGTAGGAATAGCCTGCCGCATCTTTCAAAACGTGCGTAAACAGCACGGAATTAGGCTCTTTCTTGACCGTCCATTTCCCCGGATTGACGAGTTCGTAGTATCCGAAACGCGAGAAGGCCTCTTCTGACGGTTTGCGCAGTCCGCCGATGCCGATGCGCAGAAATTCGCCTCCGACCGGCGCCTCGTCATAGCCCAAGGCCATAAATTCCTCGACCGGGCCGCAGATGGCATCATGCAGATGCGGGTCGTAGTGCTTGAACCATACCCCGAAGTACTCGTGCCCCTCATACTTCAATTCGGGCATCACTCCTGTCCAGTCGAACCGGCTGCCCCGGTAGTAACCATGCTCGGCATCCGGCAGGTCTAATTTCGCAGTAATAAACTCATTCGAAATCACTGCTTCCAGCGATTTTTCCTGCGCCGGTTGGCATCCAGCCGCTAAGATTGTAATAATCAAAAGAATAACATTTTTCATTTCAACACATATTTTATAAATTATTTTTTTAACATACATCGTCATTTTCTTGTATATTGATTCGCAACCTCACCATTCCGGCTCCCTCTCCCCTCGGAGAGGGCGGGGGGTGAGGTGTAATCACATCATTTTCAGCTTCCTCAATTTAAAATACACATTCAGCACGGCGTCTATCCAAAACGGCTCCATCTTTTTCTTCACCTGTTTAAGTGATTGGATGATAGGGATATGTTGGGGACATTTCGCTTCGCAGGCTCCACAGGCCGTGCAGCGGCTTGCGGCATAGTTTTCTTGCGGCTTGAAAAGACTCGTAGCCGTCACGTATTGCGTCATGCCGGACACAAATCCCGTAGCCGCCGTCATGTTATAAGCTGTGAAACAGGCCGGTATATTCACGCCGTGCGGACAGGGCATGCAATAGTTGCAACCCGTACACGGAATTTTGTACGTATCCTCAAAAATATCAATCACCGCGTTATATGCCTCATTTTCAGAAGGAGTCAATATGCCGGGCATCATTGAACCGGCCGTGGCGACATTGTCTTCCAACTGCCGCATATCGTTCATGCCGGACAGCACGACGGTCACTTCCGGCTGGTTCCACAGCCATCGCAACGCCCAGCCGGCCGGCGTCAAGGCGCGATTCGTCTTTTTGAACAGGTGAAGCGCCTTTTTCGGCAATCCCGTGACGAGTTTGCCGCCCAGCAACGGCTCCATGATGATGACCGGAATGCCTTTGGCTGCCGCTTTTTTCAGTCCGGCCATTCCTGCCTGATAGTTGATATTAACATAGTTATACTGTATCTGACAAAAATCCCAATCGTAGGCATCGAGCAAGTTCAAAAATTCTTCGTGACTGCCGTGAAACGAAAAACCCATATTCCGAATCTGCCCCGCCTGCTTTTTGGCTGTAATCCACCGCTCGATCCCCAACGCGCAAAGCCGTTGCCACGAAGTGACGTCGCCGATATTGTGGATCAGGTAGTAGTCGATGTAATCTGTCTGTAAACGTTCGAGTTGCGTCTGAAATAACGTCTCGAAGTCGCCGTAAGACCTGCATCTGCCATGCGGCAGTTTGGTGGCGAGAAAAATCCTGTCGCGCAGCTTGTTGGCGGCAAGGATCTGACCAAGTGTGACTTCGCTGCCGCCATAGCTGTAAGCGGTGTCAAAATAATTGACGCCTTGCCGGACGGCCTCGACGATCAACTGCTCCGACTTGTTGAAGTCAATCTTAGTCAAATATCTCGGGAAACGCATACATCCGAATCCTATGACGGACAATGC
>JAITMM010000240.1 GCA_031277335.1 Tannerella sp. | reverse complement strand
ATTCCCTCCTTCGTCACTGCGTCATTACGGTTTGACACTCAAACTCTTTCGTCACCATGTCATTGCGGGATTGACCCTCAATCCCCTCCTCACAAAGAAAATTTCCGAAGACGCATCTGTCTTCGGAAATTTTCTGTCTGCCTTTCAAGCGGTCGGCCGGTCATGAATTGAACCGTTGATTTCCCGGTTAAGCTATATTACTGCATCGGAGTGTCAGTGCTTTACAATAATCTGATACATTTCGGGTTTGGCATTGACGCCATCGTATACATGCAGATAGTAGGTGCCGTTTGGTAGACCGGACACGTCAAACTGAGTGTTCGATTCACCTTTTGTAACTGTTTGCCGCAGTTGTGTTCCTTGCCCGTCGTAGAGGCGGATATCGTAGGACGCTGCTGCTATACTCCGTGCACTCACTGCGTCTTTAGTCTTGACTTCAATATTCAGGACATCGGAAACGGGGTTGGGGTAATATGTAACATACAAACTACCACCGGCATTGATATAAAGATATTGCCATGGACTGTAACCGCAGGAATTGCTTGCCCGTAAAGATAACCGTGATGAACCTGCAACGTTAAAATAAATATTTATATAATTTCCATAGCTGTACATTGGATTTGCCGGATCGGATTGCCATGACCACTCGTAGTTAGTAATTGTAGAACTGGTATAACCCTGTATATTAGCATAGTATGTTACAGGCTGACTGCTTGTGGAAACTGAGCTAGGGCCTGAAATTAAAGGAGTCGGAGGAACACCTATCCAAACATTTTTTCGTGCCAATTCTACGCCGCCATGATTAATACTTATCCATCCTGCTCCGTTTGCACCTGAAACAGTTGAAACCGATACATTAGTTCCAGAACCCGATATATTCAAATTACTACTACTGTTCCACGTAAATCCGTTAGGAGCATTGGAAACCGAAAAAGACGACGAACCGGAACAAATTGCATTCGGGCCGGAAATATTAATGATATTGGTACCGATCCAATTAAGAATACTTGAAACGCGTAAATATACAGATGGAGAATTACCGTTGTTTCCAGAACAACCCGCGAGTGCCCAATTTACAACCCCGATAAGCATTGGCTCATTTGAATTTGACAATGTTGTCAATGGCCCGCCACTATCACCATTACAAGCTCCCTGTCGTATACTGCCAACACCTGTGGTAGCCATTTCATAAGCAGCTAAAATGGTACCCAACATGTTTGATGCATCCTGATTTGAAATGATATGGACATCAACAGCCTGCAAACATGGAGCAAAAGCATTTCCGAATGGGGTGAGCCATCCCCATCCCGAGACACGTACAGCTCTTCCGGCATTATACAATGAATTGTCCGTCGATGCCCAGTTTATGGCATTTCTGTTGCTGTTAAATGTTATATTCGTTGATAATTGAAGCAACGCAACGTCCATTGTAGGATGCGGGATGATATTGGTGACATTAAAGGTATTACTGCTGCTTTTTTCTGATCTGCATGTAATACCTGCATAGACTTTTACAGCGCTTGGCGCATATATGCTGCCACCCGGACTGGTTTCGACAACATGTTTTGCCGTTAAAATAAAATTGGGGGCAACAATACTGCCGCCACCATTATCATTACCATTCACATTGACTAGCACTTGCCACGGAACTGACGTTATATTGATATCGTCTCCGCCTGTAATATTTTGTTGCGCATTTAATCCTTGAAATGCTACAACAAACACTAAAAATAATAAAGATAAATTTTTCATCGTTTTTGAATTTTTATAATGTTAATAATTTGGAAATTTTCTCCGTACGTACAACTGTTATATCTTTTTTCTGTAATACGGTATGATATTTTTACTTTCAACATATCAACCATAAACTCGTCGGATAAATTTTCCGGCTTAAAAACGGGAGGACGAATCAAGATCGAATCTCGAGGTTCTAATGAAATCAAAAATTGATTACAGTCTTCGTCTATTTCGTTGACTACAGTAGCTTCGTCTTCAAGAATTGAAGGATCGTCTGTCTTTTGACATGACCAGCATCCTATCAATAAAAGTAACAATAATAAATATTTTGACATTATGTTGATAATTAAAAAGTTATTTTTTTATAATTTACGAATACAATAAACCCTGTTGATTTGCTCCCACCTTTCGGTTTTCGGGAGCGTTGTCAGATACCGTCACGCGCCATTTTGAAAGGAATTGCCGCGACCTTTTGATTACTTGCATCATCAGCTTCATAAAAGGTATCCTCTAAAAATGTATTGATGCAAAAAACCGGTAAAACATTGCATTGCGGCATTAGGAAATGACAAATAAATATGGACGTCGTTGCCTTTCGAAGCCATCGAACCGCAACAAGCAAAAACACCGCTATGACAAAACCTGCTATATACATTATCTTTTTTTGAATCTCAATTTCGCCACAAAGGTAATTGATTAAAAAATAAGCGTAAAACGGAATTTTGCAACTGATTTTTAAAAAGTTGCACAAAAGCGGAATTTTATGTTTTGCGGAAAAGTTTTTTTCGGAAATTCGGGAAATATGAATCCGCAGAAGAAAAAATTACGGAAATTCGGGAAAAAAAGTTTGGCGATTACGGTTTTTTGCAAAAAAAAGTTTTTATATTTGCATTCTTATTCAATTTTTAAAAAAACAGTCATGATTCAGCTGATGTTATTTGAAGAGATCCGTAAGCGTCTGAAGGCTTCTCAACGGCTGTCGGATATTGTGGAAGAATTATTGGATGTCAAAACGACGGGCGCCTACCTGCGGATAAACGGTAATCAGGAGCTTACGTTGAGCGAATTTATGAAATTATGTTCCGAATACGGCATTTCAGTCGATGAGTTGATGGGGAATAAGTCTAATAGATTGACTTTCAGATATCATCCGGCTGATCTCTCGAATCTGGATAATTACCGCAATTATATCCGTGAAATAACAGAAATGATATCGGCCTTGTCCGGGCACGATAACGGCGAGATTTGGTACTCGGCAGAAGATATTCCGCTGTTTCACTTTTTGCGGTTTCACGAACTGGCGTTTTTCAAGGTCTATATCTGGTACAATGCCGTTTCCGGCTCAAAAATGACATTCGAGCGGTTTGTAGCGGAAATCGAAGGAAAAGAATCATTATATGCGAATTTCAATAATCTGGGAAACAGCTATCTGAGTATCCCGTCCAGCGAAATATGGACAGAGAATACCATTGATCATGTACTCAGGTCGCTTCAATATGCCGACGGCATGGGAGCTTTTGAAAAAAAAGAATCGTTGGAGCTGCTGTTCAGTCAGTTACTTCAAATCATCGAAAATGCCGAGAATTGGGCGGAGACGGGCAAGAAGGATAACAGGGGCGACTTCAAACTGTATTACAGCGCCGTCAATCCTGAAAACAATTTCATGCTGCTGAAAAACAGCGTCGGCACTGCCGTAGCCATCCGGCTCTATGCCGTAAAAAATATCTTTACGTCCAATCCCGCATTTTGCGAAGAAACGGGTAAATGGATTGAAAGCATCATGTCCAAATCCCTGTTACTAAGCGGATCATCCGCTAAAGACCGTATCGGATTCTTCCGGAAACAGAAAGTCAAAATCAACGGCTTTCGGGAATTGATGCTCAAAGAATCGTCGTAAAGATACATCATGAATTCATTTTATCGTGAACGTTCCC
>JAITMM010000238.1 GCA_031277335.1 Tannerella sp. | reverse complement strand
TTTTTTTATAATATCTTTGTGCAATAATTTACAAAAGGAATGAATCTTCAAATTTTCAAAGAGATACAAACGTTGAAACGTCAAATAATGCCAAACGAAAAATTGATCCTTTTCGGTTCGCAGGCACGTGGAGATGCTAAACCTGATTCGGATTGGGATTTACTAATATTATTGAATAGTGAAAGAAGTACCTTTAAGGAAGATTACGATACATACGCATCTCCTTTTGATGAAGTTGGATTGAAATACAACACGCTGGTCAATGCTGTCATTTACAATATAAAAGAATGGGATGAACGTCCCTCTCTGTTAAAGTATAATGTGGAACGTGAGGGAATTGAAATAATATGACATTACAACCTGAAGATAGAAAAGCGATCGTAACAATTAGACTTCAACGAGCAACAGAAACTATGGCTGAAGTAAAAGGCGCTATGCAATTGGGGTATTGGCGCATGGCAGCAAACAGGCTGTATTATGCATGTTACTATGCGGTCAGCGCTTTATTGATAAATAATAATGTAAATGTTCATAGTCATGCCGGCGTTATCAATCAGTTCGGTTTACATTTTGTATCAAAAGGACTTGTCACTCGGGAACATGGTAAATTATTCAAACAACTTTTCAATCTGCGACAAAGTGGAGATTATGACGACTGGTTTGAATTAAGTGAGGCTGACATTAAGCCATTTATAGAATCGACTGAACAATTTATAAAAGAAATTGAAACTTTAATAACCGGCTAATTTCTCAAAGCTCGACGTAGTTTTATGTTTCGCTAAAACGTAGCGAGACGCTACGCTTAGCGAAAACACAAAAGATTTTTACCGCCCCATCAACGCCTTTTCTTCCTCTACGGCTCTCGGAAAGAGGATATTATTCTCGATGGCGATATGTTCGTGCAATTTCTGCTCAAACTCGCAAAGAAGACCATAAGCTGCGCGATATGTATTGCATCCGTCAGCCGGAACGGTATATCCGGACGATAATTCGGACATTTGATGAAACCTGTCTCCTTCGACAACATGCTCGGACATCATCCCCATGACGGGATTCTGAACGGACATCATGGCTCTCAACGGTTGACCTGTCTCTTTTGCCTTGACGATATCGCGAATCAGCGGGAACAAAACGCGCTCCTCCTTCATAAGATGCTGTCCTAAATCGTTGGCCGAATGCGAGTATAAACCGTAAATCTCGCCAAGTTCGGGATGGTTGGAGCCATGCACTTCATATATCTTTTTGAGATATTGCAGCAATAGCGGCGACTTTTCCTTGATATAGCTGTGATACGTCTTCTCAACGTAATCAATTAGTTCGTCGAGCGGCCAGGATTTGAAATCCGTCTCTGTGTTGGGCGTTTGCGTCACTTCGTCTATATCTTTTTGCAATGCGGCCGGATCGACTGAATGTTCTGCGCAGGCGGCCTGCAATTCCTTGTCGCCTCCGCAACAAAAGTCGATGCCGTATTTTGTGAAAACGGCTGAGGTGCGAAAATCTTTCGCAATGATTTCACCAATGGTTACATTTGGATTTTGAGCTTCCATATTTGTCTATTTTTAAAAAATTATTTTGCAAAAATACATCTAATAAATCACAAAAAACGTAACCAATGTTACAATAACAAAAAAAAGACGCGGGCTGCCGCGTCTGTTTTGTTGGTGTCGGACAAATGACTGCCGTCTATCGGCTCATCACTTTATGTACCGACCCGCTTTGTAGTTTCACGATATAGACTCCTTTGGGGAGCGGCTCTGCTATGCCGCCTTCGGGCACTTCGATGCGTTTGACAAGCAAGCCGAGTATGGAATAGATGTTGGCAACATCAGCACGGGGAATATTTATATACAATGTATTACCGGACGTCCAGACTGCAGCCTTGTCTATCACTTCGTTACTACTAACCGGACCGCGTCCGTCGTTGCCGATATAGATATAGACAGGTTGCGTCACGACATTTTCAAGTGTATATTCGTAATCGCCGTCATCATTTCGCGTGCCTATGAGTTCTTCCTGTTTGCCGGTTAAAGGATCGATTCTACTTGTGAATACCCTCAATACCTGTCCGTTGGTAAATGTCAGCTTGAAATGGAAGTCTTCGCCCACCTTAATAAAATGTATACCGGGGGATGGGAGAACGACTACGCCTGCCGGGGGATTAGGCATACGGATTTCACGTTGCAACGTAGAGTTACCGCCGCCACCGCCGCCTGATTGCGGCAATACGTTCACGATGATAACGCCGTGTACCGGAGCATTTGAGCTGCTCGGATATGTATAGATGGCCGGGAACTGCTGTCCGTCGCCCACAAAAAGCCGCGTTGCGGGGAACTCCCATGTGAAACCTGCCGGCAGTTCTATATCTGCAAGTGTCAATTGAGGTGTGTATGTTACGGTGTAGGGACCCGGGAAAACAATGCCGCCCGAAGGTGTAGTCTCTATTATAGTCAGCGTGCCGGGCATAAAAGTAATGTTATAATTACCCGGACTACCAGGACTTGTTAATCCCTGCGGTAAGATAGTGTAAGTTCCCACAGCCGTTGCCCCCTGCGAATTACCGATGTAAGAAAGTGTTCCGCTTAATACAGATGACGTTTCTCCATACACAAAACCTGTGTAGGTAACGCCGTTCCCACCGGAATAGGGTATGCCGTTATAGGGTACGCTAACATTATTCGCCGTAATGGTTAAGGGAGCTGGGTCAATGGTAACCGTAAACGTTACATCCTGAGCTGCTCCGTACACTATGTCGTTTATTACACCGCCTCTTTGGTAGGCTTTGATGGTTACCGTACCAACCTTATGTATTACAATCTTGTAGTCATTTACAGATGCAATGGTATTGTCATCCGATTCAAAATCAATCTGCAGACCGGATTCAACCGTTACATCAGGGGAAAAAGGTATCTCGCCGTAAGTTTTTGTAATGTTGTTGGCAGCAAAGTTGATAACTATGACTTGTGGTATAGGATCCGCATCAGTGATCGTCAATTTGCCGTTGACGAAAGAAATGTTGTAATTTTGGCTCGTCAGTCCTGAAGGTACAATTGCATATTCTCCCTTGGCCGTTGCTGAATACGAAGCGCCTGTACTGAAATCAAGCGTTCCATCTAAATCCGATTCTGAATCACTAAACACAAAACCGGAGTAACTAACCAAGTAATCTGTTGTTGGGTATGGAGAACCATCCTCTTTTTTGACAGCATCATGCGCGGTAACGGTTAATGTTGCTTTTGTAATCTCAAAATCAGCACTTACGAAAGTAATAGTATAATTAGTTCCTGCGCTCAAAGTGCCTTGCATGATTGCGTATTTTCCAACATTTTCGCCCGCAACTCTTGCTAATTTACCCGTAAAGACATCCGTACCGAAAAGACTACCCGAAGTAATCGTGTATGTAAACGGATCAGGGTCCGCTTCACCATAAACTTTGTTTTGACCCGCATCAGCCGTTACAGTAATTACTGCCGGTGTAATTTCAAAAGTCACCCCGGTCGTAAATATAATGTTGTATTTACTGCTTACGGTCAAATCTCCCAGCAGAATCTCATAAGTCCCTACATCTTCTCCTTCTTCTCTGGATAATGCGCCGCCGATAATTTCGGCACTTGCATCTCCGCCGCCTATGGCAAATATTGCTTTATAGGTAAATATTGGGTCTGAATTGCCGTAAGTTTTGGATTTACCCGCATCGGGCGTAATGATGATTGATTCCAGAGGTCCTTCATATGCCCCTATATCTATGATAGCATCTTTTACACGGACATTACCAGCCAGGTCTTTTCCGTTATCGGGAATTACGTTGCTTTTGTTATCATAAGACGTATTATCCCCTTTATTAATAGCAACCACACTTGTATTTTGCAGCCTGAAATCCGAAGAAAGCATCGGGTCTACTTTGGAGTTTCCGGTTCCGGGATAACCTCCCACCACGATGCTATACGTAACGTTGGCTACCGGAGGATTACCTGTAACCTTAATACCGGTTTCTGTGCCGGGACCCCAGATAATACTGTTGACGATGGTGGGTATCGAATTTGATCCTGCATTATGGATGATGCCGTTTTCAGCATCAATGCTGTAGAGTGTGCAATTGATGATGGTGGGAGAAGAACCATTGTTATAGATACCACCGCCTTTCTTGTTGCCATTATTATCTATCGTATTGATATTGATGAGGCTATTTGAAATGATCGGCGAGGAATTGTTGTTGTTGTATATCCCGCCGCCGTCACCCGCATAATTGTTGGTGATGATACAATGGGAGATTTGGGGCGATGATGAAGTTGCATTCAGTGCGATTCCGCCGCCGGCTGCATTACTAAACACTCCAGTGCTACCTCCTCCGTCGGCATATCCATCTCTCACGGTAAACCCGTCCAAAACTGCTGTCCCTAAATTTCCTGAACCTACCACAACATGGTAGGTGTTGTCAGCATCGCCGGCCGTACCGATGTTTCCGCTTAGAATAGATGCTGTTCCATGTCTATCTGAAAGGACATTTTCATCGCCATCAAAGCCGCCGTAGATCTGCACGTTGGCTCTCAGTACGAAAGCATTGCCACGGTTTGTGGGTGTCAGTGTTGCGGTGGTGGGGTTGCTCAAAATGCGGTTGGGTTTGTAGATTCCGGCTGCGACCCAAACCTGACCGCCGCCATCTGAGGAAACAGTATTAATCATCTCCTGTATATCGCCCGAGGCGTCTGCCCACGAAGAACCGTCGCCTGCGCCTGCTCCACCTACTACTACGTATCGGATAGTCTGTGCATAGACAGCGCTAAAAGATACCAGAATCATTGCAAAAATTGCAAGAATTCTTGTCAGCGGCAGTGATTTACGCCGCTCCCTTACGGGATGGCCGCAAGGGCATCCCGGACATTCTGTAATCAGGTCATTGGAATGATGACCGTAACATTCTCTTTTCATAGGTAATATGTTAATAATTAGTAATTTTTGTGATGTGTCAACCTCTGATACGCTTCGTTTTTCTACTCTTATTTGGCGTTTTTAGGCTTTTCCGGGTATCGAATCGTATAAAAGAACAGGTTGAAAAATCGTCCAAATTTATATTCTTTAACTTTAATACAAATGTTAAAAAAGGAAAAGTTGGTTGCATTTTCTGAAATGCAACATTTTTTTAAATGACGATTTAGTCACGCCATGACAATTCAGGATAGTATGACGCCGTCGTCCGTCGCGCCGAGATTCTTCCTAAAGTCTGATGGTGAGAGGCCTGTGATCTTTTTGAATACTTTATAGAAATTGATGCGGTCGTTGAATCCGGAGCAATAAGCTATATGGTCTATGGCAAATGCCTGATTATCTTGATCCGATAACAGACGGATAGCTTCCTTGATGCGGTATTCGTTGATGAAAGCACTGAAACTTTTCTTCGTGCAGCGATTGATGGCCAACGATACGAAACGATACTTGACATTGATTTTTTGCGCCAGCAAATTGACCGTCAATGAGGCGTTAGTATATATTTTTTCTTCCCTCAGGCAGCGCTCTATAGCATTCATTACTGATATATCTATGTCGTCAGGCATGGTATCGGATGCATTTTGACCATGTTTTGCTTTTGCATTTTGAGAGGCTGATTCGGCAGACGGACATGTTTCCAAAAAGGGCGATTTCACGTGAGCCCATTCTAATGATTTGCGTACCAATTCCTTATAGGCTGCCTGATTCTTACGGTAAAGGGAATATACAACTATCAACAGGCTGAAAATCAAAATAGATAAGCAGCTAAGCACAAAAAAGCGTCTCTGCACAAGTTGTCCATGAGATTTTTCCCAAGCAAGTTCCTGCTGCTGTTTTGCCAGCTCTTTATTTTCAATTCTGAGCAAGAGCCTGGTGTTAGATTGTTCTTCGCCGCTCTTCATCACAACCAGCATAGAGTCCATATAGGAAGCGCCAAGCATTTCGTTGCCGGTAGCAATATAGTATTTGCTCCTGACTTCATAAAAAAGGTCATTGTTACGCGGATATCTGGTTTTTATTCTGTTTGCCTCTGCAAGGTCGATATAGTATTTGGCTTCTTTCAGATTGTCTGTTTTCATGTAGATATCCGCCAGATTAATCGCTCTGCTTGCCGCAAAGGCGAAATCACCTGCTGTCAACATTTTGTCAATACTGCTTTTTAACAGTGGAATAGCCTTGTCCAATTCTCCGCGTTCAAGCAAATTTTTGCCCAGATTACCTTCCGAAATGCCGCTCCATTCATTTTTAGATTTATCGTCTTCTTCACTGAATCCGGCCTCCATGATAGCGTAGAAACAACTGTCTGAACGGCTAAAATCATGAAATACGGAATAACAAAGTCCCAGTCCGTTGTATGCGTGCCGTTTCCAAAACAGGTTGATATCATTGTCCTGTTCTTCGAGTGCCAGGTTGAAATAGTCGATGGCCTTCGTGTATTCCTTAAAAAAGTAATACGCATTAGCTATATGTATATAGTATTTTGCTTTTTCCGGAATGTCGACGGATGAAACTTCACTAAGTTTCAATGCTTGAATATCATATAGTTCGAAACATTGTTCGTAGTTTATATTGATTGCATCAAACCACCAGTAGTCAATGACTATCTGTCTGACGAGCAATTCAAGGTAAGGCAAACCGGCTTTCTCCGCTTTAACGAGCAGCTCAGAAATCTGATGTATATATTGCTGATGAAACTCTGGGTCTTTCTGATGCATCACCCATCCGGCATAAAAGGCCTCCGATTCAAAGATTTCTCCTATCAGCCACCATTCCACACTGCCTGTCTTTCCCTCTACTTCCCTGATTTGACAGAGCATATTATCTGCATCCGCTGCATCGAGTCCTCTAAAACCGGAAATATCATCACGCAGTTCGCGTGAATAATCGGCATATCTCTTCCCGATCATTTGCATGAACGGATTGTCCTGCGCCGACGCATTGCCAAAGCAGTAAAGAAGCAGGGAGAGTAACAGTATAGAAAAGGATCTCATAGCCTCGATAAAATTAATCGAGGCAAAGGTAAATATAATTATTGATTAATTCAAATATTTGAATGATAAAAAAATCCCCAACTTCTTACAAAAAAGAAGTTGGGGATAATTAAATCGGCTGATTATGCTTCAGCGTCCGGAAGCAGTTTGTCTTTATCGAGTTTTGAGGGAGCGAATATTCCCAAAACGCCTTTCAGACCAACTGTCATCACGATGTTATAGAAAAATGCCAGGAAAGCCAGCAGCAGGAGCGTGCCAGCCAATGCGGCGAGTATCATGTAGAGATTAAATTCGCCGTTGTGATATACTACTCTGCGGAGCATGCCTTTCAATCCGGCCATGCCCATGAAAGCACCCATGCCGACGCCGCCGAGCAGATGTGCCCAGAAATGGAAGTTGGCCAGTTTTTGGCTGTAAAGTTTCGCGCCGTTTGTGAGGATCGGCAGCAGGAAGTAGATCGCCGCATAGAGCGTCATTGTCAGCCCGACGAGCACGGCTACGTGTACGTGCGGCCCGACGATCCATTGCGTATTGTGCAGGATGCGGTTCAGTCCGAGGTCGGCCTGCATAATCCCTGCCGGAACAGCCAGCGCAAATCCTGCCAGTCCGCCGAGCAGGAACTTGAGCGGATTGGTCATCTTCAGCGGCCGAGCCGACCAGAGCGTTGCCAGCGTGACGAAGAACGCCAAGCCTTGCGTAATCAACTCAAAGGCAGTCAGCATCTCGCCCGAGAAAATCTTGAGGAACGCAGGTTGTGCCTGGTCGGACATCAGGTGGTGCGACCATACGAACCACGAAACGATCATCTCGACAAGCAGCGCCATCCGCGCCCATTTCTCCATAAAGATTTTTTTGCCGCTGATCAATGTTGCGAGCAGATACCATGTCCCTGCCACAAAGATCAGTACCAGCCCGTCGGCTATCAGGTCAAGTCCCCACCAGAACCAGTTCTTGTAGAGCAGTGCGTCGACGGCCGTCTTTTCGAGGCTGTGTCCCACGATGTTGCCTATCATATAGATAAGGATAAGAACACCTGTAAAGGTGATGATGCCGGCATTGAGCAACGTATCGACTGTACCACGGGCGATGGCTGCTACGGGCGTCGGGACGTAATATGAATTGTCGGCGTTTCTTATCTTCTTGAATCCCAGCGCCGAGCGGAGAACTCCTCTCGGCTGGTCATCATGACCTTTCGGCCTGTATGCAATTGTTTTGAAAATATTGAATACATACAGCAGCGTACCCACCATCACGAGTGCGATGCCGAGAATAAAGAAGGCTCCGCCCCAGTCGCTGAACTGCGAAAAGTCTGCCGGCAGAGGCCAGTAGAGCGTGTAGAGCGGCGAATAGTGCGAGATAAATCCGGCTATCCAGAAGATAAACGTGCCGACGGCGATCAGCCACAGCGTCCATTGTGCCATCTTGAAGCTCCACAACGGTTTCTTCATCAGGAAAGGCACGAGGAAAAGGAATGCGCCGAGCACAATAGAATACGACGAGCCGAAAATCCCTACCAGCGGGTGCGCCGTCATGATCGCAAAATATTGCGCGTCGCTCGTCATCGCTCCGGGGATAATCAGGCTCGGATCCACCAAGTGAATGCGCATCAACATCCCTTCAATCACGACAATCAGATAATAAACAAGACCCACCACGACGAATTGAAGTGTGAGCTTTTGCATGGGCGTGAGCGTCTTATGCTTGAATAAGCCTTGCTCGCCATTCATAAAAGTGTCAATGAATTTCATTTTATACGAATTTTTAAGTTTTTAATTATTTAACTACAACAGCATCTTTGAGATACATATTATAGCCTTTTGGCCCTGAATACTCCGTGGAGCGGATACTTAGCTTCTCAGCCTTGTCAAATTGCCATAGGATGTCGTTCTTATGTCCGGGCAGCACCTGCATCTGAAACAGCATGGAGTTGTCCTCGCGAAACAGTCCGAATCCGTAGGTCAGGTCTTCGGAGGTCACATCGAAAAGCACCAGGTCTCCCTTGTCAATCGTCAGGACTTCAGAGGGGAGCGTAAACTCGTGGTCGCGGATACTGATGTTAAAAGTCTTGTTGACTTTGTCAAGATATTCGCTCCGGTTCAGGTCAATCGGTTTCCAGGGAATCGTCTCGTGCGTGACGATATGCAGGCTGACACCCAACACGACAAGGAAACCCACAAATGCATAGAAGACGCCCGGTTTGACGAAACTTTTGCCGTCGCCTCGGGTCACTTGATACCCGAACCAGGCCATCACCAGCAACATGGCAATTGCATACAGGGTGTACGCAATTGTTTGTCCATTAAGGACTAAAGTTGAATCTACCATAATTATATTTATTATATTAGTTTATAAAAATAAAGCCGAGACCAACACATCTATTCATAACGAACGAATGAGACTGCAAATATAAAAACCGGCAAACAATCGCCGCGTCACAATTGTTACACGGAATAAAAAAAATGTAGATTTTTTTGGTTAAGCGTAGTATCCTGCAACGCTTAACAAAAATCTTACCTCCCCATTTTCCTCACAACAGATGCACCGTAGAAGAACAGCATCAAACAAACCAACGCAGTAATAGTCAGCCATTTGATATCATCGGGAGCAACTTCTTCCGCAAAGATGGCATTGTCTTTGAGCGAAGCGTTTGACATGCCTGCAAATGCCACGGCATTATGAAACAGATGGGCTGACACCGGAATCCAGATATTATTTGTCCAATAGACAAGGTATCCCAAAAAAGCTCCCAGCAACATACGTGGCAAAAAACCGTAGAATTGAAAATGAATAAAACTGAAAATCACGGCTACCACCCAGATTGCCACGTGATGATTTTTGATCTTCTCACGCATGATTTTGAGCAAAGCTCCGCGAAACATAAATTCTTCAGTCACACCTGCCGCAACTGCAATAACAAATATATTTAATATAAAAGCCCAGACGCCATTCTCCGACACTATCCTTTCTATCAGCATATTGGCAGCCTCTTCAGTCGATTTTATCCATGTCTCAATCCCGGCCAGTGACTCGGGAAGTTTCATTTGTGCATTGAAATAACCTGTCAACGAGACTGTCGGCGTAAGCATCAGCGTCATTAACAAAACAATAACCAGTATGCGCATATCCACTTTAGTCTTGATACTCAAAAATGACATTGACGAATGGCTCATCAGGTATGCCGCAAATAAAGCGGGGAATAGAAAAACAAGTAGAGAGGTAATAAGTTGAGAAACTTGCAATACAACCACAGAAAGCTGCATCGGATCAAGATTTCCTGCCTTTAGTCCCGAAAAGATTACCAACAGCGCTACAATAAATGAAGCGAAAAAATAGCCGATCAGTACAAGAGCGACCAGAATGCCTAACTTAAACAGGGCCGAACGGTCTGCAAAAATTCCTTACATCAGATTCAATCTTTAAAAAAAATAACTTCTGCCAAAGATACGCAGAAGTTATTAAATTATCAAAGGATAAAACTTTTTAAATAAAAATTACCTTTTAGGCAATGCTTCCTTGACGACCATTTGCCGTCCCTGAAATTCCGTCTCATTCAATCCTCTGATTACGTTAAGAGCCTCATCATCATTCGGCATCTCAACAAAGGCAAAGCCTTTAGAACGACCGGTATCCCGGTCCTTGATTACACGTACAGAATCAACTGTTCCATACTCCTCCAATGCACGTCTTAAATCATCTTCACGAACACGATAGCTTAAATTTCCAATGTAAATATTCATATAATAATAAAAAATAAAAAAATGATACTTAATGAAAGTAGGAAAAAAATGAAAGTTCGTAACATTGAAAGATAGAATTTCGGCGTTGAAGCAGAAGAAATAAATGACAAAGTTATGTACATTCAAAGTATATTACTTCTTTCGAGGTGCAAAGGAATGTATAAAATCCCAATAAACAACTATTTTTTAAAAAAAAAATAATGTTTTCCTTAAAATTCCCTTGTTTTATATTTGCGGGATTCAAATTATAAATCTAATTTTGCAGGCTATGACTTGTAAAAAAGATAAAATTTTAATATAACTCGCTCAAAATGAACATTTCTCTCTTAAACAACGATACCGTAAGCAGTATCGTAAAAATGGAAATCGAAAAAAATGACTATGCCGAGACGTATGACAAAAATTTACGTCAATATCGTCAACAGGCAAATATCCCCGGATTCAGAAAAGGGATGGCCCCGTTAGGACTTATTAAAAAGATGGTTGGCAAAACCGTGCTGGTGGATGAGTTGAATAAACTCATTGTTGAAAATTTAAACAAATATCTTAAAGACAACGATATCCGTATCATTGGAGAGCCGATGCCGAACGAAACGGAGAGGGTCGATATGGATTTGGACGTGCAGGAAAATTTCACGTTCTATTTTGATATTGCCTTCGCCCCCGTAATTCCGTTGAAATTCACAAAACGCGACAAATTAGATCGTTACGAAATAATCATAGACGATGAGATGGTCGACGATCAGATTGAATCTTATAAAAAGAGCTACGGCACTTATGACAAGGTAGAAACAGTTACACCCGAAGATATGGTCAAAGGCATCGTAACGGAGCTTGCCGACGGACAGCCGAAAGAGGGAGGCATTGTCTTGGAAGAAGCCATCCTGATGCCGTCGTATATTAAAGGTAAGAGAGAACAGGCCAAATTCCTGAAAGCCAAGCTATACGACAAGGTCGTCTTCAACCCGCAGAAAGCCTACAAGAACGAACCGGTCGAGATAGCTTCGTTCCTGAAAATTGACAAGGAAGCGGCAAAGGCCATAACCTCCGATTTTCAGTTTGAAATAAATGAAATAACACATTATCAAGAGCCTGAGATGAACAAGGAGTTCTTTCAGGCAGTAGTCGGCAAAGACTCCATCGAAACGATAGAAGATTTCAGAGAACAAATAAGAGCTTCCATCAAAGACACTTATGTGCAACAATCCGATTATTTGTTCATTAAGGATGCGCGTGCATTGATTTTAAAGAAAGCCGGCAAAGTGGAATTTGCCGATGCGTTGCTGAAGCGCATGTTCCTCTCCACTTCGTCCGAATCTACTCCCGAAAAGATTGAGGCTGATTATCCATCGATGACCGAGGAGTTAATATATTTATACTCAAGGGAAAAGTTTATAGCTGACAATGAAATAAAAGTAGACGATAAAGATCTGGAGGAATATGCCCGAAAGGTCACAAAATCGCAATTTGCACAATACGGGATGATGACAATGTCGGACGAACTCTTGGATCGCTACACCAAAAACATGCTGCAAAACAAAGAGATGCTGGATAAATTGATTAACGGAGCCCTTGACGACAAATTTTTCGGCTTAATAAGTGAAAAAGTTAAAATGGAGACAAAAGAAGTGACAAGAGAAGAATTTGAAAAATTATTTACATAAGCCCCACAAGCCCTTCTTAGCGGCTTTTTTGATTAAAAAATAAAGAATTTCGCTAAAAAACTGAAATTGATTGCAAATAAGTTTGTTTGTATCGGAAATATATTTATAACTTTGTTTTCTCTTTGAAAAGAGAATCGAAAACTTTTTTCAGATTGAATGATTTTTTAACAAAATGATTATGAACGATTTTAAGAATTATGCAACAAAGCATTTAGGACTTAACAGTCTGAGTTTAGAGAGCTATATGAACATCTCAAGTAGCTATATATCACCGACTATCATCGAAGAACGTCAGTTGAATGTAGCTCAGATGGACGTTTTTTCCCGGCTGATGATGGACCGCATCATTTTTCTGGGGACGCAGATAGATGATTATACGGCTAATGTGATACAGGCGCAACTGCTTTATCTCGACTCGGCCGACCCCGGAAAAGACATAGCTATCTATATCAATTCGCCCGGCGGCTCTGTCTATGCCGGTCTGGGGATTTATGATACGATGCAGTTTATCAGTTGCAAGATATCTACTATATGTACGGGCGTAGCCGCGTCGATGGCTTCCGTATTGCTTGCTGCCGGCACAAAAGGCAAACGATATGGCTTGAAGCACGCTCGCGTGATGATACATCAACCGCTGGGCGGCATCCAGGGGCAAGCATCTGATATGGAAATCACTGTACGTCAGATCTTAAAAATTAAGGAAGAATTATACAACATCATTTCCCTACATTCCGGCAAACCTTTTGAACAGATTGAAAAAGACAGTGACCGCGACTATTGGATGAGCGCTCAAGACGCCGTAGAATACGGTATGATAGATGAAGTGATGATAAAGAAATAAATTATGGCAAAAGATAACGGCGAAATGTGTGCGTTTTGCGGGAAAAGCTCCAGAAACGTTAATTTATTGATTAAAGGCAATCACGCCTCTATATGTGACGAATGTTCCATGCAGGTGTATAACATCGTCAAAGACAATGTGCCTAAACCCGTGAATGTCTTTTTACCCAGCAATATTAATATACCCAAACCAAAGGATATCAAGGACTTTCTTGATGAATACGTCATCGGTCAAGACGAAGCAAAGCGATATCTTTCCGTTTCGGTCTATAACCACTATAAACGCTTGACACAAAAGAAGACGTCCGACGATGTGGAGATAGAAAAGTCCAACATCATCATGGTGGGCGCTACCGGCACAGGCAAGACATTGCTCGCACGAACAATTGCTAAGCGCCTTCACGTGCCGTTCAGCATCGTTGACGCAACAGTCTTGACAGAAGCAGGATACGTCGGTGAAGACATAGAAAGTATCCTGACGCGCCTGCTACAGGCTGCCGATTACAACGTGGAAGCTGCCCAGCGCGGGATTGTCTTTATAGATGAGATTGACAAGATAGCCCGAAAGGGAGATAACCCGTCTATCACGCGCGACGTGAGCGGAGAAGGCGTACAACAGGGATTATTGAAACTGCTGGAAGGCTCGATAGTCAATGTGCCTCCGCAAGGCGGACGCAAACACCCCGAACAGCGCATGATCCCCGTCGATACGCGTAACATTCTCTTTATCTGCGGCGGCGCATTCGACGGGATTGAAAAGAAAATTGCTCAACGACTCAATACGCGCGTCGTCGGCTATACGGCCAGCAAGGAAACAGCCATCGTTGACAGAGATAACTTATTGAAATACATTACACCGACCGATTTGAAGTCGTTCGGATTGATTCCTGAAATCATCGGCCGATTGCCGATATTGACGTATCTTGAGCCGTTAGACAGGGCAGCTCTCAGACGGATTCTGACAGAACCTAAAAACTCGATTATCAAACAATACGTGAAATTATTCGAGATGGACAACATCAAACTCTCGTTCGATGCAGACGTCTTTGACTACGTCGTCGATAAGGCAATAGAATTTAAATTGGGCGCTCGCGGACTGCGATCCATAGTAGAAGCCATCATGATGGATGCAATGTATAACATGCCCTCAGGCTCGTCAAGACACCTTGCCGTCACGTTGGGATACGCAGTAGAACATTTTGAGAGAGCAGATATGAACCGTTTACAAATAGCATAGTTGAAAAAAACATCGTATGGCAGACAAAAAACAAGACATCACCGAAGCATTAAGGTTTCATTTTGGATTTGACAAGTTTAAAGGTAATCAAAAGGCAATAATTGAAAATGTCCTTAACGGGAAAGACACCTTTGTGCTTATGCCCACAGGAGGCGGAAAATCTCTTTGCTATCAACTTCCTTCTCTGCTGATGGACGGGACTGCAATAGTCATCTCGCCCCTTATATCATTAATGAAAAACCAGGTAGACGCCATGCGCAACTTCAGCGAAATTGACGGGATTGCCCATTTTATCAATTCTTCGCTGAACAAGGCTTCTATCGAAATAGTTAAAAGAGACATTACCTCGTGCAGGACAAAGCTGCTCTACGTAGCCCCGGAATCATTGACCAAGAGCGACAATATAGATTTCCTACGTACTATTAATGTATCGTTTTATGCCGTCGACGAGGCGCATTGCATATCTGAATGGGGACACGACTTCAGACCTGAATATCGCAGGATACGCCCTATAATCAATGAGATAGGGCATCATCCGCTGATAGCGCTGACAGCTACGGCGACACCGAAAGTGCAACATGACATCCAAAA
>JAITMM010000261.1 GCA_031277335.1 Tannerella sp. | reverse complement strand
CAAGGACAAAATGCGAGGCCTCAAGCACAAGGTGGCGCTCAAGGACAAAATGCCAGGCCTCAGGCTCAAAGCGGGGGGCAAGGGCAAAGTGGAAATCAAGCACAAACACCTGATAACGGAGGATTTAGACGTCGGATGCCTGCCGGATATGACAGTACGGCGCAATTCCGAAGAAGGGAAGGGAGCGATAGCACTATGACCGCAAGAAACCGCCAAAACCCCGAATTAAGAGACCGTTTAAGAGAAAACCCGGAATTAAGGGAGCAAATGCGTGACAGCATCATGCAAGCTCGCGAAGAATTTCGTGACAATCCCGAATTGAGAGAACTAATCCGCGAAAATCCGGAGTTGAGAGACAGCTTGCGTGAAAACCCTGAATGGCGGAAACACCTGCTTGACAGCATCATGCAAGCCCGCGAAGAAGCCGTCGACAGCATTTTCGTTTTCCAGACAGATTTCCCATCGCCTTCAATTACTTTGATTATAGGTGATTACGAGCAAAAATGTATGGAAGTGGATTACACTTTATACAGTATTTGGCATCTGAAAGGCAATGATTTTTTCTCGACCTCGTACGATTCGATTATGGATACGATTCCATCGCAAATCAGGATTCGCCGTCAGACGTTCGAGAGCAATTATACACTGAATTATTCCTTCAAGCGCTTCTCGTTAGTGGAAGTGCCTGTGCAGTTTAGCAGTTACGTACGCACCTGGACGCAGGCGCAGGAGGTGTTGCAGCCCGAAATGGTGCTGCTTCCCGAAAAGGGCTGTTTGATGAGAGAGGCGGACGTGGTCAGGCAGATACCGATGCAAAAAGCATGGGCCAAACGGAGAGGCCAGGAAATCAACGATATGACGGCAGCCGTCAATGTCTTTAACAACTTTGCGATGTTCTTTCAGCGTTCGGAAGGCGCCAGGGATTTTTCGATGGAGCGCGGCGTGGCCAATATCACCATCAAACCTAACCCCTATTTCCTTTTCCCTGAACTGTTTAACTTCAGGTATAATATTTACTCGTCGGATTGGACAATAGCCAATCGACTGATTGAACTTTATTTACAGGAAAAGACCGATAACAACATGATGCGACAGCTGAACGGCATCAGTAACAACGAAAAGGCCAACCTGCTCATACAGCAATATCCGTTCAAGGACTTGCTGATAGACCCCAATCAGCGCGACTTGCTGGATTATATTATTTCTCTGAAAGCCAACACATTATTTGCTCCGGCTGAGCGAAATGTCGGCTATATGGAATTTCGCGATTCCCTGCGTCACTTTTTGAGTGAAAATAAATTCAAGAATCTGAGGTTCGAAGATTTGCTTACCCGCATGAGCGCCGTAGCAAGTGAAGATTTGCTATCGCCATTAAAATCCTGGAATTCACCCACAAAACTGCCTGTTTATATCGTAGGCACACCTGAAATCAAGCAGATCGTCAATCGCGATGTGGAAGTATATGTCGTCAAGCTACAGATCACGAATGATTCTGAGACTGACGGGATTGTCAATGTCGACATCAACTTCAGCAGCGGATTCGGAGGTGGCCGTGGCGGGGGAGGCGGGGGCTTCGGAGGAGGCGGCGGTGGCGGCGGCGGTTTTGGCGGCGGAATGACTGCCAACAGCACCGACTACGACCCGCGTGCCAAACGCAAAATATCGCTGGCGGCGCATCAGACGAAACAACTTGTATCCGTCTGGGACGAAGCGCCGCGAAGCATCAACGTCAACACGTTGATATCCGCCAACTTACCGAATCAGATAAATATACCGGCCAATAATATCATTCGCGAACAGAACAGACCGGTCGACGAGGAAGGCGACTTTATCCTGTCTAACGTAAACTTCAATCCTACGGGCGAGGTAATCGTTGACAATGAGGACAGTATGCTATTTACGATCTCAAAGCCGGATATTGTCGGGCTGCTGCCCCAGTGGTTGGAAGGCGTTGATGAGAACTCATTTCCTTATTCCGGCGTTCAGGGCTGGCGACCGCCGTTGCAATGGACATTGACTACAAACGACAGATATTATGGCACTTATGTCCGCTCTGCTTACGTGATCAAAAGCGGCAGCGGCAGCCAGACGGCTACATGGAAAGTGCCCGTCCCCTCGAAAGGATTATACGACGTCTACTATCATGTTTATCTGCCTGATGAACTGCGCAGAAACAACAATAACCGGGGCAATATGGCTTACAATTTCTTAGTAAAATATGACGAAGGCGAGGATAAGGCCGAAATCAACCTCCGGCGAGCCGAAGACGGATGGAACAGGATTGGCTCCGCCGCTTTCTATTTTTCAGACGATACGATACAGATCAAATTGTCAAACGAAATCAGCAATGTACGCATGGTCACAGCGGATGCCGTCAAGATTGTAAGAAGAGCGACAAGCCTTGACAGGGAGCTGACGGATGAGGTGGAAATATCGAAAGTGGGGCAATGAATAATGGACAATGAATAATTGACAATTGACAATTGATAATGAGAATGTTGGGATGATAGATTTTAATGGAGATGGATGTTTAAAGATTTTAGATTGGTTAAAAATAATTATCGGATATGAAGATGAAATATAAGAAAATGAAATGGCGAATGCTTTGCATGGGCGTGCTATTTGTGGGTATATCTTTCTGTGCATCAGCTCAGATGCTGCTGACCATAGAACGGGCATTGGACATCGCGGAAGAGAATAATCCCGATATGAAGACGCAGAAGTTGAATCTTGAAAGGGCATTGTATAATCTGGCGGCACAACGCGCTTCGTTAAAGCCCCAGTTTGCGTTGACAGTCAATCCTTTCGAATACAGCACGACACGCCGTTTTGACAACCGTCTGTCGCAGTGGTATACGAACACGGAGCTTTCTTCAAGCACCAATTTTCGCGCTTCATTGCCTATTTTGCTGACTGACGGTGAATTTTCGTTGAACAATACATTGAGCTGGCAGGATAACAAATCCATCGTGGACGGGAATCAAAATCTCGACAGAGCATTCAGTAATAACCTGAATATCAGGTACGACCAACCGCTTTTTATTTATAACCGCCAAAGAATGGCGCTTGAACGGCTGGAATATGACTATGAGAATGCCGGCATCCGCTATGCATTGCAGCGGTTGAATACGGAACTGAATATCACGAGGCAGTTCTACGCAGTCTATATGGCAGAGAACAGCCTGCAAATCAGTCAGGAAGAATTGAAAAACACGCAAACAAACTATGACATCGTAAAGGCCAAAGTCGATGCCGCCCTTTCAGCCAGGGAAGAACTTTTCCAGGCCGAAGTCAATCTTGCTTCAGCGCAGTCGACTGTTGAATCCGATAAGGCTACGTTGGAAAATGCCAAAGACGCCCTGAAACAGACGCTGGGAATACCTTTGAGCGAAGATATCACCGTCGAAGCTGTTATTGACGTAAACCCGATCCTGATTGAACTGGGCAAAGCCGTCGAATGCGGCTTGACGACGAGGATGGAATTGCGTCAACGTGAGATTGCGATGGAAATTGCTGATTTCGATTTGATTGAGGTTAAAGCGCGGGATAAGTTCAACGGAAACCTGTCGCTCTCGGTCGGAATCACCGGCGACAACCCTGCGTTTGCCAATATCTATGCCGAGCCAATCTCAAGCCCGGCAATAGCAGTCAGTTTCACAATTCCCATCTTTGACTGGGGGCAACGAAAAGCACGAATCAAAGCTTCGCAAACAGCCCAAACCATCGCCAAGCTCGATTATGACAATCAGAAAGTCGATATCGAATTGGAAATCCGTCAGACATTGCGCGCCTTGGATAACCTGCGCACTCAAATCGGGATTCAGGAAAAAAATGTTGAAAATACGCAGAATACGTATAACCTGAACCAGATCCGATATTCCGAAGGCGACCTGACAGGCTTGGAAATCAGCCAGTATCAGGCACAACTCTCAAACGCACGGACAAGCCTTGTCGCTGCAGAGATAAATTATAAAATACAATTGCTTAATTTAAAAATTCTTACACTGTTTGATTTTGATAAAGACCAGCCGATTGTGCCCATGACAACTTTGCAGGGATTATCCGTCAAATAAACAACTAAAATATTAACTATAAAATACATAAATGTCATGTCCATCATTAGCGACTTTCTTATGAAAACGATTTGCATCTTCAGATTTCACCATTCATCCCAACAGCGACGCCGGGGACACGCCGGACATCCGGCAAGCATCGCACTCGGCCTGCTCCTGTTATTCCTCCTTTCAACCTGTAACAATCAGCCGCAATCGGGGACCACAGATATTGAGACGCCCGTATCTGTTCAGGAATTGAAACTCAGCGCTATAAGCAGTGTGGTCAATTCAGCCGGGACGGCGCTTGCCACATTCAATGAAGACTTAAATTCCCAAATGAGCGGCATTTACAAACTGCAAACCAACCCGCGCACCGGCAGACAATACAGGCTGGGGGATGCAGTGAAAAAAGGCGATCTGATCATTCGGCTCGAAGATGAGGAATATCAAAACAATCAGCAACTTGAATCGAGAAAACTGAATCTGGAAATAGCCGAGCAGGAGAAAATCAAACAGGAACAACTGCTTGAGATGGGCGGCTCCACGGAAAGTCAGATCAGAAACACGGAAGTGACAATCGCCAACGCGCGCTATTCATTAGCCAATGCGGAGATCAATCTTGAAAAAATGAATATCAAGGCGCCTTTCGACGGCTATATAGTTGATTTACCGCACTATTCCACCGACGCAAAGGTCGAATCGAATCAGCCGATGGTCAGCATCATGAATTATTCAAATCTCTACGTGGACATCAATCTCCCTGAAAGTCACATCGCTACGATCAAGTCGAATCAGCCGGTTAATATAACACATACCTCAATGCCGTTTGATACGATTGTAGGCGTCATCAGCGAGTTGTCTCCCGCCATCAGCTCCGAGACGCGTACTTTTAAAGGTAAGATACTGATTAATAATTCACAACTCAAACTTCGCCCCGGCATGTACGTCAAAACAGACATTGTCGTAGACAAGGCAGACAACACCATTGTGATACCCAAAGACGTGGTACTGACTTCCCGAAACAGACGCTATGTATATGTCGTAGAGAGAAATATGGCGGTAAGACGAAACATCATAACAGGTCTGGAAGACGAAGAAAATTTTCAAGTAACGGAAGGACTGCAAGAAAATGACAACCTGATTATCAGAGGCTTTGAAACATTGCGTGACAACAGTAGGGTGAAAGTGATTAATTAGCAATCGGATAACAATATTTAGTTTGAATATTCAATGAGAAAGTTAATCAACTTTGCGTTAAAAAGTCCCGTTACAATCAGTATGATCGTATTGGCTATCTTGCTGTTAGGATATATTTCATACAACCGTCTGAACGTGGACTTACTGCCCAATATCAATTCCCCGCGACTCTTTATCGAGGTTGAGATCGGGGAACGCCCGCCGGAGGAGATCGAGAAAATGTTTATCGAAAATATGGAATCCACGGCCATGCTCCAGCGCGATGTGATAGAGGTGGCCTCGGTGATCAAGGCAGGGACGGCGCGCATCACGGTAGAATATACCCAGCAAAAGAATATGGATGAGGCCTTTATCGACCTTCAAAAGGCCATGTCCACCTTCTCCACGATGGAAGAAATCACGTCGCTGAATATCACGCAGCACGATCCCAATACAGCCCCTGTCATGCTGATAGCCATGTCGCACCAAAATATTACCGACATGGCCGAGCTGCGGAAGATGGCCGAAAGCTATATCCGCAACGAACTGATCCGGCTTGAAGGCGTTGCAGAAGTGGCGCTTTCGGGAGATGAAAAGACGATTCTGACGGTCAAAACGGACGCGCACAAGCTGAAAGAATACGGACTGACGATGGACGAAATTGCAACACGCATAGAGGCTAACAACCAAAGCATCTCGGGCGGACGCGTGAGCGAACTCGGAATCAGGTATTTAGTCAAAACAACCACACAACTCAACACACTGGCAGACTTTGAAAATCTGATTGTTGCCTATAAATCAACGTCGGCCGCCACAGGCACGACGACCACGACAGCCACGCCACGCGGCGATAATCAGGCGCCGCTGTATCTCAGGGAAGTAGCCTCCGTAAGTTTTGAAAATGACCGTCCCGAAAATATCGTCAGGCTAAACGGCAAACGGTGCATCGGGCTGTCCGTCTACAAGGAAATGCAGCAAAATACGGTTCGGGTAGTAGACGAACTGAATCAGCAACTTAGCAAGATTCAACAGGCGTTGCCGGGCTACGACTTTCAGGTGATCACCAATCAAGGCACGTTTATCACCAATGCGGTGGGCGAAGTAAAGACAAGCGCACTGCTGGGGATGGTGCTCGCCATCGCTGTCCTGTTCGTTTTCTTGCGCCGCGTAGGTACAACGCTGATAGTCAGCCTGTCCATCCCCATTTCGATTGTCGCTACTTTCAATTTGATGTATTTCAACGGCTTGACAATTAATATCATGTCGCTGAGCGGACTTGCACTCGGGGGAGGCATGTTGATTGACAATGCTATTGTGGTCATAGAAAGCATCTTCCGACATCAGGAGCGGGGCGAAAACAGGGTCGATTCAATCGTCACGGGCACGTCCGAAGTGTCGGGCGCCGTCATTGCCTCCACCATTTCGACGATAGTCGTCTTTCTGCCAATCATTTACCTACATGGTGCATCGGGTGTGCTGTTCAAGGATCAGGCCTGGACGGTGGCTTTTTCGCTGCTCTCATCGCTGTTCGTATCGCTGCTCGTCATCCCGATGTTATATGACAAGCTGTCAGGCCGCAAGAATGTCAAGACACTTACGCAAGCCATTCATTTTAAATGGTATAGCCGACTGCTTGAGTCGTTTCTGCATCATCGCCGGATAGTTATCATCCTTTCGGTTGCTTTGCTTTTAGTTACTGCGTTGCTCCTCCCCTTTGTAGGAACGGAATTTCTTCCACGTTCTGAAAGTCAGACGTTTACTATCTCCGTCAAACTGCCCGAAGGGACGCGGCTCGAACGCACGGACGCAGTTGTCCAGCAATTGGACTACCTGATTGAAACCATCAGCGGCGACAGTCTATGCACCGTCTACAGCCACGCAGGCAAAGGCACGACCGAAGAACAAGTATTTGAAGGTGAGCATACTGCAACGATGAAAGTCACGCTCTCGAAAGCCTCGAAGCTGCCTCCCAACACGGTCATCGAGCGTTTCATCGAATCAACCAATATGATTGAAGGCCTCGAACTGACTTTTAAACAGGAAGAGAACTCGTTAGCCTCGTTGCTTGGAAGTGACGATGCGCCGATTGTCGTCGAGGTCAAAGGAGAAGATATCGATGAAATCACGTCGATTTCGGACGAAATCATCGAAAGAATGAATCAGGTGGCCGGCATCTACAATATAAAATCGTCGATGGAAGACGGCGCTCCCGAACTGATTATCAACATAGACCGCACGATGGCAGGAATCAATAACCTATCGGCATCGACTGTCATCCAGCAAGTTAGCGAACAATTGGAAGGGCGCAGCGTCGGCAGGATGGATTATAGAGGCGAGATGCGCGATATCGTCATCAAAATACCTGACGTCACGGCAAAGGATTTGCAGAATCTCATCATCCAAAACGGGAATCAGGAATTTCGCCTGAATGAAATATCAACCGTCGTGAATCAAAGAGCGCCGAAGGAGATTTTTCGCCGCAACCAGACTCGTATCAATCGGATATTAGCTGATAAAGAGATCAATAGATCGCTGGATAAGGTGTCGCAACAGATTCGACAGGCCACTGCCGATATTGACCTGCCCCTCAACTATTCCATTTCGGTGACGGGCGAGGAAGAAAAACGGCAGGAATCGATGAACAGCCTGCTGATGGCATTAGTCTTATCTATTGTGCTGGTTTATATGGTATTGGCATCACAGTTTGAATCGTTGCTCCATCCGTTTACCATCCTGCTGACCATACCGCTCGGATTGGTGGGCGCCATCCTGATTTTCCTGGTCTTCGGCCTGACAATCAATATTATGGGCGTCATCGGCATCATTGTGCTTGCGGGGATAGCCATCAACAATTCGATTATCTTAGTGGTGCGTATCAATCAATTGAAGGAAAATATGAGCTTAGAGGAAGCCATTATCCAGGCCGGACAACAGCGTATCCGTCCGATTATAATGACCAGTCTGACAACGATTTTGGTGCTGCTGCCCATGTCACTGAATATTGGCGAAGGCGCAGCTTTGCGTTCGTCGTTGGCAATAGCCGTTATCGGAGGATTGGTCACGTCCACATTGATGAGTTTAGTGGTTATTCCCTGCGTCTATTATGTGTTTGAAAGGATGAAACTCAGATTCGGTGGAGGCGAGAAATATGTTGAAAATGAATGATTTTGGTCTGATTCAAAAATAGACGGGGATGAAATTTCTTCTCAATAGAAAAATAGGCATCATCATGCTGTTTACGGCGCTTACCCTGCTCGGGTATATATCGTTCAAACAGCTGCCGCTGGAATTGGTGCCCAATCCCGAACTGCCTTCGTTGACGGTGTCAGTCAGGTCGGATCAGGATATGGACCCGGTATATGTTGAGCAGGAGGTGATTATCCCGTTGGAAGGCGCTATCGGCTCGATTGGGGGCGTGGACGAAATCACGTCGCAGATCAATGGCGGGAATTCAACGATAACCGTTAAATTCAAGAGCAACGTAAATATCAAAACCACTTCGCTCAAGCTGGAAGAGAAGATGAAAGAAGTCACATCGACGCTGCCGGAGGGTTTCACCTTGCGCGTGCAGAGTGGCGAAGTGCTAAGTATGCAATCATCAACTTATTACATGACATTGCAGGTGCGCGGAACGGGAGGGATAGACCGCGTGCGCAATATCGTGGATGAAAGAATTGCTACCGAATTGCAAAATATTGACGGTGTGGCTGCCGTGACCGTGTTTGGCGGACGCACTAAATCCGTTGAAGTACAGATAGATAGAGAAGCATGCAAGGCATTAAATCTTACACCTTCCCAGATTGCGACCCGGTTGAGCAGCCAGGCGCAGGAAAAAGTGTTTGTCGGCAACGTGACCGACCATGAAAGTCAATATTTTGTACATGTCAATTCATCTTACAGTTCAATCGCAGACATTGAGAATGTGATCATTGCGCCCGGCCCCGTCCTGCTGAAACACGTGGCGACGGTTTTTTCCGACTATCAGGACGAGACGTCCTACAGTCGCGTAAACGGCTTGGAATCAGTCTCTATCTCCTTGGTCAGCGATGCGCAGGCCAATCTGATTGACTTGGCCACCCGCACGACGAATCTTATCAATGTGTTGAATGAAAGGTTGAAAGGCCTCGATATTGAGATTGCGATAGATAGCAATACGGCCGAAGAGATGGAGAATACGCTGAACAGCATTGTGCAGAATGCCTTCCTGGGCGGTCTGCTGGCTGTCTGCGTCCTTTTATTCTTTTTGCGCAACCTGCGATTGGTGGTGATCATCACGCTGGCCATCCCCATCTCCGTTTTTACGGCATTCAATTTCTTCTATGCTGCCGGCATTACCATCAATAGCTTGACACTGATAGGGATAGCGCTTGCCGTCGGGATATTGCTGGACAACAGCATTGTGGTGCTTGAGAATATTTATCGCCTTTCCGGCACCGGAATGAAACCGGAACGCGCTGTCATACAAGGCATCACCGAAGTATGGCGCTCCATCGTAGCCGCCACGCTGACGACCGTCGTCCTGTTTATCCCCTTCATCTTCACCGATAATTTCCTGATCAAACTCATCGGCG
>JAITMM010000108.1 GCA_031277335.1 Tannerella sp. | reverse complement strand
GCCTTTTGTTTCCACGATGTAGACTGTGCATCAAGCTCTTTCCATATTGCTAAGGCTTCGGGCCATCTGTCAACCTGAGCATACGCCGAAGCCTGCTTCCATTTGGTGCCGATCCATACATAATACCATCTCACGTCCTGACTCCAATACGGGACAAAATTTTTTCGCGCCTCGTAAGCTACAAAATCAGCACTCTCCCTAATAAATTCCTCTACATCAATAAGATAAGTCGAATTGTCCGATATCATATCCTTCCAATCGAACAACAAATCCGGTGTGATCGTATCGACAAGTAAAAATGAGGTCATCGGCGTATCACGACCGGGTATATAAACACGCAATACTCCTGACACATAGATATCTACAGCGCTAAAAACATCAAGAACGGATAATTCGTGAGTATACTCGTTCACTTTGAATAGCAGGCGATCGAGCGAAATCACTGCGTCTACATCATGTTCCCACGTCAATTGCTCCACTTCTTCGCGTTTCAAAGTGACTGCCGACAATGGCGAATCGTCTTTTCGAAAACATCCTTCCAACAGTCTTACATCTGTAAAAGCCTGATGTGCTGCCAATTCCTCTCCTAAAGTACGGCAGAAATCAAAGGCCGCGCTATCAGCCTTGAAAGTGACCGTATCGCGAACAACGCGGATGGACGATTCAAGCGGAACGCTCTCCTGCGGCAGTGCATTGTTGACAATAAGTATACGGCTCAACTCTTCAGGAAAAGTGATCGCTGCAGGATATTGAGATTCAACTTCAATATAATGCAATGTAGAACAGGAAGATAGGAAGAGTGCGAGAACGCAAGTGCGCAAGATCGCAATCGCATAGGATGGATGCAACATGATTCAATTATTCGCAATTCATAATTTTCACAATTGCATATCGCAAATTGCCTTGAAATAACCGATAGATTCGGCTATACCAAGAAATGGGTCTTTCATATCTTTCTCATATTCAAGACTGCACATTCCGGTATAATTGACTTCACGCAAGGCCTTTACAAAGCCGGGGAAGTCTATCTTGCCACGTCCGAACTCGATGCCGCGTCCTGCCCTGGTTGAGTCCGTCACATCTTTAATATGAATGTCAAAGACGCGTGTACGGTATTTTTTCAAATCTTCCGCCGGGTCGCAACCGTTCCTCAAGTCATGTCCTATGTCGAGACACATCCCGATACGCGGGTCAAGGTCTTTCGTATGGTTCCAGACGTCAGTGGCATCAGGAAATATCTCAATATCAGGGCCATGCAGATGAATGGCATAATTAAATCCGTATTCCTTCACTTTCTTGTCCACGTAAGGGAGCAGTTCGACGTTGGGCACACCTACTATCAGCTTCACACCCACTCTTTTTGCATAAGCAAATGCCTTGTCGATTTCTGCCTCGCTCCGCATATAAATGGGACCGACGGCATAACCGGTGACGCCTCTGTCGGCACATTTGGCATGAAAAGCCTTGATCTGTTCGTCGTCACTGTCTAAGGGTAGATGGAAGTCCTTGATACACAAGTAGTGCATATCGAGCTTTTCCATTGTCTTCAACGTAGTCTCCAAATCAAAATTCAAAAACGTATAGCCGGCCATACCCAACTTAAAAGGGTTGACGGCTTTTGGTTGCTTAGTAATTGCCTGATTATCTTTGGCAATCCATTCATTAGCCTTAGTTACTACGGGAGCCGCTCCCAATAAAAGCGCTCCGGCAAGGCTTTGCTTCATAAAATTTCTTCGAGTTGACATAAATTATAATTTTTAAAAAAAGTTATTCAATAATTCTGTTATTCAGTTATTCAATTATTCCCCCTTAGTGATTGTAGTTTGAGTTCGGCATCGGCTTTCTTTTTAAGCTCGTTCTCAATGACTTGAGGTTTGGCATTGGCCATAAACTTTTCATTGTTCAGTTTTGCCATCACTGACCGTAGAAAGCCTTCCAGATAAGCGATTTCCTCTTCACGTTTAGCTTTTTCGGCAACTGAATCAATCATTCCTTCCATGGGAATGGCATATTCGCAAGCGCCTGAAAGAAATGAAACCGATCCGGACAATTTTTCCGTAACGTGCAATATATCTGATATATGCCCCATTTTCTTTATAATGGCATCAAATGTAGGATCGTGCTCGCCGATAACATTCAACGTCAAGGCTTCTTTATTCGGCAGATTTTTCTGCAATCGCACGGTTCTAATATTTGCTATCAGTTCCTGAGTTTTTTCAAATTTGCGTATAATATCTTCGGAATCAATATGTTTATCCGGTGACAAAGCCGTTGGCATCGGGCAGTTCATAATTGAATCATTTTCACCGCGCGGCAGCATCTCCTGCCATAGTTCTTCGGTAATGAAGGGCATGAAAGGGTGAAGCAGACACAACAGGTCGTCAAAAATATCAACTGCTTCGGCATAAGTATATGAATCAATATTTTGCCCGTAGGCAGGCTTGATTATTTCTAAATACCACGAAGAGAAATCGTCCCAAAACAACTTATATACAACCATTAACGCTTCGTTAAGCCTATATTTTGCATAACAATCGTTCATCTCAATGACTGAAGCGTTAAAACGGGCGCGAAACCAATCACAGGCCAATCGGCTTGTTTCCGACGGGGCAAGGTCCAAATCCATCTCCTCCTCCCATCCTTTCATCAACCGGAAGACATTCCATATCTTATTGCTGAAATTACGTCCCTGCTCGCACAGTGCTTCATCGAAAAGCAGGTCATTGCCTGCAGGCGAAGTCAACAGCATCCCCATCCGCACACCGTCGGCTCCGTATTTCTCCATAAGCTCAATAGGGTCGGGCGAGTTGCCAAGCGATTTTGACATTTTGCGTCCCAATTTATCGCGCACGATACCTGTGAAATATACATTCTGAAAGCAGGCTTCGCGGCGGTATTCGTATCCTGACATTATCATGCGGGCCACCCAGAAAAATATAATCTCGGGGGCTGTCACTAAGTCGTTGGTAGGGTAATAATATTTTATATCCTCATTATCAGGGTTATTGATTCCATCAAATACTGAGATTGGCCAGAGCCATGAAGAGAACCAGGTGTCGAGGCAGTCTTCGTCTTGTTTCAATTGACAATTGACAATTGACTCAGCGCTTCTTCTTCTGTTTCGGCAACGATATAGCTGCCGTCAGGCAGATAGTAAGCAGGTATACGATGTCCCCACCATAGTTGGCGTGATATGCACCAGTCCTTTATGTTTTCCATCCAGTGGCGATACATATTTTTGAATTTGGCCGGATGAAACTTAATTGTATCGTTCATAACTGCTTCGAGGGCAGGTTTGGCCAATTGTTCCATCCTGAGGAACCATTGCATCGACAGTTTAGGTTCTATAGGCACATTTGTCCGTTCCGAGTAACCCACCTTGTTGACATAAGGTTCAATCTTCTCTATCAGTCCTTTGTCTGCCAATTCATCGACTATCAGTCGGCGTACTTCAAAGCGGTCTTTTCCTTCGTAGTGATGGCCGTAAGAGTTCAGAGTGCCGTTATCATTCAAAATATCAATGGATTCAAGGTTGTATTTCTGACCCAGAACATAGTCGTTGACATCGTGAGCCGGCGTCACTTTAAGGCAACCTGTGCCAAATTCTATATCTACGTATTCATCTTCTATGATGGGAATCACGCGGTTACAGATAGGGACGATCACTCGTTTACCTTTGAGACGGGCATTCTTAGGATCGTTAGGATTGATGCATACGGCCACGTCGCCGAAGATGGTCTCTGGGCGGGTGGTGGCGATGACTATATAATCATGCTCAGACGGTGTGGATAAGGCCTCTCCTTCGGACGTGTTGGTGTCGGCTTTGTCAATTTTATACCTTATATAATATAATTGGCCGTTGACTTCCTTATGGTATACTTCTTCATCGGAGACGGCTGTCAAGGCGGTCGGGTCCCAGTTCACCATACGTACACCTCTGTAAATCAATCCTTTTTTATACAGATCGCAAAACACTTTGATAACGCTGCGACTACGCGCCTCATCCATCGTAAAAGCCGTGCGGTCCCAGTCGCACGATGCGCCCAGTCGCTTTAATTGTTCGAGGATAATACCTCCGTGTTTATTTGTCCAGTCCCACGCATGTTCAAGAAACTCTTCGCGCGTCAACATTTCTTTTTGAATACCTTCGGATGCTAACTTAGCCACGACCTTGGCCTCCGTTGCAATCGAAGCATGGTCGGTGCCAGGAACCCAACATGCATTTTTTCCCATCATGCGTGCTCGGCGCACCAAGATGTCCTGTATCGTATTGTTCAACATGTGCCCCATGTGCAGCACACCGGTGACATTCGGTGGCGGGATCACAATCGTAAATGGCTCGCGCTCATCTGGTTTAGACTTGAAAAAACCATTTTTCATCCAGTAGGCGTACCACTTTTCTTCCACTCCGGAAGGATCATATTTGCTTTCAATTTTCATTTTATGATGTAAATATGTCGCAAATGTAAGAAAAAGTCCACGAATTAAATGTTATTCGAGGACTTTTCCTATCTTTGCGCCCAATTTTAAGAAAAGGAAGATAAGAAGATGCAAAAGAGTTTAGTCATCGTCGAATCCCCGGCGAAAGCAAAAACAATAGAAAAGTTTCTGGGAAAGGACTATCATGTCATGTCAAGTTACGGACATATCCGCGACCTGAAAGAAAAAGAATTCAGTATTGATATAGAAAAGAATTATGCTCCTCAATACGTGATCCCTGCCGATAAGAAAAAAATTGTTACGGCGCTTAAAAACGCTGTCTCTGAGGCCGGAAATGTATTGCTTGCATCCGATGAAGACCGCGAAGGAGAAGCTATCGCCTGGCACTTGTCAGAATCACTGAATTTGGATCCAGACACCACACAACGTATTGTATTTCACGAAATTACTAAAACTGCTATTCTCAATGCGCTGGAACATCCGCGTAAGATAAATATTGATTTGGTCAATGCCCAACAGGCGCGTAGAGTGCTTGATAGGATTGTAGGTTTTCAGGTTTCGCCTGTATTGTGGCGTAAGGTAAAGCCTGCGCTCTCTGCAGGCAGAGTTCAGTCGGTAGCTGTACGTCTGATTGTTGAGCGCGAACGCGAGATTACGCACTTCGTCACCGAAGCCTCGTTTCGCGTCACTGCTCATTTTCTTCTTTCAGATGGTAAGACGGTGTTAAAGGCCGAATTAAATAAACGATTGAAGACATCGAACGAAGCTGAAGATTTCTTGCAATCATGTATCAATGAGAATTTTACCATAGAAGATATCTCTACCAAACCTATCAAGAAATCGCCTGCTCCGCCATTCACTACATCCACACTTCAACAGGAAGCTGCACGCAAACTTGGTTTTTCTGTTGCTCAAACGATGATTATTGCGCAAAGACTCTATGAATCAGGACATATCACCTATATGCGAACCGACTCCGTGAACTTGAGCGATCTGGCATTAAGAACGGCTAAAGATACCATAGTCAAGACTTATGGAGATCAATATTACAAGCTTCGTAAGTATCAGACCAAGAGTAAAGGCGCTCAGGAAGCGCATGAGGCGATCAGACCTTCATATATGAATAAGCCTCAAATTCAAGGGACTATACAGGAGAAAAAATTATACGACCTGATATATAAACGTACCCTCGCTTGTCAGATGGCCGATGCCGAACTCGAAAAG
>JAITMM010000083.1 GCA_031277335.1 Tannerella sp. | reverse complement strand
ATCAACCTCAACGACTGCGGAGGCGCAACGGAGCAGATCGCCGATTATTTCGGTGAGTTTCAGATGGTTTCAACGGTTGTCACTGCCTGTTCGTCGTCGGCGAACGCCATCATGCTCGGCGCCGACCTGATTCAGGAAAACCGTGCCGACATCGTCGTGGCAGGCGGTTGCGAATGTCTCTCCAAGTATCACGTAAACGGTTTCAATACGCTGATGATCCTTGACCGCGACGTGTGCAAGCCTTTCGACCGTGACCGTGCCGGCATCAACCTCGGCGAAGGGGCCGGATATGTCGTGCTGGAATCGGCCGAGACAGCGTCAAGACGTGGTGTTCGGCCTATTGGCAAGATTTCAGGCTACTGCAACGCCTGCGATGCTTACCATCAGACGGCTTCGTCGCCCGACGGCCTCGGAGCCTATCTTGCGATGAAAGGCGCGCTGGAACATGCCGAACTTCGTCCCGAAGACATTGACTATATCAATGCCCACGGCACCGGAACGCCCAACAACGATCTGACGGAAGGCCTCGCCGTGATGAATCTCTTTGGCGACCGCGTCCCTCCCCTCTCGTCCGTCAAATCCTATCTGGGACATACGACAAGCGCGGCAGGCAGCGTGGAAGCCATTATATCGTTGCTGCTCATGGAGCATAACTTCCTGCCTGTCAGCCTGAACTTCCATCACAAGATTGAAGAACATTCGTTCCTTCCGGTGACCGACCCCATCCCCCCGCGACCGCTCCGCCATATCCTTTCCAACTCCTTCGGCTTCGGCGGCAACAACTCGGCAATCGTGTTGTCAAAAGCGTGAGGGAGCAAGGTTCAAAGTTCAAAGCTCAAGATTCATTGTTCATTATTCACTGTTCATTTAAAAAATGTCCACTTACATCCAATCCGCCACCCAGATTTCGGCGCAAGCTCCCTTATCAGACGAATGGTTTGATACGCCCGTCTATTACAATGAAAAAAAGGCGCTTTCCGTAGACCCGAAATTCGCGGACTACCTGTCGCCCATCCTTTCGCGGCGGTTGTGCAATCTGCTCAAGCGGGCGATCGTCACTTCCCGCCTGACATTGCAAAAGGCAGGCATCGAAATGCCCGACGCCATCATCAGCGGCACAGGACTGGGCTGTATCGAAAACACGGAGAAGTTTCTCTATTCCATTTGGGAAAACGAAGAAAAATTTCTCCAACCATCTTATTTCATGCAGTCTACGCACAACAGCATCAGCACGGCCATTGCCATCGACCTGAAATGTCACGGATACAACAGCACGTATGTGCACCGGGGCGCTTCGTTCGAAAATGCTCTCTTGGACGCCCTCATTCAGTTCCGCCGGCAAAAAATCGGCACGGCGCTGGTGGGCGGCTACGACGAACTGACCCCCGATTATTATATCTTTTTCGACCGGATCGGGATATGGAGATTCCATGATAACAGCCCGTTATTCACCAAATCAGCGTGCTTCGCAGGAGAGGCAGCCGTAAGCATGCTGCTGCAAACCGAACGCAACGAACAGACAATCTGTGAATTGAATGGCGTTGAACTGGCCTACCAACCCTATATGGATGAAATCAGGGAATGTCGGGACAAACTGCTCGACGAGGCAGGCTGCTCGCTCCGGGACATTGACGCTGTCGTGGTCGGGACGAACAGCAATTACGAAAATGACATGGTCTACACGCAAGTCTTGCGTGATGTTTTCAAGGGTTTGCCGGTGATGCAATACAAACACCTCTTCGGCCAGTCATTCACCTCGCCGGCGTTAGGCACTTATGCAGCAGCCATTTGCCTATCGCGAGGGATGATTCCCGCCCATCTGCTGACCGCAAGGGAAGAAAATCTCACCGGCATCAAACGCCTGTTGCTGTATAATCATTATCAAAATAAATCTCACTCTTTCATACTATTATCAAGATGTTGAAATTAATTACCTATGCATCAATTCAATGCGTATTTCTCTCCTTCGGGCAGATTTTCCTGAAGTTTGCCGTGATGCGCATGGACAAGTTCAGTTTCACCTGGAGATTTTTCAAAGACCTCCTGGTCAACTGGCCGCTGGCGGCTTCGGGCGCCTGCGTAGCACTGGCCACCATCCTATGGCTCTATATATTAAAACATTACGAATTTTCAATCGCCTACCCGCTGACAAGCATCAGCTTTATCATCGGCATGTTCGCCTCCATCTTCATCTTCCACGAAGCCGTCCCCGTCACCCGATGGATAGGCGTCTTTCTCATTATTGCGGGGGTGTTTCTTGTAACGAGATAATTGACAATTGACAATTGACAATGTTCAAGATTCAAAGTTCAAGGTTTCAAGGTTTAGTATTAATTCGTGTTCATTCGTGGCAAAAAAATAAAAAAATTCGTGTAATTCGTGCAATTCGTGGACAAAAAAACCATTCGTGGCCTAAATCTCAAAAATAATCCGTATCTTGCACCCCATTTTTAAAACAGTATATGATGAATAAAATGAATAGACGCAAATTTCTTGTAGCCGGCACAGTCGGCCTGGCAGGACTATCCATTGCCGGAAGAACATTGGCAGAGAACATGTATTCTCCTGCAAATGATGTAGTTGTTGATAAAGTAAAACTTGGAAATACAGGCCTGACCATCTCACGCATCGCCATGGGCACGGGCAGTAGCGGCTTCAACGGCAGTTCCAAACAGACGCGCATGGGCATGGAAAGCTTCGAAAAGATAGCCCATCATGCTTACGAAAAGGGCATTACGTTTTACGATATGGCCGAAAGCTACGGTTCCATGCCTTTTGTCGCCTCCTCCATCAAAAGTTTCCCGCGTGAGAAGCTGACGCTCCTTTCCAAGATATGGACGTATGACGAAGGCGATGAGCGTGTTGAGGCGGCACCCAAGTTTTTAGACCGTTTCAGAAAAGCAGCCAACACCGATTATTTCGATATCATCCTGATGCACTGCATGACGAAAGGCAATTGGACAAACTCGCGCAAGAGCTATATCGAAGGGCTGTCGCGCGCGAAGGAAGACGGCATCGTCAAGGCCGTCGGCGTGTCGTGCCACAATTTCGACGCATTTGTCGAGGCCGTGGATTCTCCATGGGTGGACGTCATCCTGGCGCGCACAAATCCCTGGGGCGAAATCATGGACGCACCCCCTGAACAAATCAAGTCCCTCCTACTCAGGGCTATCCAAAACGGAAAGGGAGTCATTGGCATGAAGATATTCGCCGAAGGCAGGCGCGTGGCCGAACATGAACGCGAAGAATCTATCCGCTACGCGATGACCCAGAAACACGTGCATGGCATCACTCTGGGCTTCTCCTCGCCCGAAGAAATAGACGACGCCGTCGCCAAGGTAATGAAATACGCGCGATGACGTTGAACCGTTGGGATCAGATAGATGTCTTCATATTCAATGCGTTAAATGATTCTAACCCTTCAAAACCCCATTTCCGAACATGTTGTCCTGGTCGGTCTGATCACGCAGGAACAAAATGAACGTCAAGTCAGGGAATACCTTGACGAGTTGGCGTTTTTGGCCGAAACGGCAGGCATCAACCCGGTCAAGCGATTCTATCAACGGTTGGACAAACCCAACGCCGTCACATTCGTCGGATCAGGCAAGTTGCAGGAAATCAAGGAATATGTCGTCGATCACGAAATAGGAATCGTAATTTTTGACGACGAACTGTCGCCCAAGCAACTGCGCAATATCGAGAAGGAATTAGGCGTGCGCATCCTTGACCGCACCAACCTGATTCTCGACATCTTTGCACGCCGGGCGCAGACGGCTCATGCCAAGACGCAAGTCGAACTGGCGCAATACCGCTACATGCTTCCCCGTCTGACCCGCCTGTGGACGCACCTCGAAAGGCAACAGGGCGGCGTCGGCGTCGGGATGCGCGGCCCGGGCGAGACGCAGCTTGAAATAGACCGCCGCATCATCCTCGACAAAATCTCCAGACTGAAAAAAGAATTGATCGAGATAGACCGCCAAAAATCGTCGCAGCGAAAAAACCGCGGCAAGCTGGTGCGCGTCGCTTTAGTAGGCTATACCAATGTAGGTAAATCCACGCTGATGAACCTGTTAAGCAAGAGCGACGTCTTTGCCGAAGACAAACTGTTCGCGACGCTCGACACAACAGTGCGCAAGGTGATCGTCGAAAACCTGCCTTTCCTGATGTCCGACACCGTCGGTTTTATCCGCAAACTGCCGACCGAACTGGTCGAATCCTTCAAGTCAACGCTCGACGAAGTGCGCGAAGCCGACCTGCTGCTCCACGTAGTGGACATCTCCCACCCTACGTTTGAAGAACAGATAGAGGTAGTTAGCAGCACTTTATCCGATATCGGCTGCGCCGACAAGCCCGTCATCATGGTCTTCAATAAAATCGATGCCTTCACGTTCATCCCCAAAGAGGCGGACGACCTCACCCCCCGCATCAAGGAAAACATCACCCTCAACGAACTGAAAGAGACCTGGATGAGCAAACTTCCCGGCCACTGCATCTTCATCTCCGCCAAACAGCAAACCAACCTCAACACCCTGAAATCCATCCTCTACGAACACGTCAAGACCATCCACATCCAACGCTTCCCCTACAACGACCTCCTGTACGAGCAGTATGAAAACAACTGAGATGTGGTTTGATTGCTAATTGACACGAACAATTTTTTGCTTACGGATTTAAGGTTATATAAATTCCAAATAGTTTTTTCTATTTACAACCTGATATGTAGCTTGAGGATAGGCTGTTGAAAATGCTTGTGGGACACCGGGAGTTTTGTTTCCCCATTTCAGTTCTAAGGCAGAAATATCGTCGCCTGAAATTTCTACCAAATCAATTTCTTGTCCGTCATAAGTGCGCCAAAAATAAAATTCTTTGCCTGCATTTTCGTTCTGGTTTTTCTTGAGGAGTTCACCAATCAGGTAATTTTCCCATAAGGCGCCAACATCCTGCCTCAATGCCAACGAATTATAAGCTCCGATCAAAGCATTTCGAATACCTGTGTCGTAGAAATACCATTTTCCGGCTTTGGTTATTTCTTTTCGTAAATTTCGAGAAAATGCACCCAAACGATAGATTACGAATGTTTTGGACAATAGATCAAGATATTTTTCTACTGTATTTTTACTCATCCCAAGTTTTCCGCCTAATTCTTCATACGAAACTTCGCTACCCACCTGTAAGGAAATAAGTTGCAAAAGTTCTTTCATTTTTGAAGCATTTTTAATTCCATCCACCATCAAAATATCTTTCAGCAGATAGGCATCAACGATATTTTTCAGATATTCTTTTCGTTCTTCGTTATTATTCATCAATACGACCTCGGGGTAAGAGCCGTAAATGAGTCTGTTTTCAAGATTTTGTCGGGTTTGCATCAGGTTTTCGGTTTGTGAAATTTCGGCTTGCGAAAAAGCGGTTAAATGGAATGGTGTAGCGCGACCTACGAGTGGTTCGCCCGATTTATTGAACAGGTCGAAAGAGGAAGAGCCGCTGACAATAATTCTAATTCCCTGTATTTCATCTACCATCAATTTCAGTTTCGCACCAATGTCAGAAATATGTTGCGCCTCGTCTATGGCGAGCAAAGCAATACCATTCAGCAGGTTGCGATAGTTTCCGATGCTGCGGTTTTCGAGCAGCGCGAGTGTATCGTAATCCTCACCATTGAGTATCAGCGATTTGTCTTCAAATTGTTTCACGATTTGATTCATCAAAACAGTTTTGCCTACCCGTCTTGCCCCAAAAATCATCACTACTTTATTGGGTTTCAAACTGTTTTTAATTTTGTGTTGCAAATTTCTTTCTATTTCATTCATCTTTTTGAAATTATTTTTCCGAGACTGCAAAGGTAAAAAAAGTTTTTGTATTGACGAATTTTATATAAAAAACGTCATTTGATTGACGGATTTACGAATGTTTCCGATGAAATAATTTAATAACGCACAATTTTTTCATTTTTCCCTTTTTGGAAACCAGCCTTTTTCGACGCGTTTGCGCTGCTGGAAGAGTTCGCCGATGGACCAGAAAGACGAAAAGCCGAAGACGCCGCAGGATGCTGAAAGGATGACATTGTGGACAAGAAATGCAGCCACCACGCCGCCGATGCCCATCAGCAAGAAGACCCACCAACACCTGACGCCGAAATAATACTCTCCCTTAATGACTAATGGATGGAAAAGACCGATAATCAGGAAAGTAACCATCCCGATGATGATGCCGGTCAGATGATGTGTTTCGATAAATTCAGACATATTCGATGTTCAATGTTCAATGTTCAAAGTTCAAAGTTCAAAGTTTAAAGTTCAAAGTTTAAAGTTCAAAGTAAATTATTCAGTGATCATTGTTCATTATTCATTATTCATTATTCATTATTTAAGGTATTCTCTTTTAAAAATATTAATCAGCAGAAAGACAAGCGACAGCAGCAACGGCCCGAAAATCACGCCCCAAAAACCGAAAACGGACAGTCCGAGAATCACGCCGAAGACCGTAATCAAGGGGTGAGTATTTGCTAACTTCTTCTGTATCACGAGGCGGATGACATTGTCTACATTCGTCAATATCACAGCGCTATAGATGGCCAGCCCTATTGCATTGAACCAGTCGCCGATGATGGCGAAATATACGGCCAGCGGCACCCAGATCACACCTGTCCCAACCAGCGGAATGATCGTGGAAAAGCAAGTCAGAATAGCGAAAAACAAGGCGCTCGGAACGTCGAAAATCAGGTAACCGATATATGCGATAATTCCCTGAATGATAGCCAATAAGGGAATACCTATCGCATTGGATTGCACCATGCTGTATACTTCCCGCGAGATTTCGTTGCTATTCCCCTCGTTAAACGGAAGCAGTTCAAATACATAACGTTCCAGCTTCCGGTAGTCAACGAGGATGAAATAGAGGATAAATATCATCACGACAAAGGTGACGACAAACCCGCTTGCCTGATTGATAATATATTGGATACCCTTCGACAGATAGCTTGTGATGATTGAAATCGTATCGGTATTAAACAATTCATAATTGAATTTCTCCTTGATGGTCGTTTCAAATTGCTGAATCATGGTGGCCAACACATTGATATCTATATTGATAGTCTGTATCTTATTTATCAATGCCAGAGCAATAAAATAGATAGGCACGGCAATAATCACCACCACTTCCAATAGAATCAGGATGGCCGCCACAATCTTATGGATGCCTCGTCGTTCGGTCAGGTATACCATTTGTTTGCGGACGAGCACAAAAATCGTAAATGCTCCTAACAAGCCATTTACAAACGGCCATAATTCACTGAAAATCAACACACCAATCAATGCTATCAGCAGGATGAGCGAATATTTCCAGTATTGTTCCTTGGTAGTTTCAGCCATCGCCTATTCAATTTTTTTGCGTATCCTGCTCAAATAATCTTTCATCGCCGGCGTATCCCTTTGTTGGATAATCCCCTGTAAAACATTCAGTTCCTCCTGAATACGCGAGATTTGATCCGGCGTACGGGGATTGAACAGGATTTCCGTCAACAGGTAGTCATCCTCGGACATCAATCCGCGCGCAATTTTCATGTGCCGTTTGAAAGTCGTGCCGGGCGAATCCTGATGAACCATCGTGGCGGCAAACACAAGCGTCGAGGCAAACGGGATGCCCAGCGAATAGGCCACCACCATGTCATGCTCTTCAAACGAATATTCAAAGATATTCAGTTTCAGCCTGCTATACAAATCCTTATAGAACACCTTGCCCAAATGGTTGCCTTCGGTGATGATGATCGTATTTTCCTTTTCGAGATTGCCGAGGTTGGCAAATGTGGGGCCAAACATCGGATGGGTAGATACATACGGGAAGCCGCAAGTGTTATAGAACTCATGCAGTTGGGTCTTTACCGATGCAATATCCGAAATGATACAGCCCGGCTCCAGGAAAGGAATCACCTCCCGAAATGCCTCAATCGTGTAATTTAATGTCACACAATTGATAAGCAACTCCGGTTTGAACGTTGTGATTTCTTCCGGCGATTGCATCCGTATTGCATTGTATATAAAGCGCATACGCTTCGGGTCTCTCTCCAGCACGGCCACTTCATGGTCAAAACTCAGCAGATCGGCGAAGAAAGACCCCATCTTTCCGGCACCTAAAATCAATATTTTCATACATTTATATAATTACGATTCGAAGATATCGGCCAAAGCCGATAAAGCTCAAATCCAAACTCTTATTTCTTATTCATTATGACAACTTGCTGACGCACAGATTCTTCATGAATTTGTTTCATGATTTTCTCCACAAACTCGGCGCTCAAATCCATCGCAACGGCGGCTTTTGTCCTGTTATCCAGCAACTCACTGTAGCGCGAAGACTGGAGAACAGTCATGTTATGCTCCTTCTTATAGACGCCTATTTCGCGCGAAATCCGCATCCGTTTGGCCAGCAGCTCAAGCAGTTGGTCATCAACTCCGTCAATCTGCCGACGCAATTCCGTCAGGTTTTCCGTCGTTTGGGTAGCATCGCGAACCACCAGCATATTTAGCATAAAATCAAGCACTTCGGGTGTAATTTGCTGGGCGGCGTCACTCCATGCCTTTTCGGGATTTTCATGCGCTTCGATAAACAGGCCGTCAAAATTCATATCCATGGCCTGCTGACTGAGGGGAGCAATCAGTTCGCGTCTGCCGCCGATATGGCTCGGGTCGCAAAAGATTTGCAAATCGGGGTAACGACGGCGCAATTCAATCGGGATATGCCACAACGGCAGATTCCGGTACATTTTCTTGTCGAATGTGCTGAACCCTCTGTGGATGGCGGCAATACGGTGAATACCTGCGCTATAGATCCGCTCGATGGCCCCAATCCACAATTCCAGGTCGGGATTCACCGGGTTCTTGATAAAGACAGGGATGTCGACGCCCTTCAGCGCATCGGCAACTTCCTGAACAGCAAAGGGATTGGCGACTGTCCGCGCTCCGATCCAGAACATGTCGACGCCGCCTTTCAACGCTTCAAATACATGATCACGCGTGGCCACCTCAACGACCGTATACATGCCGGTTTCTTCCTTTACACGTTTTAACCAGGGCAGTCCGAGCGAGCCTACACCTTCAAATCCACCGGGCTTAGTCCTTGGTTTCCAGATACCTGTGCGTAATGCCTTAATTCCGTTGGCAGCAAGAGCACGAGCTGTGTTCAGCAACTGATCTTCCGTCTCGGCGCTGCACGGTCCGGCGATTACAACCGGGCGTTTACTATCCATACCCGGTAACAAAATTGATTCAAAATTTAATTTTTCCATTATTATTTTTAATTGATTGTTCGATGTTTGATGTTTGATATTCAATGTTCAATGTTCAAAGTTCAACGTTGAAAATTCAACGTTGAAAATTCATTGTTCATTGTTCATTATTCATTGTTTATTGTTATTTATTCTATTTAGCGCTTCGGCCAATAATTCATTCTTACAGCAAAGCGAGATGCGGACATAGCGGTCTCCTGCGCTCCCGAAAATAAATCCCGGTGTGATAAACACATTGGCTCCATATAATATCCTGTCTGCCAGCGCTTCGCCACTTTTTTCGCTCTCCGGAATCCGTCCCCAGAGAAACATCCCCGCCTGACTTTCGTCATAAACGCATCCCATGGCCTGCATAATCTGTCCGGCCAGGTCGCGACGGCTGCGATACACCCTATTCATCTCGTCATACCATGCCTTTGGAGCTTTAAGCGCCTCAACAGCTGCCAATTGCATCGGCTTGAACTGTCCCGAATCCACGTTCGTCTTCATTTTCAAAATCCATTGAAGAAATTGTGCATTGGTAGCCAGCATGGCCATACGCCAACCCGGCATATTATGCGATTTACTCATCGAATTAAGTTCGATGCAAATATCTTTTGCGCTGGGCACACTCAAGATACTCAACGGTTTATCATTCAAGATAAAGCTATAAGGGTTGTCGTTGCAAATCACAATGCCGTGACGCTTCCCGAACGCCACCAACTGTTCATACACCTGCATGCTTGCCTTTGCGCCGGTAGGCATGTGCGGATAATTGACCCACATCAACTTGACCTTGTCCAAATCCATGCGTTCCAACGCCTCAAAATCGGGATACCATCCGTTGGCCTCCGTCAATTCGTAGAGCATCAGGTTTGCCCCGACCAACTTACTGACCGAATGATAAGTAGGATACCCCGGATTGGGTGCCAGCACGCCATCGCCCGGATTCAGAAAGGCCATCGACACATGCAGAATCCCTTCTTTCGATCCGATCAGCGGTTGAATCTCCGTTTGCGGATTGAGCGTCACTCCGTACCACGTCCGATACCATTCGGCAAAACCTTCACGCAATGCAGGAAGTCCTATATAAGGCTGATAACCATGTGCATTATCATCCTGTATCGCCTGACAAAACACCTCGATGGCCTCTTTTGAAGGAGGCAGGTCAGGGCTTCCGACCCCCAGACTGATCACATTTTTCCCGGCCGCATTCATCGCAGCCACTTCTTGCAGTTTCCTGGAAAAGTAATATTCACTCACTTCCGACAAGCGATTAGCCGGCTGAATATCACTCGCTTTGCTATTGTTCTCTATCATCGTTAAATAATTTCTCTTTTTCTTGACCTGTTATATCAAAAAAAATCCTGCCGTTTGCTTTGGCAGGATTCTTTCCTTATATATAATTTTAAAAATAAAAATTTTTACATACAGATTCCTGCCTTCACCTTGTGCGGTAAAAGTAAAAATAATATGTAAAAGCGAAATGATTCATATCGTTCTAAATTTTGCTGCAAATATACGGTCTTTTTTTATTACTGCAAGAAAAAAAATGATTTTTTTTCAAAAAAATTCAAATTATTGCAAAAGGCCGACGCTTCGCTTGATAAAACGGCTGAGAGATTCGCCTTTTAAAAGACCGTTTCCGAGCAATGCGAGGTCTATCAACTGACTGACAATCTGGCTTCCGGCCGCATATTCGGCAAGGATGGATTTTTGTCCGTCGCGCAGTTCGTCCAACTTTTTATTGGTGTTGGCCAAATCTTCTTTTTCCTCTTCAGTGATTTCATCCGTCTTCTTTTTGTTTTGCGTCGCACGTAGGTCGGTCTGGCGGGCTTCCCATCCTTTGATATCGGCAATAATCGGGCTAAGCCGCTCCGCACATTGCTGTTCTTCATCGGCCAGGATATTTTTAACTATCTGATGGTCAGTATTAAGAACCAGATTGTAGCTTTCCGGCAGCTCGCCATAAAATGACATACCCGGTTGCGTTGAAGACATCTCCCGCATCCGGCGCATATACTCTGCCTGCGTCAGCATCACCGGATTAGCCTGCTCGCCCATCGCCTCGAAGGCAACGTTAAACTCCATCTTTCCCATCTCCGGAATGCGGCTCTTGAATATTTCCCTCAATGCAGTCTGCTGATCCTCATTTAATTGTATATCCTGATGATCCTCCTTGCGAATCAATTTATCTACCGTATCGCTGTCAACGCGCACAAAACGCGATTTTTCCAGTTTCTGTTCAAACTGGCCGATGACATGCACATCCAACTGCCCATCCATCAGCAAAACACTATATCCCTTGTCTTTAGCTGCCTGAATATAAGTGTATTGCTCGTCTTTTTTCGTTGCATACAGATATACAGTAGCGCCGTCCTTATCAGTCTGGTTGCCCTCAATCAGTTTCCGGTATTCGTCCTGTGTGAAGTACTTGTCATCCACATCTTTAAGCAAGGCAAACTTGACGGCGCGTTCATAAAACTTGTCGTCGCTCAACATTCCGTATTCGATAAACAGTTTCAGGCTGTCCCATTTCTCCTCGAACTGCGGACGGTCTGTCTTGAATATATCTTCCAAACGGTCAGCGACTTTCTTCGTGATATGGTCGGAAATCTTTTTCACATTCCGGTCACTTTGCAGATACGAACGCGAGACATTGAGCGGGATATCGGGCGAATCGAGCACGCCATGCAGCAACGTCAGAAATTCGGGCACGATACCTTCCACAGAATCCGTTACAAACACCTGATTACAATATAGTTGTATCTTATTCCGATTCAGGTCTATATTGCTTTTGATGCGCGGGAAATAAAGAATCCCCGTCAGGTTAAACGGATAGTCCACATTCAGGTGAATCCAGAACAAAGGGTCGTCGCTCATGGGATACAATTCGGCGTAGAACTTCCTGTAATCTTCATCTTTCAGTTCGGTCGGCTTGCGCACCCATGCCGGCTGCGTGTCATTTATAATATTATCTTCTTCTGTATCAACATATTTACCGTCTTTCCATTCCTGTTTCTTCCCGAAGGCAATCGGCATAGGCAGGAAGCGGCAATATTTGGTGAGCAGCGATTGTATCTTTGTTTTTTCAAGAAAATCCTTGTTTTCATCGTCGATATGAAGGATAATGTCCGTGCCGCGATCGGCTTTCTTCGTCTCTTTCAGTTCATAAGCCGGCGTCCCTTCGCAGCTCCATTTCACAGGTTTAGCGTCTTCGACATAAGATTTCGACACGATCTCCACCTTTTTTGCCACCATAAACGAGGAGTAAAAGCCCAGTCCGAAGTGGCCGATGATGGAGGCCGCATCGTTTTTGTATTTCTCCACAAATTCTTCAGCGCCGGAGAAGGCTATCTGATTGATATACTTCTCAATCTCTTCGGCCGTCATGCCGATGCCGCGGTCCGAGACAATGATTTTCTTCCCTTCAATCCTTATGCGGACTGTCAAGTCTCCCAACTCGCCTTTAAACTCCCCAACCGAAGCTAAAGTCTTCATTTTCTGCGTTGCATCTATCGCATTTGAAACAAGTTCACGCAGAAAAATCTCGTTGTCACTATACAAAAATTTCTTGATGATGGGGAATATATTTTCACTCGTCACCCCAATATTTCCTTGTGTTGCCATTATTACATTTTAATATTTAATTTGCCGGTTAAACAGCAAAAAAAATGCCAGACAATAATTGTCTGACATTTTGACATATTTGCTTTTTTTTCAATTAGGGACATTCATTTGTCATACTTCAAGCATTTCATTATGTTCAATTTCATGCGTAATCTTGTCGGATTCCTTATCATATCCCATGATTATTGTATCGCCTTCTTCAACGTTGCCATCGAGGATGATGGAAGCTAATTCGTCTTCTATATATCGTTGGATAGCGCGTTTAAGCGGACGGGCACCAAACTGAATATCATAGCCTTTCGATGCAATATAGTCTTTCGCTTCGGCGGTAACTTTGATATTGTGTCCCAGCCCTTCAAGTCGTTGAAACATATCGCTTAATTCGATATCAATAATCTGATTGATAGATTGTTTATCCAACTGGTCGAACATGATCACGTCGTCAACCCTGTTGAGAAATTCTGGTGCAAACTTTTTCTCGAGAGCTTTACGAATGACGCTGCGTGAGAACTCTTTATCGGTTTCGCCCTCACTGACAGTATGAAAACCTATGCCACGTCCGAAATCTTTCAGTTGGCGCGTGCCGATATTCGATGTCATAATCAAGATGGTGTTTTTGAAGTCGATTTTTCGGCCGTTGCTGTCAGTAAGATGGCCTTCATCAAGCACTTGCAAGAGGATATTGAATACGTCGGGATGAGCTTTTTCCATTTCATCGAGCAATACGACTGAATATGGTTTACGCCTCACTTTTTCAGTCAGTTGTCCGCCTTCATCATAGCCCACATATCCGGGAGGTGCGCCTATCAGACGCGATACGGAGAATTTCTCCATATATTCGCTCATATCAATGCGGATCAGTGAATCGGCCGAATCGAATAGGTATTCTGCCAATTTCTTGGCCAAGTAAGTTTTACCTACACCTGTCGGCCCGAGAAACATGAACGTGCCGATGGGTTTCTTGGGGTCTTTCAGCCCAATACGGTTGCGCTGGATGGCTTTGGCTATTTTATCTACAGCCTCGTTCTGCCCTATCACTTTCTGTTTCAGTATATTTCCCATCTCACGCAATCGCAGATTCTCTGTTTGTGCAATGCGTTGCACAGGAACACCTGACATCATGGCTACGACCTCTGCAACTTGCTCGGCATCAACAGTTTCACGATGTTGTATTAATTCCAACTCCCAAGCTGATTTAACCTGATCCAACTCTATAAGATATTGTCTTTCCCTATCGCGAAAACTTGCAGCCAACTCAAAGTTTTGAGACTTTACGGCGGCTAATTTCTCGTTTTTCGTTTGTTCAATTTTTTCTTCCAATTCTTCTATGCTATGGGGAACGACTATATTAGAGATATGTACACGCGCGCCTACCTCATCCATGGCGTCAATGGCTTTGTCCGGGAAAAAACGGTCGGTGATATATCGGTCTGACAATTTGACACATGCCTGCAATGCTTCATCAGTATATGTCATGTTGTGATGTTCCTCATATCGTTCCTTGATGTTCCGGAGGATTTGCAATGTCTCTTCGGGCGTCGTCGGGTCGACGATAATCTTCTGAAAACGACGCTCTAATGCACCGTCTTTCTCGATACTTTTACGATATTCGTCAAGTGTAGTGGCGCCGATACATTGCAGTTCTCCGCGTGCCAGCGCCGGTTTGAGCATATTGGCACCGTCCATCGACCCTGAAGCCGAACCGGCTCCGACTAAAGTATGTATCTCGTCGATAAACAGGATGATATTCGGATTTTTCGTCAGTTCGTTTAGTATGGCCTTGATGCGTTCTTCAAATTGACCGCGGTATTTTGTGCCTGCCACTACAGCTCCTAAATCCAAGCTAATCACACGCTTATCGAATAGCGCACGCGATATTTTACGTTCTATAATGCGTTGTGCCAGACCTTCTACAATTGCCGATTTACCTACTCCCGGTTGACCTATAAGTACAGGATTATTTTTCTTCCGTCGACTCAGTATCTGCGCCAGTCGTTGTATTTCATTCTCCCGTCCGACAACCGGATCCAGCTTGCCGTCTGCTGCCGCTTTTGTCATGTCTGTCCCGAAGTTATCAAGTACGGGTGTGTCGTTGGAGGGTTTGGTCGGTGCCTGATTGCCCTTTGAGGCCGGATTGGAGGGTTGTTTCTTGAAAGGAGAGAAAGATTCATCATCTTCTTCGTCGTCGTCAGTAAAACCGCTAAAGATATCGAAATCTTCTTTATCTTCGGTAAAAGTACCGTCTAACATATATTTTTCATCGGCAACATCAATTGTTTCCATCCCTGAAATCACAGCCAATTTATTATAAATAACACGATAAGTTATATCCATCTCACTCAAGGTTTTAGTGATCATTTCGAGTCTTTCTCTTAATAATGCTAAAAGCAAATGTTCGGTGTCGGTATTCTCACTTTTGAAAACACGCGATTCGAGAATGCTCGTGCGAACAATCCGTTCACTGATCTTACTTAATTTAATTTCATCCACTTGACTGAAATATCCGGCATAATGCTTTAAGGCTTCTTTTTCCAAACTTACAGTCAATCTCTGAAAGTCGGCTTTCAGTTCGTTGAGTAAATCTGTAGCTTTACAATTGCCATGCCGAATGATTCCCAACAAGATATGTTCGGGTTCTATAATTACACTTTGAAGTCTTTCAGCTTCTTTTCGGCTACATTCAATGACCTCTAAAAATTTCTTTGAATAACTTTTTTTCATTTTATTTTTATTCATACAGTGCAAAGTTAAAAATACTTTTTGAATAACAACAAATAGTATGCCAAATAAAAAAGCCGCATCCCGGTTGGATGCGGCTTTTGTCAAGAAAATGAAGGATCAATTTATCCGTTTACCTTTGCCAAATAGGCGATTAAATCCAATACCTTGCTGGAATAACCCCACTCGTTGTCGTACCATGAAACAACTTTTACAAACGTATTAGTCAGGGCAATACCGGCTTTTGCATCGAAGATTGATGTCTTGGCTTCGCCGATAAAATCGGACGAAACGACTTCGTCTTCGGTATATCCCAGGATACCTTTCAATTCACCTTCGGATGCTTCTTTCATTGCGGCACAAATTTCTGCATAAGTGGCCGGTTTGGCAAGGTTGACTGTCAGGTCTACGACTGACACGTTCAATGTCGGCACGCGGAATGCCATGCCTGTCAATTTGCCGTTCAACTGCGGAATGACTTTGCCGACTGCTTTTGCGGCGCCTGTGGATGAGGGGATGATGTTGCCGGAAGCGGCTCGTCCGCCCCGCCAGTCTTTGGCTGACGGTCCGTCGACAGTCTTTTGCGTGGCTGTCGTGGAATGTACGGTTGTCATCAATCCGTCAACGATTCCAAACTTGTCGTTCAGAACCTTGGCTATTGGAGCCAGACAGTTTGTGGTGCACGATGCGTTGGAAACGAACTGTGTACCTTTGACATAAGCGTCAAGATTCACGCCGCAGACAAACATCGGAGTGTCATCTTTCGACGGCGCCGACATCACTACATATTTGGCACCGGCGTCGATATGACCCTGCGCCTTGTCTTTTGACAGGAATAAACCTGTCGATTCGACGATATATTCTGCGCCGACATCGCCCCATTTCAAATCGGCGGGATTCTTTTCGCTTGTGACGCGAATTGCATTTCCATTGACGACCAAACTGCCGTCTTTAATATCTACCGTCCCGTTGAAGTGACCGTGAATGGAGTCGTATTTCAACATGTACGCCATATAATCTACATCGATCAGGTCGTTAATGCCCACTACCTGAATGTCTTTTCTGCCTTGAGCGGCACGGAAAACCAATCGTCCGATACGGCCGAAGCCGTTAATACCTACTTTGATCATTGTAATTGCTTTAAAGGTTTAATTATTTATTTGAATTGTTAAAAAATATCTTGCATCATTTAATAGAACCGCAAAAATAGCATTTTTTTTTGTGACTTGATTTGCATGGAACGAAAAAAGTATGTTTTATAACATAAATTAAGATTTATGTTACAGAGGAACCTCGAACTTCGAACATTGAACCTTAAACATTGAACTTTGAACTTTGAACTTTGAACCTTACCCTTTTCCCCTTCCCGTAAAAAACGATTTTATCTTCCTGATCCCCCAAGCGATAATGACAGGTTGCGCGATTTCCCATATCGTGGGAATCATCATTTTACCTACTTTCAGATAGTCCGATAAGCCAAGCGGGACGGCAGGGGTTTTCGCAGCAAGATTTTGACCTGAATCGACTGCTTTCTGATGCTTTTTCGATTCGCCGAAGCCTGAAAACACGAGTGATGATAAACCCGAAATCAACAGACTGCCTGCATTTTCCTGAAAATAAGCATATTCCTTATTCAGTTTTTGCTCCTGCCGTATGCATTGCTGTCTAATTTGTTCTTTATCAGCCAATAGAATCTCCAGAGGTGTTTGTTTCGTCTTTTGTTTCACGTTTCTTATCATTGGCCACTAATGTAGCTATTACGAAGTTTAACACATAATTACGGATTTTTTTTCTGAAAAGAATGACACCGGCTATCAACAAAAGCCACAGTCCGGCCACTACCGCAAATCCTGCGGCTAATGAATCAAACACATCGCTCAGAAAAAATCCCAGCGCTATGAAAGTCATCATCAGAAAGAATAAAGTCAAGGCAGTCAATATGATACCGTATGAAAGAACGGAAATGACTTTTCCCGTTCTTTCATAAGTACCCAGTTTCAGAAGTTCGATTTTCAGTTCGGCATACTTGACCGCATCCTGTTTGACTTCCTCGAAGAATTGCCTTGAGTCTGCCTGCATCCCTCTAATTTTCAGCTTCCTGAGAGACAGCAGGCGAAGCAGCGTGATGAGCCTCTTTATACTTGGTTACCACGTTGTTAAATCCGTCCTTTACCTTTCCGGCCACTTCTTTCAACTCGTCCAGAATCTGTTCTTTTTTATCGGTAGCCACTAAATAACCTATGGCTGCACCAACGGCTGCTCCGATGACAAGTCCCAACAACAAATTAGAATCTCCATTACTTTTCATAACTTTCTGTTTTAAAATGAATAAATACTGTAATTATTAAACGTATAAAATATTGAAATATTTTTTATTAATACTAATTTTCACGCATCGTAATGATTGTTACCCAGTTATTATGCTGGGTAGTTGTAATCGGACGCAGGCCTGACTGTGTACATTTGGACTCTATTAACGGCAAGTCTTCTTTGTAAAAACCGCTCATAATCAACTGTCCGCCCGGTTTTAGCGCCTGAAAATACGCCGGAATGTCCTGCAACAGGACGTTTCTGTTGATATTGGAAAAGATATAATCGAACTTGCCAAGCGGGGCAATTTGTTCAGCTCCTCCTAAAACTACCTTAATATCAGCTATCTGATTAAGCCGGCAATCCTCAATCGTATTGTTGTAAGCCCATTCATCGATATCAATTGCAACTACCCGACCGGCTCCTTTCTTGGCCGCAAGAATGGCCAAAATCCCTGTCCCACAGCCCATATCAAGCGTTTCCTTCCCTTCCAAATCTATGGCAAGAATGGAGCGTATCATCATAACCGTAGTCTCATGATTACCTGTACCGAAAGCCATCTTGGGCTGTATCAGAATTTCATAATTAAAACCTGATTCTTCGGGATGGAAAGGTGCCCGTATAATACATTCATTGTCAATGCGAACCGGTTGAAAATAGTTCTGTTCCCATACTTCGTTCCAATCTCGCTCTTTAATGACGGAAGTAACATAGCTAAACGTCACATTCTCAATGGGGAAACGCTCGAAACTATTCTCCAGTTCGGTTGAATCGAAGGCAGAGACAGGAATATACGCCATGAGCCCATCGGCGTCTTCCACAAAACTTTCAAAGCCGATGTTGCCTAACTCGGACGCCAGTACATCGCCGACGACGGTTGCATCGACAGGCGACTCCCAACTGATTTTAATCTCGTTGTAGTTCATACTTTGCTGCAAAGTTATATTTTTTTTTTGAATTAAGAAATAATCATCTGCATTAAAAATAAATTTGCTATATTTGCTATCGTTTAGTGTAGATTTTATGAAATTGACTTATTTGTTTAACAGTGGCTTTGTGATTGAGTGCGAGCAATATATGATCGTTCTGGATTACTACAGGGATTCGCCGGACGAGTATATGCAACAGGCACTCGCCTCTTTTCAGGGCAAGATTTATGTGCTGGCGTCGCACTGGCATCCCGACCATTTCAATCGAGTGGTTATGCAATGGCCTCAAATTCATTTTGATATCCAATTTATTTTTTCCGATGATATCCGTGATAATTTGAAGTCGATGGATTTTGAAGGTGTCGATTTTCTGGCTAAAGGAGAAGTATGGGAAGACGAACGTGTTCGCATTCAAGCATTTGGCTCGACTGATGTGGGCGGTTCGTTTTTGATAGATACAGATGGGAAAAGAATTTTTCATGCAGGCGATTTGAATAACTGGCACTGGAACGAGGAGGCTTCGCCGCAAGAGGCGCAAGCGGCCGAACGTGATTTCCTGCACGAACTGGAATTGCTGGCCAAAACAACCTCACAGTTGGATTTAGCCATGTTTCCTGTCGACCCCAGGTTGGGAAAAGATTATATGCTTGGTGCACAACAATTTGTCCGGCGCATCAGTACCAAGTTTTTTTCGCCTATGCACTTCGGCGATGAATTTGCAAAGGCGCAGGCTTTCAAGCCATTTGCCGAAGCTGCCGGTTGTCGACTGATCTGTTGGAAGAAAAGTGGGGAGAGTTTTGAAATTTAGAAAAATAAAATGTATAAATTGGAAGGTTATTGGGATATTAAACCTAAAATAAAAAAAGTAATTTTTCCTGTACGCGGGAAGATGCAAGTGGATTTTGAAGATGGGCGTTGTCTGATTTTCCCTATTTCAGCATTTCCGAGTATCAAGAAAATACCTGTCAATCAACGCAATAATTGGTATTTAACAGCCGGAGGCATAACGTGGGATCAATGTCCCGAAGTCATTCATGTTGAGCAATTATTAGGTAATTACTCGAATTATGCCCACGAAAAATAACTTGCTTCGAATCATGAATATAGATGCCATTTTAAGATATTTTGAAATCATTTTAAATTGAATATAATATGCTAATTAACAGTAAATTTGACCATTTCAATTTTAATATAGTTGATTTGGAACGGAGCCTTGCATTTTATGACAAGGCATTGGGACTGAAGGAAGCCAGGCGCAAGGTAGCGCCGGACGGCTCTTATATCCTTGTTTTCCTGACAGACGGGAGAACTGGTTTTTCACTGGAAATCACCTGGTTGCGCGACCATCCGCAACCTTATAACCTGGGTGAATGTGAATTTCATCTGTGCATGCGCGTGCCCGGCGACTATGAAGCTGTCCGTAACTACCACAAGGAGATGGGTTGCGTTTGCTACGAGAACACCGTCATGGGGCTTTATTTTATTTCAGACCCGGACGGGTATTGGATTGAGATTTTGCCGGAGGAAGAATAAATTAGTAACTGAGTAACTGAGTAACTGAATAACTGAGTAACTGAGTAACTGAGTAACTGAATAACTGAATAACTGAGTAACTGAATAACCGGGTAACGGAGTAATTGAGTAACTGAATTTTTTTGCTCATCATTGCGGGCTTGACCCGCAATCTCCATATTGCTTTTAGGAACAAGGGATTCCGCATCAAGTGCGGAATGACGAGTCGACGGAATCTTTGAATTTTTGAATCTTTGAATTTTTTCATTCTACATTTATCGTCGCCGAAAGCGTATGTCCCTCATTGTCAACAGCTGTCAGTGAGTGCGTGCCGATTGAAGGACTGAGCGTTATCTTGTGGATGAATTGGGTCGCGGTGATATAGTCCTCGTCCAAATGCCAGAAAACCGTGGCGTTAGGACTGCTGTGCGCCAGCTCGAAGGTGATGGAGCCGCGGCTGCCGTCTAATTGACGGGGCAGCGTCACGCGCGTGAATGCGCCTTGCGGATAGATAAATTCCATCGGTAGCAGGGCATCGTCGCCGCAACCGGGCTTGAAAGGAGGCAACGGCTTGTATTCCAAATGGTTTTGCCTGTAAAACCACTCCCACGCCGGAGGCAGCACAAACCAGCTTTCCTGAATAACTGCCATATTGTCAATGCACTGTTCATTAACTCGAAAACGCTCGTCCGGGCTTAGATTCACCCGGATATGATAGGGGCAGGCCGCCGTTTTCAGTCCGTTGGGGCTGATCAGCACCGTATCCGTCTCTTCACAAAACCTACCTTTCAGATGACCTGACAGACGGCAGACTTCGGCCTCCGTAAATGCTGCCGTCGGCCTTTCAAACCAGGCCGACGAAGGTAACAGGTTGAAAATGTCAAACATCACCGGGCCGGCAGTCCGTGCTCCGACCAGGCCGGGCTTGCCTTCGCCCGAAGCATTGCCTACCCACACGCCGACCACATATCGCGGCGTGACGCCCACAGCCCACGCATCGCGGAAACCGTAGCTCGTGCCTGTCTTCCAGGCAATTGTCTGCATAGACGGGATAGAGCGCCAATCGATTTCTTCCGGCCGATTCACTTCCTTGATGGCGTCAAACGTCTGCCAGACAGCACCTTTGTCCCATGCCACCCCTACCCGGGACGGGCCATCAGACGGAAATTCGAAAGGAGATGCAGGTTCCATCATGGACAAAACATTATCAGAAAGCGTAACACCCTCGGTAGCAGGCAATAAACTTCGCGCCATCGAAGCATAGACAGCCGAGACATCCCACAGCGTAGCATCAGCGCCCCCCAGAATCAGCGACAACCCGTAATGCGTCGACGGAAAAGACAAGGTGGTAATCCCCGCCCGTTTAAGAAAATCATAGAATTTTGGCACGCCATACCTGCGCAGCAATACCACAGAAGGCACATTCAGCGAACGGGCGATGGCTTCGGACGCCGGCACGGCTCCCGTATACGTAAGACTGAAATTCTGCGGAGCAAATCCGTTGATATTAATCGGGACGTCAGGCAAAAGCATATCAGGCAGGATTTCACCTTCCTGAAGCGCCGTATAGTACAGCAACGGCTTCAATATACTGCCCGTACTGCGCTGAGCACGAATGATATCCACCTTATTTCCCGAATTGTCCGTCCGGTAATTTACATTTCCGCAATATGCTACCGGCTGATTTGTCTGCACATCGATCACCAGCGCAGCCATATTTCGTATATCGCTTAGTATAAACTCTTTACTCCATCTATCCAGCAAGTCTTCGACCTGAGTCTGAACGCCTTTATCAATCGAGGTGACGATATGTTCACCCTTCCGTGTCCGAAAAAAATAATCCACCAGATGGGGAGCAATCTGCGGCAGCGGCTGTGGTTCCGAAGGCAGTATTTCGCTCAATGCCAATTCATAATCTATCTCGTCAATGATTTTTCGACGGTAAAGCTGAAGCAGCAGCGCGTTGCGTTTTTTTGTCAGCGCCTCCCTGTTTTTCGACAGGTGAATCAGCGAAGGCGCATTGGGCAGGACTGCCAACATGGCAGCTTCAGCCCATGACAGTTCGCCGGACGAATGCCCGAAATAGCGCCACGAAGCGGCATCGATCCCCACCACATTCCCGCCGAAAGGGGCATGGGAGGCATATAACGAGATGATTTTCTTTTTGGAATAGCGAAATTCGAGGCGCGTAGCCAGAATCGCTTCAATCACTTTTTCACCGACCGTGCGCTTCTCGCCGCGCGATAGCCGGATGACCTGCATCGTGATGGTACTGCCACCGCTGACGACGCGTTTAGCCTTGACATTCTGCAAGATGGCACGTCCGATAGCCAGCGGATTGACACCCGGGTGATAATAGAAATACCTGTCTTCAAAGGCCACGAGGCATTGCCGGAACTTCTCAGGCGCCGCGTCGTCCGCCGGAAATCGCCATTGACCGTCGTCTGCAATCCGGGCGCCCATCAAGTCGCCATGCCGGTCGGTGACGACCGTCGAATAAGGCACGTGAAACAACTGTCGCGGAAGACAGAAAACATACCAAACCAGCAAAATAGCTGCAATACCTAAGGTGACTTTTTTGCGTTTGGACAGTTTTCCGAAATCAATCTTCAACATGAGTTCATCGCTCAACAACTACCCGGCCGGCGCTTGTGCGCGCAATCACGCTGCTGTCGTACATACCTTCGCACAGGATGGCGGGAAAGATAAATGAACCGCTGTAGGATGCCATCAGTCTGATTTTAAATGACTTGCTTCGCCCGATGCCGAGGTCGAAATAGGTCATCACACGGTCGTCGCGGATATCCTGATAGTTATAGGGCGCATTGGAGGCATTATCTTCATTGTCAGGGTCTATCATCCTTTCGTTGTATATTTCCCATCCTGACGGAATAATTTGCGTCAGCGCCAGATCGGTGTAATTATCGCTGCCTATATTGGACACTTTGATCACTGCCATGAAATCGGTACCCTGTTTCAAGCGCGTCACGTCGACAGGCGTCCCGTTGGCATACATATAACTGACTTCGAGGCGAATACCTTCCGCCACTGCAGGAAACATATCGCGCAACGGCTTGGATTTGCTGACAACGTTGACATACAGTGTGCCGTTCCCGGTATTGGAAATAGTGACGGTACCGGACGAAGGATTGGTTGGTATATCCTTCTGAAAGACTGCTTTAGCCGATTTGACGGCAGCTTGCGAGGCGCCGTTCAGCGTCCAGCCGAAGTCGAGCGAGCCGGCTGTCTTCTCCGCCAACCGTCCCATGGCAACGAGTGCCCAAGCCGTTGATTGCGTTGTAAATGACTGTTCCACCGACAGGTTTTTCGCCACCTTCTGCGCCTGCGTAAAGGCCTCCCTATCTTTTCCCATCAATATCAATGTCTCAAGAATCATGGCTTCGTCGCGGTCGTAAGAGCCGAAGGACGAGTTGTTTGACCCATACGGCGTAACATCTGTCGGCGCATTGAATATCAGCTCGTTGGCTCCATCCATCTTGCCGGCTATGGCATAAGCGGCAGCCAAACGCCAGCGCGACTGCAACGATAAGTCCTTGATTTCCCGCATCCTGTTCATGGCTCCCATCTCGGGCGCTCCGGCCAAAGCCAGCGTATACAACCGGTAGGCCTGCCCCAGCTCCGAGTGGTTGTAATCATAGCGTTTGTGTTCGATTTCGACGGGTCGCCAGTTTTGCGCAAGGTTGCGCTGGTAGGCTTTCCACCGGTTGATTACGCCCTCATTGACGTCATATCCCTTTTCCTTGGCAAGAACCAGAAAACTGCCTGCGTAGGAGGAAATCCAGTCGTCTGCCGACACGTCGCCCGGCCAATACACGATTCCGCCGTTGGACAACTGTCTGCCATACAGATTCGTAATGGCATCGCGGACGTTTTTCCTGACGGCCTCCGTCTCCTTGTCGTCCATATCCTTGAATTGCTGGATAAACAGCATCGGCAGCGCGCACGAGGTGAGTTGTTCGGAGCAAAAATGGGGATAATTGTAAATGAAATCGAACCGGCGGCTGATATCGACCGAAGGGATGCGCGACACTTCCAGCTTCACCCAATTTTCGTCCAAATCGCCTTCCAAATTATACTTGAACTCGCCCGTCTCGCCGGCATTCAAGATTCCATTGTCGGACAAAATGACAGGTGGATTGGGATTACGCACGTCTATTTCAATCGTTTCAGTCGATGTCTGTCCATTTCCGGTGGCTGTCACCGTCACTTTCTCAACGCCGGTCGCGTTGCCCGATGCCAGCGCGAAATAAACCATCTTATCTCCCGGCTCGGCAAAATTTATCGTTTGGCTATTGCCCTCGGTCAGTTGCAGTTTGCCTGTTGTTTCGACTTTTACGGTCACGTTCTTCACATTATCTTCCATCGCAAACACATTGACCGGCAGCGCAATCTGCTCATCGATGCTGACCACGCGGGGCAACGTCGAGAGAATCATCAACGGCGAGCGCACGGGAGCTGTCTTTTCGGCTTTTCCGTAGGCGGCATCCTGCGCCGCGACGACCATCACGCGGACGGAGCCGATATAGGGGGGCAACTGCAATTTATGCGCCTTCTCTTCGCCTTTCCTGGTGGCAAAGGGGCCGATAAACTTGACGACCGGCTTGAAACGGTTGGCCTTTTGCTGGCCTGTCCCTTCGTCGGAATCGCCGCCTATACTGAACATGGAGCCGTAACTGCCTGCATGTGCGCCCATTACGTAGTCATACATATCCCACGTGCGGATTCCCAACGCTTCGCGTGCATAAAACGAACTCCAGGGGTCGGGCGTCTTGAAGTTTGTCAAATCGAGCAGCCCGTCATCGACCACAGCCAACGTATACGTCATCGGGCGGCCGTTTTCTTCCTTGACTTTCACCGTAAACTCCGTCTCCGGCCGCAGGACATCGGGCATGGAAATCTGCGGTTTAAGGATAGAATTTTTATTTGTCACGAAAATGGGAACGACACCGTACATCCTGACGGGCAGATCGTTGACCGTCTGCTCATGCGGCTGCAACAGGCTGATATGCAGGTAAACATTCGGCGCCATGCCTTCCGAAATGTTAAGTGTATATTTCGTGTCGCCGGACGACGAGACGTTCACCCATTCGCGGCTGATCACTTCCGTGCCGTTCTCGAGGGCCACCAGTGCGCGTCCTCCGGCAGAAGCCGGGATGGTCACGGTGGCCGTTTCGCCGGCCTCGTAAGTCGTTTTGTCGGTCGAGAAGGCCAGCATCTTGATGCCCGACGGATCGGAGCGGTTGGAGCGTCCGCGCCAGTCGGGCCAGTCCACGAAGACGGTTCCGCCGGTGGCATGACCACCCTGATTATCTTTCACATAGACCAGATAGCGCCCCCATTCGGGATAGTCTACCCGGAATTTAACCGTTCCCTTGCCGTTGTTCATGTTTACCTTTCCTGATGCGACGGGCTTGACCGATGAATTGTTGAGATACGACGCAAACGATTCGTCGCTATACTCCCACCACCAGCTCCAGCCGATCTTGTAGATGGCATATTGCAAGTCAGCGCTGTTGACAGGCTTGCCGTCCGTGTTGAGCGTGACGACGTCGAACACGTTATCTACATCTGTCTCAAGATATTCGGAACTTTCTTTCCTGTTGAAGTTTATGCCCACATACGTATCAAAAGGCGAATACGGGACGGACACATTATACAGGCTCGCATCGCCACCCTGCTCGAAGACGCTGCACGAAAGCGTGGCACGCAACATGCCCGGCGCATTGGCTGCCTTCGGATTACGCATGTTGAAACTCACCTCTCCCTTATCGTTCAGCACGCCCTTGAACACTTCGGACGTGCTCGATTCGAAGTCCGATGCCGGATTGTTAAATTCATATTTCTCATACCCCGGAAATTGCGTGTTGGAGCGCGAAAGGGTCATCATCAAGGTTGTTTTCAGGTTTTGCGCCGTGGCGCCGGTCAACCACGACGAACGTATCGTCATCGGTGTCGTATTTACGGCCGCGACGAGTTTATCTCCCGGTATATCAAGATTGATTTTCAATCTGTTAGGCTTCACGGTTTCAATCCGTAAAGACTTGTAGAACGACGTTCCGCCGACTTTGACGTAGGCATGCCACAGTCCTGTCGGGTCGTCGGGAAGCGTTGGGACGTGGAAAACGTAGACGCCGTTCAATCCGTTGGACGAGATTTGCTTGTTGTAGAACTGTCCGCGGGGATTGAAGACTTCAATCGAAACAGGATGGTTGTCAGGTATTTTCATCTCCCTGTCTTCCAGCATGAAGGAGATATGGAGCGTGTCGCCCGGCCGCCATACGCCCCGTTCGCCATAGACAAATCCCTTCAATCCCTTGCTGATTTCCTTCCCTCCCGTGTCGAAGCGGCTGAGCTGGTTTTCTTCACCGTCAATCAGCCGGAGGTAGGTCTTCTGCTTTTCGCTCGACGCCACGAGGGCAAACGGTTTGTTCTTGGTTTTCAATACGGCAAATCCGTTGGCATCGGTGCGCATCGACCCGATCTGTTGAAGCTGGAAATTGTAAACCGTCACTTCCGCATCGGCTACAGGCTTGGTATCGAGCAGGTTGTTTACGGAAACCCAAAGCATGTTGTCCGCGTTGCTCTTGGCAATCACGCCCAGGTTGGAGGCCATGATATTCGTGATCGCCTTGCGGTTATCCTGCATGTAATATGTTGCATGACAGGGATTATCGCGTTCTTCCCAATCATATTCGTTCCAATCGTAATCGTAAGAATAATAATAGGACTGCGGGACGTCCCAGACGGCTTCATCGCTCTCCGTCATGTCGCCGGACTCAACTTTCGTCAACAGGTTGGTTTCCTGCAAAGAGCTGGGTCCCATGTTGTTATTACACGGGAAAGCGGCGTAATCCTTTTTGAATGAAAATTCGATCCTGTAGATGGCGCCCGGCTCCTGCTGGATAATTTCGTTGAGGTCGATAAAATAATCGTTCCATTCGTGAATATCTTTTGTCGGGTCGTTGTCCAAACGCAGTAACTTCTTGTAAACCATTCGTCCTGAGCGTCTTAACCCGCTGATGGAATTGGATGTATACAATGAATTGTCCTGCAAAAACATCAGAACATTGCTTTCATAAATACGTATGATGCTCAAATCCACGGCATAAAGGCTGACGGCACTGAACTGCAAAATCAGTTTTTCGGCATCGGGCATGACGGTTCCCGTAGACTGAATCTTCACGGCAGGGTCCAACGATCCGAGTTGCATCGTGATATCGGATGATTTGCCGAGCGATTCGCCGGACGTGTTTTGGAGACCTTTGTCGACGTATACTTCCAGTTCCGACTTGCCGCTCACCCGTTCAAAAAACACCTTAATCTCATTATTTTGCGCCAAAAAAGTATAGTTGGAAATGCCGACAATCCCGATCAATCCGTCGAAATCCTGCGATTCGGAAACGGGGTCGGAAAACGTCAATTTGACGCCATGTTCAGGCTGTTCTATCAGCTCGGTAGTCAGCAACTTAAATGGTTTCAAGGCCGGAATGGTCACCTCCTTTTCAATCTTCTTGTCCACGCCGACCGTTTTGCCTTCGACGGCAATTTTGAGTGTCGATTCTTCGTCTTTTTTGTCGATATTCGCCAGGACAAAGCGGTAGATGCGCGGGTCTTCGGTAGGCGTAACCACCGGCTGAAATGATTCCCTATCCCGCGTAGCCTTTATCATACCGGCCACATTATCAGGATTTGCAATATCGCTGAAACGTATTTCTGCGGTGACGTTTGCCAAGTTCAAAGCTGCTTGTGTCACCTCGAGCGAGTTGATTTTCACGGAGAAATTGCGTTCTTCCACCCTGAACGAGAAGTCGAATTGCGAAAGTTTCTTCTCCACGTCGAAGATTTTTCCGAGTGCAAACGAGGCGTTATACAACATGCCGGGTTTGAGCGTGCCCGAATCGGGGACAAACTCCAACGTATTGCTACTCACCCAGTAAGCCTTCCCGTTGAGCGCCGGCGAAAAGCTGAACAACTTCTCTTTCACCTCAGCTCCAACTTCAATGATTTCAGGCTTTTGAACAAGTTCGATATAAATGGAGGCATTGGACGAAACGACGCCTCCCGTATAGGCGCTCACGTACGAAGCATACGCCAGCGAAGGGATAATGTCTTGATTTTTCTTACACGAAGCAAGAGCGAAGCCTGCGCACAGGGCAAGCAAAAGGAAAAATTGGATCGATAAACGTTTCATAACTGCTTACTATTTTTTTTGGAGGCCAAAAGTACGCAATAAATATTGAATCTTTCGCAATTCATCGGTAGATATTTGTGTTATCTCATTCGTTTTTGCTATTTTTGCGGACTATAATAAGAAAAATGTAACAAAAGATATGACATCATTAGAGAGATTGGTAGCAGATAAATTACTGAAAATTAAAGCTATAAAGCTTCAACCGAATAACCCTTTCACCTGGGCTTCGGGGTGGAAATCACCCATTTACTGCGACAACAGAAAAACGCTTTCCTATCCCGACGTGCGGACGTTCATCAAACTGGAACTTGCGCGCATCATCAGCGAGAAGTTTCCCGATGCCAATGCCATTGCAGGCGTGGCCACGGGCGCCATTGCGCAGGGCGCGCTGGTGGCTGACATGCTGGGATTTCCGTTTGTCTACGTGCGTTCGGCGCCGAAAGACCACGGACTGGAGAACCTGATCGAGGGCGAACTCAAGCCGGCCTCGAAGGTGGTTATCGTTGAGGACCTGATATCTACGGGCGGCAGCAGCCTGAAAGCCGTCGAGGCGGTGCGCAACTTCGGATGCGAAGTGTCCGGCATGGTGGCCATCTTTTCGTACGGGTTCCCCACGGCCGAGCTGGCATTCGAGAAATCCCGGACGCCTCTCATCGCCCTGTCCAACTATAATGCGGTGATAGAGGAAGCGCTGCGGACGCATTATATCGACGAGTCGCAGATTGCCATCTTGCAGGAATGGAGGAAGGATCCGGCGAATTGGGATCCGAATAGGTAAAAGAGTTCAAGGTTCAAAGTTTAAAGTTCAAAGTTTGAGGTTCAAGGTTTTTAGGTTTAATGTTTTGAGGTTCAAGGTTTAAGGTTTGCTTTGAAGGGTGTTTAGGGGGTGTTGAAAATGTTTAATATTTAAATGAATAAGATGACTGATTTTACAAGTGAGATAAAAACGATTCCTTACGACGACAAAAGTATTTATTCGATGCTGTCCGACCTGGCCAATATAGAACGGGTCAAAGACCGTATCCCTCAGGAACATATCAAAAATTTGACGTTCAACAGCGACAGTTGCAGCATCGAAGTCAATCCCATCGGAAAGATTCACCTTCAGATAGTCAACCGCGAACCTTTCAAAACAATCAAATTTGAGACGATAGATTCGCCCTTTCCGCTTTTATTCTGGATTCAATTAAAGCCGGTCGAAGACAACTCGACGAAAATGAAACTGACTGCGCGCGTCGATTTGAATCCAATGCTTAAAACGCTTGCATCCAAACCGATACAGGACGCAATCGATAAGATTGCGGAAATGCTGGCGGTGTTGCCGTACGAAGGGGGAAATAACTGAATAACTGAGTAACTGAGTAACTGAATAACTCAATAACTCAATAACTGAGTAATTGAATAAATGAATAACTCAATAACTGAATAATTTCGTATTAAGATATTTACAAACAACGTGTTACATAAATATTACAATCCATTAGGATTGTATCACTCGGAAGAAAAAGATAATAATGGCAAACAACGCATTTCATAAATATTGCAATCCGTTAGGATTGTATCGCTCGGTAGAAAAAATGCGCCGTCGCTGGGATGCATTCCTTACGGAATGCAACCATTTTATTGCTGAACATTTCTACCGAGCGATGCATCCCCATGGGATGCTCATGCAAACGATGCCCCGCGTCATTTGAATCTCTTTCTTTCGTATAAATTCGTGTTAATTCGTGTCATTCGTGGCAACAAATTCGTGTCATTCGTGGCAACAAATTCGTGTCATTCGTGGCAAAAAAAACGTGGACAAAAAAATGAACAACAAACTGTGGCAAAAAACCGTACAGGTAGACCGGACGGTCGAACAATTCACCGTCGGCAAAGACCGTGAGATGGATATCTATCTGGCTAAGTATGATGTGCTTGGCTCCATGGCGCATATCACCATGCTCGAATCCGTCGGCTTACTGTCGAAAGACGAGCTGAAAACGCTCCTCGAAGCGCTGAAAGACATCTATCAACAGATAGAAAATCAAACCTTTGCGATTGAAGAAGGTGTCGAAGACGTCCATTCGCAAGTCGAACTGATGCTGACCCGCCGTTTGGGCGAAACGGGCAAGAAAATCCATAGCGGACGGTCGCGCAACGACCAGGTACTGATTGACCTTAA
>JAITMM010000076.1 GCA_031277335.1 Tannerella sp. | reverse complement strand
TCCGCCTGTTTCAATCATTTGCATTGAATTGCGGAAGTAGTGTTCTGTTAATAGCCGCACGTCTCCGCCATAAAACTTATCGACTGAACCGGCAAATTCGCTGTATGGCCCGTCAACCGATGCCATATTGCTCTCAATCAACGGGTTTCGGCATGGAAGGTAATGGATGGAGCCGATTCGGTAGTCTAAAGGTAAGTCTCTGAAATAGGGGATAGTAGCGTTGTATGTCTCGTCTAAATAATCTATTTCCATGCCGAGATAGATTTCGATCTGATTGCTGTATTTGTCTTTTAATCGCTGTATTTCAGCGAGATATTCATCCATATCGCAAGCTGACATGTTCCAGTTGGTTTCAAACGGCAATGGAGAATGCGAAGAAAAGCCATAAGCACGAAAATGCTTGGATATGGCATATTTGAGAAATGCTTCGGGATGGTCACGCCCGTCACAGAACGTGCAGTGGCTATGGAAGTTACTTGGTTGCATTTTTGATTACGTCTAATTGTTTCCCCACCTTGATAAAAGCGTCAATTGCCTTATCGAGGTGAGTTTGTTCGTGGCCGGCAGATAATTGAACCCTGATCCGTGCCTGTTCTTTGGGGACGACAGGATAGTAAAACCCTGTCACATAGATACCTTCTGCCTGCATCTGTTGGGCAAAAAGTTGCGATAGCTTGGCATCGTACAGCATGACGGCGCAAATGGCTGACTGCGTGGGTTTGATGTCAAATCCGGCGGCCAGCATCTTTTCGTAAAAATAATGAACGTTTTCCATCAATTTCGAATGTAGTTCATCGCTCTCTTTCAGCATATTGAATACTTCCAAGCTTGCTCCGACAATGGCCGGTGCCAGCGAGTTGGAGAACAGGTAAGGCCGCGAGCGCTGTCGCAGCAGGTCGATGATTTCTTTCCTGCCCGTCGTAAATCCACCCAGTGCTCCACCGAATGATTTTCCCAGCGTTCCGGTGATAATATCTATTTTACCGTAGACGTTAAACAGCTCTGCCACACCGTGTCCCGTTGCCCCCACGACACCGGCCGAATGTGATTCGTCAACCATCACCAGTGCATCATACTTTTCGGCCAGCGCACAAATTTGAGCCATCGGCGCGACATTGCCGTCCATTGAAAAGACGCCATCCGTCACGATGATTCTAAAGCGCTGGCTTTGAGCTTCCTGAAGATGTTTTTCCAGTTCATCCATGTCTGCATTGGCATAACGGTATCGTTTTGCTTTACAGAGCCTTACTCCATCAATGATGGAAGCGTGATTCAACGCATCGGAGATAATGGCGTCTTCTTCGGTGAACAATGGCTCAAATAAACCGCCATTGGCATCGAAACAGGCGGCGTAGAGTATCGTGTCTTCCGTCTTGAAATAGTCGGAGATGCTTGTTTCCAACGCTTTATGTATGTCCTGTGTCCCGCAAATAAACCTGACGGACGACATGCCGTAGCCATGCGTGTCCATCGCCTGTTTGGCGGCGGCAATCACACGCGGATGATTCGACAGTCCCAAGTAGTTGTTGGCGCAAAAATTCAGTAATTGTTCGTTTTCATTGACTAAAATATCGGCTTTTTGCGGCGTTTTTATCAATCTCTCCGTTTTGTACAAACCGGCAGATTCGATATCAATTAATTCATTTGTAAGGTGTTGTTGAAATTTCCCGTACATAATATCATTTATTTTGCGAAGCAAAGGTAGTGCAAACCGAGCACAATGCCAAATTTAATTGCGCATCGCTTCGCGAAAAATCACTATATTTGCCACATTTTAATGATAGAAAATGTCCGAGTTAAAAACTGCTTTGGCAACGAAATACAAGTCCGGGTTAGTGTCTTTTTTGCAGGCAAATCCCGGCTGTTTCGATGAATTGCTGCAACTTGCGCTGTCCGACGACATGGATTACGCATTCGGGGCAGCATGGGCTATCACGTTGATAATGGAGAAAAACGACTCACGTTTAAGAGATTGTGTTGCAAAAATGATACGGATTCTACCGCATCGCAAAGACGGACACCGGCGCGCCTTGCTGATGATTTTGCGCAACATGGAAATCCCCGAAGCATCTGAAGGCGAACTTTTCGACTTCTGTGTAAGCATTTGGGAAACAACTTCTTTAGCGCCGGCTTTACGCTCCTGCGCATTTCAAAATATCTTGCGTATAGCCGAAAAATATCCCGACCTCCAACACGAAATCCAATTCCTCACCGAAGAAAAATACCTGGAAACGCTCACCAAAGGCGTCAGACATTCGGTACGATTGATGATGAAAGAATATGACATTCAACAATAAATTATGAAAATCGAACATATCGCCCTTTGGGTAAAGGATTTGGAGGCTATGAAAGAGTTTTATTGCACTTATTTTAAGGCAATCAGTAATGATAAATATGTGAATGAACGTACCGGTTTTTCATCATATTTTTTGTCTTTTGGTGATGGTAAAACGCGGATTGAGCTGATGAATCGTGCCGATATTTCGCAGACGGCGGAAAAAAACCGTACCTTCGGTTTTGCACATTTCGCATTTTCGGTCGGCAGCAAGGAAGCGGTTGACACCCTTACGGAACGGCTTCGCACCGCCGGCTATGTCATTGCAGGCGAGCCGCGTACTACGGGCGACGGCTGTTACGAAAGCGTCGTTCTCGACCCCGAAGGTAATTTGGTGGAAATAACTGTTTAAATATGATGATAAACTCCAACAACCCTGCTTTCCGTCAGATGCGGCTTGAGGCTCACGGATTTGTGATACCTTTTGCACTCACGCCCAACGAAGTCGTAGCGCGAATGGGCGCGATGCAGGCGCAGGATTTCAATATGGCAAAATGGGCGGTCGGGATTCGGCTGGAAGGCTGTACTGAAAAAGCAGTCATTGAGGCATTTAATAAAGGTGAGATACTTCGCACGCATGTCTTGCGTCCTACGTGGCATTTTGTTTCGCCCGAAAATATTCGCGCTTTTTTGTTGCTTTCCGCCGATAAAATCAAATCGGCAACGCGGGCACGCGACCGTGAACTCGGACTCTCCGAAGAATTATTCACAAAGGCTAATAATATTATTACCAAAGAATTGGAAGGCAATAACCACCGCACTTCAAAAGAATTGGGCGAAGCGTTGCAACGGGCCGGCATCGAAACTGATTCGGCACGAATGTATCATTTTATGATGCGCGCAGAGGTCGAAGCCCTCGTTTGCAGCGGCGCGTTGCAGGGATCGGCGCAAACGTACGCCCTGCTGGACGAACGGGCGCCGCAGACTGCACGTCTGACGCGTGAAGAAGCGATTTCCCGGCTTGCAGGGGCTTATTTTTCAAGCCATTATCCCGCTACAATGCAGGATTTTATGTGGTGGTCAGGCTTGTCTACCGGCGATGCGCGCAAAGGATTGGAAGCTATAAAACAGTATGTTATAACGGAAAATATCGCAGGGCAGGATTATTTTTTTAAGGCACACAAAACTATTCAAAAAAAATCCGGTACATCATCATTCCACCTCCTACCCGCCTTCGACGAGTACATCATCGCCTACCGCGACCGTACTCCCGTGATTTCCACCGGGCAACATTCAAAAGCCATCTCGAGCAACGGCATTTTCCGTCCCGTCATCATCGCCGACGGCGAAGTCATCGGTTTATGGCGCAAAGCCGCTTCAAAAGCCAATCCCTTGACCTTTGAATTTTTCCAACAATCAGACTCCGACGACGAAAAATCAATCGGCGAGGCCGTTCGGGAATGGAAAGCATTTTATGACATGCGTTAATAAAAACAAAAAAACAACCCTTAATTTTTGCGATTACATGAACTTGTATTAACTTTGTACACAGATTGTAATGACTTGAAATATCTTTAATATACAAATGGTAAGGAGATGAAAAATATATTGGTAATTGGTTCTACCGGCCAGATTGGGTCAGAATTGACCTTGGCATTGCGACAGCATTATCGCGGCAGCCACGTCGTCGCGGGGTATATTTCCGGCGCCGAGCCGAAAGGCGAACTGGCTGAATCGGGGCCTATGGCGCTGGTAGACATCACAAACGAGCAGCAGATCGCCGAAACGGTTTCGTGGTACAGGATTGACACCATCTATAATTTGGCCGCCCTGTTATCGGCTGTTGCAGAGACGAAACCGCGGCTGGCATGGAAAATCGGCATTGGCGGATTATTTAATGTATTGGAGGTGGCACGCGAAATGCACTGTGCCGTTTTTACGCCAAGTTCCATCGGCGCATTTGGCCCCGACGCGCCCAAAGTCCGCACGCCGCAGGACACGATCCGCAACCCGAAAACGATGTATGGCGTATCCAAAGTCACCGGAGAGCTGTTAAGTAATTACTACTTTGAGAAATACGGAGTAGATACCCGCTCCGTGCGTTTCCCCGGACTGATCTCGTATGTCACCCCTCCCGGCGGCGGAACGACTGATTACGCCGTCGATATCTTCTACGCAGCCGTCAAAAACGAACATTTCATCTGCCCGATTGCAGCCGGCACATTCATGGACATGATGTATATGCCTGACGGAGTGCATGCTGCCATCTCGGTGATGGAAGCTGATTCTTCACGTCTGAAACATCGCAACGCTTTCAATGTCGCCTCCATGAGTTTTGACCCGGAGATCATTTTCAACCAGATAAAAAAATATAAACCTGATTTTACGATGGAATATCACGTCGATCCATTGCGTCAGAAAATTGCCGAGTCATGGCCTGATTCATTGGATGATACGTGTGCGCGAGAGGAATGGGGCTGGCGTCCGCAATACGACCTGGACTCCATGACACGTGACATGCTGGCGAAGCTAAGCGCTAAATATCAGTAATATAAGCATAACCTCTATGGAAAGAAAAGAATATTTTTACTTGAATGGAAACACCAAAGTCGGTCCATTATCATTAGAAGCATTGAAATATGCCCCTATTAATCCGGTTACTTTGGTATGGAACAATTCTTTACCTGATTGGGTTGAGGCTCGTTCATTGCCCGAGTTGGCTGAGAAGTTTGCTGTCACATCGTCGCCGCCTCCGCCTCCTACATACTCAAACAACGTATTCGGTAACATGCAGTCAGGCAATTACTCCGCTCCGGTAATAAGACCTCCTATGCCGGATAACTATTTGGTTTGGGCTATATTAACTACAGTACTATGTTGCCCGCCATTTGGAATAGCTTCCATAGTCAACTCCACCAAAGTGAGTTCGGCGTATGCTATGGGTGACTATGAAGGTGCGCAAAAAGCATCTGACAATGCAAAAAAATGGGCTATGTGGTCGGCAATTTCAGTTGCAATAGGAGTTGTCCTTTATTTCATTTTAATTTTTATTTTTGTTGGGATTGGATATTTAAGTGATAATCAATAATATACTTTTAATATTATATCATTTAACGGTCATATAATTCCCTTATAATTAGACGATTTATGTATATATATTGTCATTTGAAAAAGATTTTTTACCTTTGCAGGCAAAATTTTAAAATCTTATGAGGCCGACAAGAAGGTTGTTACGGTAGCAAATTACGGAATATGTCAAGTCATCATTACATCGGACTGACCGATGAACAAGTAATCGAAAGCCGCCGACAGCATGGCGCAAATATATTGACTCCTCCGGCGAAAGAATCGTTGTGGAAGTTGTTTTTTGAAAAATTCACTGATCCTATTATCATTATCTTATTGGTTGCGTTGGCTTTATCCATTGGCGTAGCTTTTTATGAATATTATACAGGACATGCTACTATAAATGTCTTTTTCGAGCCGGCAGGTATTTTGATTGCGATACTTTTAGCCACTGTTGTAGGTTTCTACTTTGAATTGAGTGCCAACAAAAAATTTGAGATACTCAATAAAGTCAATGACGATATATTTATCAAAGTGATACGCAATGGTATTATATGTCAAGTACTTAAAAAAGATATAGTTGTAGGAGACGTTGTAATCCTCGAGACTGGTGAGGAAACGCCTGCCGACGGCGAATTGTTGGAAGCCGTATCGTTGCAAATAAACGAATCTACGCTGACAGGCGAACCTGTCATTAACAAAACGACTAATCCCGCTGAATTTCAATCGGATGCTACGTATCCGTCCAACTATGCCATGAAAGGCACGACAATTGCCGACGGGCATGGCATAATGAAGGTCACGAAAGTAGGAGACGCTACCGAATACGGGAAAGTATATGAAGGCGCGCAAATTGATAATAATACAGAAACACCTCTAAATCAGCAACTCAATAAATTGGCAAGCCTAATCACCAAAGCGGGTTATGCCATTGCCGTTCTGATTATTCTGGGACGTCTTATCAGCTACTTTGTCAGCATCGGCGGTTTTTACGTAGGCGACTGGATGGATTTCGGACGTTATGCTCTAAGTACCATTATGATAGCAGTCACGCTGATAGTCGTTTCAGTACCTGAAGGATTACCGATGAGCGTCACATTGAGTTTGGCATTGAGCATGAAACGTATGTTATCGACTAACAATCTCGTACGCAAGATGCACGCATGTGAAACGATGGGAGCGGCAACTGTCATCTGTACCGATAAAACAGGTACATTGACGCAGAACCAGATGAAAATTTACGAAGTACAGTTTTATAATGGAAGAGTTGCGGCAAACCACATCTCCTCCTCCGAAACTGCAATCGCCGAAGCCATAGCAGTCAATTCAACGGCCTATCTTGATTATTCAGATCAAGTGCAAATTAAGGTGCTTGGCAATCCCACCGAAGGTGCATTGTTGCTTTGGCTGCATGAACAAGGAATTGACTATCTGCCTCTTCGTGAAAATACGGAAGTTATCGAGCAGCTTACGTTTTCTACAGAACGTAAATATATGGCCACAATCGTACATTCGCCGACGCTGAATAAAAAGGTATTGTATGTAAAAGGAGCACCTGAAATTATCCTTGAAATGTGCACTGACATTCCTGTATCAAAAGAAGAGATACATACGAAATTAATTGAATACCAGAATAAAGCGATGCGTACGCTTGGGTTTGCTTATGCACCAGTTAGTGATGAGATACATTTGAGCGATGGAAAAATCCCGTTTTCAGAGTTAAATCTTGTCTTTCAGGGTATTGTCGCCATTTCAGACCCGGTGCGTCCCGATGTCTCTAAAGCCGTAAAATCATGTCTCAATGCAGGTATTGACGTCATTATAGTCACCGGCGATACACCGGGCACGGCAAAGGAGATCGGACGGCAGATTGGGTTGTGGAATCAGGACGAGTCGGAAGAACATCATCTCACAGGAGCCGAATTTGCCAAGATGAGTGATGAAGAGCTGTTAGATAAAGTTCAGGATTTGAAGATTATGTCGCGTGCCAGACCAATGGACAAACAACGTCTCGTACAGCTTCTGCAAAGAATGAATCATGTTGTAGCAGTCACCGGCGACGGCACGAACGACGCACCCGCCTTGAATACAGCCCACGTGGGGTTGTCCATGGGCGCCGGCACATCAGTCGCTAAAGAGGCAAGCGACATCACGATACTCGACAATTCGTTTAGCAGCATCTCTCGCGCCGTAATGTGGGGACGCTCCCTATATCAAAATATTCAACGTTTTATCCTCTTTCAGTTGACTATCAACGTCGTTGCTTGTCTGATAGTGCTGTTAGGCGCTTTTCTGGGAACCGAATCGCCGCTGACAGTGACGCAGATGCTATGGGTAAACCTGATAATGGATACATTTGCCGCTTTAGCGCTGGCGTCGTTGCCGCCTAATGATAAGGTGATGTCCGACAAACCGAGAAGAACCACCGACCATATTATCAGTAAACCAATGGCTAAGCAAATTTTAGGCGTTGGATTGATATTTGTAGTCCTGCTTTTTGGGTTGGTACAGTATTTCAAACATGCAGAAATAACTTCGCTTATGCAGTTCAATATCAAGGATTACGCACGTAGTTTTTTTGATTTCGAGCAGGGTAATGGATTATCTGCCTACGAGTTGTCATTGTTCTTTACCATCTTTGTTATGCTTCAATTTTGGAACATGTTTAATGCCAAAGCATTCATGACAGGCAAGTCGGCATTCGCTACATTAAATAAATGTAAAGGGTTTTTATTTATCGCCCTTGCAATTATTGCCGGGCAATGGCTGATTGTCACAATAGGAGGCAGGATGTTTAGCGTAACGGCATTGTATCTGATTGACTGGGCTATAATTATCGTTAGTACGTCGGTTGTGCTTTTGATAGGAGAAATTCTCAGGCTAAAACCGACACGTTAAAAAATCGATAACTTTTTTGAAACTCGAAATTATTATATAATTTTGCGCCCCCGAATGGTACGAATTGGAACATCGACGGGGAAAGTTCGTTTATTATTAACAAGATTAATTTGATTTTTTGAGATGGTAAAAACTGTTGGAAATTTGATTCCGAACAACTTTTTTATTGCGAAAGGCAGTGGTGACTCTGATTTGGAGAAACATGCAGGTTCTTATCACATGGCGTTGTACGATGCCGGTATTGCGGATTTTAACATCATGACGTATTCGTCGGTGATCCCGGCAACGGCTCATTTGGTGACGATGGACGATATAGATTTGCCGCCGTTCGGTTCAGAACTGAAGACAATCATGGCCGTTTCACATGGCTATCAGGATGAGTTTGTCTCGGCCGGCATCATCTATGCCTGGATGTATAAGGATGAGAATTTTGATGAGAAATTGGGCGGATTGGTCTGCGAAGTCAGCGGAAGATATCGCATTGAAGAACTTGAATCACGTTTGATCCGTGTAATCAATGACTTACATCAAAAAACGTATGGCAAATACTATCTGGGAGAATTAAACTTTATTACCGAAGGCATTACCATCGAAAAAAGATATGGTACAGCTTTAGCCGCATTGTGTTTCGTCGATTTCCTGGTGGCAAAGAATTAGACGCCTCCTAATGAATCGAATAGCCTGTCTGAATGACCGGCCGACTTTTTAAAAAAGACTTTGTTGTTTGCCTTCGATTCAGGTGATAGCTGAAGACTATGCCTGCCGCGCCTTTCCCATCAATGAAGATGCAGCTTACATGGATTATACATGTTTTTTTGAATCTCTCATCATAATATATAGTTGATTTTTAATGCATTAGCATAAAAAAGGAAGGTGCATCCAATCCGGATACACCTTCGCACAAATAGTTAAATAAGTAGTAAAAAAACAGAAAAAAATTTCGTAACTTATATCCCTACAAATCCCGAAATTATTTGTCCTATGTCATATCTTAAAAACATCTCTATTCAAATTTCGTTGCAAAGGTAAAACCTTTTTTTCAATATACCAAATTTTTTTGTAAAATTTTTTATTAAAATTTTTTTTTTAACTTTTCAACATCAATCACAGAACTCTCCAAACGCTATTGGACGGGGTGCAAATGTACTAAATTTTCTGTTGAATTCAAATTTTTTTCCATATATTTGCATCGTAGACATAAAATATTTAAGTCTATATTTGTGTCATTTAATTTAATATATTGATTATGAAGTATTTAATAAATTTCTTGGTAGTTATTGTTTCGTTATCGACAGGTCTTCAAGCCCAGGAAAACGCGCCGGTCGGAGCGCAAAAGTGGCCTGAAAACGATGTGGAGGCGAAGATTTATACCCTGCAAACCCATCGTCACGGGGTGAATTTTTTTCCGAAAGTGCAGTATCCGGAGGTGGAATATGTGCCCTCCGGGACGCTGAAATTTGAGAAGTATCACACGGCAGATGTGGTGGTGCACTGGTTGAAAAAATGGGCAGAGCAATATCCTGACCTGATTGAACTGTATGAGGTGGGAAAAAGCTTTGAAGGCAGGCCTATCTATCAGATTACGCTGACCAACAAAAAGATAGGCAAGGCGACGGATAAGCCGGCTGCGTTTTTTGAAGGTGGCAGGCATAGCGGCGAGGTGAGTGCGGTAGAATCGGTGATGTGGCTGATACAATACCTGCTCGAATCGTACGGCAATGATGCTGAAATCACGCATATTATTGATACAAAGACGATTTACCTTCGTCCGGTCAATAATCCGGACGGTCATAACCTGTATTTGCATACGGCGCAGTCCAACAGGAGCACGGTGCGGCCTGTAGACAACGACGATGATGGATTGCTGGACGAAGACAGTCCGGAAGACCTTGACGGCGACGGATATACCTTGCAGATGCGCTACAAAAAAGCAGAAGGCAATTATATCATAGACCCGAAAGACCCGACCGGCCGCCTCATGAAACGCGTAGAACAGGGCAAAGGTGACTATATGATTGAATCGGAAGGAATTGATAATGATGGAGATGGAAAGTTCAACGAAGATGGCATCGGCGGACTGGATTTACATCGAAACTATGCCGAAAACTGGCGACCCATGCAGGAAGCCACCGGGCGCGGCTGGTCGCAGGGCGGCGCGGGAGAATATCCGCTGAGCGAGCCTGAGACAAGGGCGGTGGTCGTTTTCCTGTTGTCCAATCCCAATATCTATGTAGTTAATTCGATGGATACCAGCGTTCCCATGCACTTACGCCCACCCAGCACAGCGCCTTCGTCGGCCATGTTTCCCGAAGACCTCGCCTGGTATGTGCTGTTTGACGGGATAGGGAAAAATATCACCGGTTATGACCGTACAGGCGATGTGTATCAGGACTATGGCAGCGGTAACCCGCTCTTCGGACATGGTCCCGACTTCGGTTACTGGTACTATGGCGCGATTTGGTACGGCGATGAAATCTGGAACTCCGGCCGCGCTACCAAAGATTATAATAATGACGGGGCGACAGACGACCTCGACCGCATGCTGATGAACGACGAAGAATATGATGGAAAGGTATTTACGAACTGGAAAGCCTACCGGCATCCGCATTTGGGCGAAGTGGAGATCGGAGGATGGAACCCGAAGTTCTTCAGTCAAAATTCCCCTGCCTCCCAAATGGAGAAATGGGTGAAGAACGAAGCGCTCTTTAACCTGGAAATGATTAAGCATTTGCCTGAATTACAATGGGATAATATCGAAGTGAAGAAGATAAAAACCTATAAACAGGATTCAACCGATTACCGGATCAAAGTATCCTATAGAAACGCGGGAAAGCTCCCTACAGCATTG
>JAITMM010000069.1 GCA_031277335.1 Tannerella sp. | reverse complement strand
TGATAATGATTGCAGGAGCATGCAGCACAGGCGCAGGATTGAGATATCCGGCGACGGAAAAAGACAGCACGGTGGATACATATTTTGACGTGCAGGTGGCAGACCCGTACCGTTGGCTGGAAAACGATACGTCAGCAGCCACAAGTGCCTGGGTAGAAGCGCAAAACAAGGTCACAGACGAATACATGTCGCAAATCCCTTTTCGTGATGCGTTGAAACAGCGGTTGACGGAACTGATGGATTATGAGAAGATTGGAGCGCCCATCAAGAAAAACGGGAAATACTATTTTTCCAGGAATGACGGGCTTCAGAATCAGAGCGTTTTGTATGTAAAGGAGACTTTGGACGGGACGCCGACCGTCGTGCTCGACCCGAATACCTTGTCGGACGATGGCACCGTGGCGCTAACCGGTATTGCCTTTTCGCAAAACGGTAAATACCTGGCTTACAGCATATCACGCAGCGGCTCCGACTGGAATGAAATCTTCGTCATCGACCTCTCAACGACGCAGCACACCGCCGACCATATCACCCGCATCAAATTCGGAGGGCCTTCCTGGCAGGGAAACGGATTTTATTATAGCGCTTACGGGGCGCCCGAAGGAGGCCGGGAGTTCTCTAATATGAATGAGAATCATACGGTTTACTTCCATCAACTGGGTACAGACCAGAAGGATGACCGGCTGGTCTACCATAACCCGAATGAGCCTCTGCGTTTCTATTTCGGTCAGGTCAGTGAAGATGAGCGCGTGCTGTTTATTTCCGAAGCAGGTGCCGATAATGGCAATAATCTGTATCTCAAAGACTTAACCCGTAGTGATGCAAAAATCATCCAACTGACGGAAGACATGCAATTCACCTACTCCCCCATCGAAGTGATAGGTGATAAGATGTTCATACTCACCAACTATCAGGCACCTAAATTCAAAATCATGACAGCCGATATCCGTTCGCCGAAACTGGAAAACTGGAAAGACCTTGTTCCCGAAGCCGAATCGGTCCTGTCCGGAGCGCAAGTCATTGGAGGCAAGTTCGTTCTGACGTATGAAAAGGATGCCTCGCAACATGCATACGTGTATTCCTTGGAGGGACAGCAGCAGCATGAAATTTCGCTACCAGCCTTAGGGTCAGTAAGTTTCACCGGCAATAAGGATGATGCCGAGACATTTTATGTGTTTACATCGTTTACCTTTCCTCCCACGATTTATAAATATGACCTCGAAGCCAATCAATCAGAACTTTACATGGCCCCGGACGTAGCCTTCCGGCCTGATGACTACATGACCGAGCAGGTGTTCTATCCCGGCAAGGACGGCACGCAAATCCCTATGTTCCTGACATATAAAAAAGGAATGAAGAAAGACGGCACCAATCCCGTGCTGCTCTACGGCTATGGAGGATTCAACATCAGCCTGACGCCGGGATTTTCGTCCATCCGCATTCCCTTTTTAGAGCATGGCGGCATTTATGCGCAGGCCAATCTGCGTGGCGGAAACGAATATGGCGAGGAATGGCATCTGGCTGGTACAAAGATGAATAAGCAAAATGTATTTGACGATTTCATCGCCGCTGCCGAATACCTGATCCGCGAAAAATATACGGCCAAAGACAGTCTTGCCATCAATGGAGGGTCTAACGGAGGGCTGCTGGTAGGAGCCGTTGTCAATCAACGTCCCGACTTGTTTAAGGTGGCTGTTCCGGCCGTAGGCGTGATGGATATGCTTCGCTATCAGAAATTTACAATCGGATGGAACTGGGCGAGCGACTACGGCACGAGCGACGACAGCAAAGAGATGTTTGCCTACCTCCACGCATACTCCCCACTGCACAATATCCGCAACGACGGGACGCCCTACCCTGCCCTATTGGCCACAACAGCCGACCACGACGACCGCGTTGTGCCCGCGCATACATTCAAATACATGGCTACCCTTCAGGCTGCCAACACCGGCAACGCCCCCAAACTGCTCCGAATCGAGACAAAAGCCGGACACGGCGCCGGCAAACCTGTCAGCAAAATACTGGATGAATATGCTGATGTATACGCCTTTATCATGTATAATCTGGGGATGAAGTATTAGACCGCAAGTGCGTAGGAGGCGAAAAATCTTTGTACATTCAACATCGAACATTGAACTTTTTTATTACTTTTGCGCCCGATTTCATAACAACCCGTTTATACAATGAATTTTGTTGAAGAACTAAGATGGCGGGGGATGATCCACGATATCATGCCCGGAACGGAAGAACTGCTACTGAAGGAGCAATCGTCCGCCTATATCGGTTTTGACCCGACAGCCGACTCTTTGCATATCGGCCATCTGGTCGGAGTGATGATGCTGAAGCACTTCCAGCGTGCCGGCCACCGTCCGATTGCCCTCGTGGGCGGCGCGACAGGCATGATTGGCGACCCTTCCATGAAGTCGGCCGAACGCAATCTGCTTGACGAACCTACGTTGCGTTACTATCAGGAATGTCTGAAGAAACAACTCTCCAAATTCCTTGATTTTGAATCGGATATACCCAACCGGGCAATCATGGTGAACAACTATGACTGGACAAAAGACTATACGTTCCTAAACTTTATCCGCGACATAGGTAAACTGATCACCGTCAACTATATGATGGCCAAGGATTCCGTCAAGAAACGGCTGAGCGCCGATTCGGGCGCCGGCCTGTCGTTCACCGAATTTTCCTATCAGCTCCTGCAAGGCTACGACTTCCTGTTTCTCTACGAAAATGAAGGATGCCGGCTACAGATGGGCGGCTCCGACCAGTGGGGTAACATCGTGACAGGCACCGACTTGATACGCCGCAAGACAGGCGGTGAGGCATTCGCACTGACATGTCCGCTGATCACCAAAGCCGACGGCGGCAAGTTTGGCAAGACGGAAGCCGGCAACGTATGGCTCGACCCGAAACGCACCTCGCCCTACAAATTCTACCAGTTCTGGATGAACGTCAGCGACGACGACGCAGCCAAGTTCATCAAGATATTCACCGTCTTAAGCAAGGACGAAATCGCATCGCTCGAAAACGAACAAGCCGCCAATCCCCACTTGCGCCCGCTCCAGAAACGGTTGGCCAAAGAAATCACCGTCATGGTACATTCTCACGAAGCCTACGATGCAGCCGTCGAAGCATCTGAAATCCTGTTTGGCAACGCCACCTCGGACGCGCTGAAAAAATTGGACGAAGACAC
>JAITMM010000011.1 GCA_031277335.1 Tannerella sp. | reverse complement strand
TTAAACATCGCGGGATGTATGATCCTGACGATGGTTTTGAGTGTGCAACATATTAATGCACAGGATGATATTATTATGTTCGATATCGGCTCCCTGTCTATTGGAGTGCTGTCGGAAATGCAACGCCAAGGCGACAAAAGCATCCTGATCGGCGCAACCGATGAAATGATCGAGAGAGCCATCCCCGACGGTACTTATCCGATGGGTATGAGTGCTTTTGTTGTAGAGATGGATGGCAAAACGATATTGCTTGACGCCGGATTGGGGCAGAAAACCATTGACAACCTGGCGCTTTACGGAAAGAAACCGGCAGATGTTGACATTGTCTTTTTGACGCACTGTCACGGTGACCATGTCGGCAGTCTGCTGATAGACAATAAGAAAAGTTATCCGAATGCAACGGTCTATATCTCCAAGCCGGAGTATGATTACTACATGGACGATGCAGCAATGATGAAATTACCTGAAAATCAAAGAGGTAGTTTTGCCACAGTCCGCAATATTTTCAATGCTTACAAGGATAAGCTGAAAGAATTTGTGCCCGGCGAAATAGAGAATGCGCCCGAATTGATTCCCGGCGTGCGGGCAGTTGCGGCTTACGGACATACGCCCGGACATGTGGGATTCCTGCTCGAATCGGAAGGAGAGAAACTGCTGATGTGGGGCGACTTGGCTCATGCCATGGCGATACAGATGCCTTTTCCCGAAGTAGCCGTTGCGTATGATACCGACCCTGTACAAGCCGTCGCTTCGCGCAAAAAAATATTGAAATACGTGCTCGACAACAAGATACAGATTGCCGGAGCACATATCGAATTTCCGGGCATGGGAGAACTCATCAAAAGCGCCGCAACCGACGGATATGACTTTATCCTCAAATGCGCCTGCGGAGGCTATATTCCTGAAGCTAAATGACTTTATGACTTCAAGAGAAAAAATACAACTGGCGCTAAATCACTGGGAAGGCGAACTGCCGGTCGACTTCGGGACTACAGGCGTGACAGGCATCCATTGCAGGGTGATTGAAGGACTGCGCAGACATTACGGCCTGGAAGACAAGCCCGTAAAGGTCATCGAACCTTTCCAGATGCTGGGCGAAGTCGACGAAGAACTGCAGCAAATCATCGGAACGGACGTCACCGGTATTTTGGGTCGCACCGACATGATGGGCTGCACCGAACTCGAATATCACCTTCAAACGACGTCCTGGGGGCAAAAGGTGTTGATATCGAAAGAGATTGATATGACAACCGATTCAAATGGAAGCGCTTACGTGTTTGCCAAAGGCGACCGTTCGTATCCGCCCAGCGCCGTCATGCCTTCGGGATGCTATTTCTTCAATGGCATCGAACGAAAATTCGCAGTCGACGACGACACACTTGACATCAATGATAACCTGGAAGAATTTGGGCCAATGTCAGATATCGATTTGGAATATTTTGTAAGTCAGGTAGATAAAGCTCAAAATACAGGAAAAGCCGTGATAGCAAGTTTCGGAGGCGCGGCATTGGGCGATATCGCATTTATTCCCGGAATGAGCCTCAAAGACCCGAAAGGGATACGTTCGGTTGCCGAGTGGTATATGTCGACCATCGTTCGCAGTAACTTCATTAATAAACTGTTTGACAAACAAATAGATATTGCTATCGACAATTACAGGAAATTGTGGGACAGGGTGGGTGATAAAGTAGACGTTGTATTTACTTGCGGCACCGACTTTGGCACACAGGAATCGCAATTCTGCTCTGCCGAAACCTACTCGAATTTATGGCTACCCCACTACAAGCGGATGAACGACTGGATTCACCTGAATACCACGTGGAAAGTCTTCAAACACTGCTGCGGTTCCATCACCCCGCTGATCCCTGCGATGATTGAATCGGGCTTCGATATCCTCAATCCCGTCCAGATCAATGCCAAAAATATGAATCCCCAACAACTCAAGGATGAATTTGGACAACAACTTGTCTTCTGGGGTGGAGGCATTGATACACAGCAAGTTCTACCTAATGCTTCCCCGTCGCAAGTCAAGGAACACGTACGCCGTCAATGCGAGATTTTCGGCAAGGGAGGCGGATTTGTGTTTAATTCGGTACATAATGTTCAAGCCAACGCTCCCATCGAAAATGTGGTAGCCATGTTTGAGACACTCAATGAATTACGTAATAAAAAATGAATATAACGATGGAAAACTTGAATTTATTAAGAGAAGCGATCCTCAAAGGAAATTTGGCGGCAGCAGTCGAAGCGACCAATAAGGCTGTTGCTGAGGGACATGACCCGCAAGTCATGATCAACGACTACATGTCCAAGGCGATGGAAGAAATAGGTCAGCGCTTTGAAGAAGGCAAGGCCTTCGTACCCGAACTGTTGATCTCGGCGAGGGCCATGAAAGGGGCGCTCGAAGTGATCAAACCATTGCTTAAAGGCGAGAAAAGCAAGCGATTAAGCACTGTCGTGATCGGCACCGTCAAGGGCGACCTGCACGATATCGGCAAGAACCTCGTTGCCTCGATGCTCGAAGGATGTGGATTTGAGGTGATTAACCTTGGCGTCGACGTATCGTCGGAAAAGTTTATCGAAGCAGTCAGGGAGCATAATGCCAACATTGTCTGCCTCTCAGCCTTGCTGACCACCACGATGACTTACATGAAGGAGATCATCGAAGCGCTCGACAAGGCAGGCCTCCGCAACGAAGTCAAAGTCATGGTCGGCGGCGCCCCCATCAACGAAACGTATGCGCGCGGCATCGGCGCCGACGGCTACGGCAATAACGCCAACGCAGCCGTCAACCTTGCTAAAAGGCTGATTGCAGGGTGATAACGAAGAATTATTCCCGAAAAAATGCATCATTGCGGTCTTGACCTGCAATCGCAGAACTATTAACGAGTAATAACAAAAAGAATATGTTAAACGAACAAACTCCGGCCCCTGATTTTGAGGGCCTTAATCAAAACGGCGAAACCATTTCGCTATCACAGTTCAGAGGCAAAAAGGTGATCCTCTATTTCTACCCCAGAGACAATACGCCCGGTTGCACCGCCGAAGCATGCAGCCTGAATGATAAAAACGGATATTTCCTCTCCAAAGGATACGTGATTATCGGCGTCAGCGCCGATTCCGTCGAGAGCCATAAAAAGTTTCAGGAGAAATACAAGCTGACATTCAACCTGATATCCGATCCCGAACGCCGAATCATCAACCTCTTTGGCGTGTGGGGCGAAAAGAAACTGTACGGCAAAACAAGTTTTGGCCTCTTGCGTACCACCTTTATAATCAACGAAGAAGGAGTGATTGAAAAGGTCATCAAGAAAGTGGATACAAAAATCCACGCCGACCAAATCATCAAAGCACTAAAGATCGAAGGCGCATAAAGATTGGTAACAGGAATAATCTCATTCGGATTGCTCTGCAAGACAGCTAATTGTCAAACGGCAATCCATTAGAATTACATCGCTCGGCATTAGAAAGATGCCTGTGTCAATTGCAATCCGTCAGGATTGCATCGCTCGGTAGAAAATGGATGCCATTGTCGGTCGCATTCCGTACGGAATGCGTCCTGAGCGCGAATGACCTTGCTACCGAGCGGCGCATCCCGTTTGGGATGCAATCCAATATCGACATTTTTCCGTTTTTTTCATTTTTTTGTGATAA
>JAITMM010000209.1 GCA_031277335.1 Tannerella sp. | reverse complement strand
AAAGGATATTGCCTGTTTCCAATCGTAGTCTTATCGGGATAAATACCGTTGATTGCAAGCGTTTTAACCGCAGGCCAGTCGCGGACAATGTTCTCTTTGTAATAGTGAACCGTATATCCTATAGCCTGCCTGTTGTAACTGATGGCTGAAAATACAGGAACCATTTGATATATAATATGATCTTCGTTGTAATAGTAGTCGAGTTCCGCTTCATCCGTAATCGGTTCCGTCATCACTAATGTCTCCATTAATTCCTGACTCCCCGAGTTTCTGTTGCGAATATAAGGAATAATCGCGTCATCTTTCCCTCCGACTTCCGACCAGTTTTTGATTCTGCCCGTATAGATGTCTTGAATCTGACTGTGTGTCAATGCAGTTACCGGATTGTCCCAGTCAGGATTAGGAGCATTTCCTTTACTGTTCATAAAAACGAGTGCGTCTAATGCAATCGGTATTTCTATCAACGTAACGCCTGTTTGGGCTGCGTATGCTGCTTCATCGGCCGACTGTGCCCTCGCTGAAAAAATCATATCCACTTTGCTGTCTATCAGATTGATAAATGCATTATGGGTTTGTGAATTTTTCAAATTGTTTTCGATAAATTTATCAGGCAAATTTGTTGACAATGACCATGTTTGATTATCCTCCTCCTGTTTCCACTCATAGCTATGCCCGAATAACTTGCAGGCAATCATTCTGACTAAAGGGTCGGTAGAAGTTGAGCCGTCCATGACAGGATAATTCTCCTGCGTAAGCCCTTCAATAATAACGGATGACATGTCGTCCTTACTGCAATTCGTAAACATCACAATTGCAAAAAGCACACTCAAAATCGCGAATCCTACCTTTTTCATCATTCATTTTGGCTTAACGTCCGCCCTTTTTCGCAGACAATTAGTTAATTATGTTACTTATTCATTTACTTTAATTAACCGCAAAAGTATAAAAAAAACTATTGTAGCTCAAAATTTGAGACAACTTTTAACTTTTTTTCTTTAACTTCTACCGGAAGTGTATAGGTTGAAAGTGTTACTGTATTGGGGTTGTAATATGCAACCTCTGCACAATAGTTGCCATCGGTTATAATTTTTATGATTTTTTTGCTAATCCCAAAATTGTTCACTATCTTTGCGCGTTCATTGAAAATGAACAAACATTATTAACTGAACGGATTATATGAATACAAGAGCAGGTTTACTTGAAGAAGTTCAAAGCAAATTATTTGAATATAAAGGCTTTGATATTGTTTTTTCTGATGGCAAAAGGAAAAACAACAGCATTGCCAAGATCAAAAATGAACGCTTTGTTGTCGATGTGAAACCTGAAATTACTCAAGGCAACAAAGGGATTGTGCTTCAACAATTAAAAGATGCTTCGCGCGAAGAAAATCTACCGGTGCTTCTTGTTACGAAGTATATACCTTCTGTTATTGCCAAAACTTTTGTGGATGAAGGAATTAGCTATATCGATACAGCAGGAAATTGTAATATTCAGCAGAATAACTTGATACTCATTATTGAAGGAAAAAAAAACGAGCGATTACCAAGGACCAATCAACCACGTGCTTTTCAAGATGCCGGCATAAAGCTGATTTATTGTTTGCTTGTAAATTCAGATAATATAAATAAATCGTTTCGGGAACTTGCAGAGTTGTCGCATATAGCATTAGGCTCAGTTAGTGCTATTATTCAAGAACTTGCAGATCTGAAGTTTGTCTTGAAAACAAAAAATAAAAAAGTGCTGAAGAATAAATCGGAACTTCTGCAACGTTGGGTTATTGCATACAATGACGTGCTTCGTCCGAAATTGCTCTTAAAAAAATTGAGTTTTGCAAACAAACTCGATTATTCCAATTGGATTAATTTAGACTTGTCATCTGTTTCCGGTAAAACATTATGGGGAGGCGAATGCGGAGCAGGCATTTTAACAAAAAATCTTGCTCCGGCAAATTATACAATTTATACCGACGGAACTTGGCAATCTGTTGGTAAATCTTTGAAACTTATTCCTGACGACAATTGCAAAGTAGAAATTCTTCATCTTTTTTATAATGAAGAAGAAAACAATACCGTTTCGCCTCTTTTAATCTATGCCGATTTAATGGGTAGCGGGGATAGTAGAAATATAGAAACAGCAGAAATAATATTGAACAATGAGTTACAATATCTCAAGTGATAAATTAGACAACACGCTGTTGATGAACATTTTGATCTTTATGAATCAGAAGAGTTTGACCCTATAATTGCCGGTGCACTACTGATGGCAAGAGACATTAAATTCTTAGTACGAAATAATGAAAAAACCATGGACTACATAGTTGGGATATTAAACAAAGAAATAGCACTTGCAGAAGAAAGTCCTTTGATCAATCAATTAATGGAATCGGATGCAAGCCTGAAATATGAACAAGTTTTATCTTGTATCAAATTGATACTTAAAGAATGGGAATGATTCTTGCTGTCTCATTTTCAAGCTCCTTTCTTCAATATTTTGATTTCGTATCTATACTTTCTGTCCGAAACGAAACTTGCCTTTCCATTCTTTATGGCAGGTGGAGTAAAATGGCTGTCATCCAGCCAACCGCCATTAGAGAAATGGATAACTGTCAACTTATTATCTTTAACTTTTACCGGAAGTGTATAAGTTGAATGTGTCCCTGTATTAGGGTTGTAATATTCAACCTGTGCACAGTAGTTGCCGTTGTCATATTTCTTGCAACCGAAACAGGATAGGTTTAGAAATACAGCGACTAGAAAAATGAGAAATATTTTTTCTATTTCCCGCTCAATAATGCCTTTACGCTTTTCTACGAAGTCGAACACGTATGCACTTTTTTGGGTTTCAACGGCAAGGTCGCTTTGCGGGACGGGTAGTAGTAGTTGATAATTACTCACTTTTTCTTCGGTCAATGCTTGTCTTTCGTAGCCTTTGGTTTCAATATGATACTCTAAAACACGAACAGACCATCCGTTTTCAATGGTTTGTCTTGCGTACCATTCATATTGTTCAGCCGTTTTCGCGGTGTCCATTATTCTCAAATTATGCGTCCAACTCAATTGTGCAATCAGTGATTGCACTTTTTGTTCATCGTCAAAAATCGTTGCCAACTTTCGCATATATTTAAGGTTTCTGACGGCAAAGCCTTTTGTATCAGGAAATTCACTTTGAATATCTTTTGAAAGAGTATCAATAAACTTAGCCCCGTATTTAGTATTTGCAATAATAGTTTTGCCTATACTCCAATACAGACATATCAATTCTTGATTTGCACCCAAAACTGCTTTGTATTGTGCCGTTTTAATTCGATTTTTGATTTCGTTCAGTATTTCAAAATACTCGTTGTCGTTTATCAGCATAATTCGTTTCCTCCTTCCAATTCGTTAATGATTTCATCAATCGCCCCACGCAGATCATTGCCTCTCTTCCGAACTAATTGGGGAAATTATATTGTTATCCGAAATGTTATCATTATCTTTGCATTTTCTACAACAGAGATTATGTTTGAAGACTGGCAAGAACGCATCAAGAAGAATCCCCAAGTTTACAAAGGCTTACTTTGGGATGTAAATACATCGAATTTGAACGATGATGATTGGCAAAGAATGAAACTGTTTGTTGTACATCGTGTTGTTGAACTTGGAGATACAAGCGATTGGTACGCTATCTTCAAACTTTATGGAGGATTTGATGGAGTCAGGGAAGCAATCAAACAGATACGATCTGTGTTACACCCAAGAAATGAATCGTTTGTAAGGTTGGTTTTTGATCTAAAAAAGGAAGATTTGATATGCTACGAACGGAAACGGTTGAGAGAACTACACTTGAACTCATAAAAGCGCTTATGCTGGATGAGAGGCTGAAACAGTTTAACCTTGTTGGCGGAACTGCACTTTCTCTTTATATCGGGCATCGAAAAAGCATTGACCTCGATTTATTTTCACATCAGCAGTTTAATAAAATTGAGTTGGAAAAATATTTAAACAGTGCGTATGCTTTTAAAGATAAGAATCCGGACAGTAATTCTAAATTCACATTATTGGGATTTATCAATGATATCAAAGTGGATTTTGTTTGGGATGACAGTTTACAGGTAAATCCTCTCTATACTTACGGCAGTTTCCGTATTGCGTCAATTTATGACATAGCAGCCATGAAATTGAAAGCAATACTTCAAAATGGCGAAAGATTGAAAGATTTTGTAGATGTTGCTTTTCTGTCTACCAAAATGACATTGAATACGATGCTTGATGTTTTCGATGTTAAATACCCAAGTACAAGCAATCTATTAGCGGTCAAAGCATTGACGTATTTTGACGACATTGATTTGTCGGCGGAAATCGAATTGACCGAAGGTGTATTTAATTGGGAGAAAATAAGAAAAAGGCTCAATGAAATGGTTGTCAATTCAAACAAGAAATTTCACCGTTTTCCTGTCTAAACTGGCAATCGGCGAAAAATAAAATCGAATCTATTACACTACATGGACTCAAACGTTTATTCGATAACGCACAAGATCGATACGAACAAATGCTCAAAAAAAACAGACCATTTCAAAACGGCTGATCGGCATACCTGTACTTGACTACTTCATAGTTTAACAATTGAATATCAATGGAATTGGAGACCGAGAATCCGCCATAGCCGTTTTCGATATTGCCGGAAATCGTGACAGGCTCGAAGAAATAACCGGTTCCCGATTCGTTCAAAACAAGGCTGCGGTAATATTTGAACGTCGCTTCCGTGATTTGCTTCACACGAAATGTGACGTCAAGGCGCTGGACGAACTTTTCATACATTTCGGGCTGATACCACGGCATATCTTCCTGCGAAATGTCGGAAAGCTCGACAGATTTATACAGCATGAGCGAGGCATTGCCGGGCGTCAAGCCTATATCGCTCATCAGCAATACAGGAATACCGTATAAATCAATCGGTTCGGGAAGGTCGAAATCAGCATTTATCACCTGGCTTGCAAAGATCTCGATTTCGGGGTTGTCACGGATTTTGGCGGAGTTTTCGACATAAATATTCCGGTTGAAAAGCCCGTCATGAAACCACTCGTCGGGTGTGCCTTCGATGGTCGTTCGCTGTTCGCGCATTTCAAGCGCATAGTAGTTTCGACCTTCGGGGCGTCCGTTCCACCGGAGCGCGACAGGCCAGAAAACGTTTCCCGTACGGTTTGAAAACCCGGCTTCCAGTGTATTGTATTCCTCGACATTGTCTTTCTGAACAAAAACAAAGGTGTCGATAGACGCCGAAACATCAGGTGGATAGGGCATTACAGACGAGGATGTGATCATGGCATAACCGTCTACTTCCACCTCCAAACGGTAAACGCTGCCGGGGCGTGTAGCAATATCCCGCGTCTCGAAACGATAACCTGTCTTGGGTTGAAAAGTCTGCTCCTCAACTTGATAATAGTTTTGATAGGGATTATACTCGCTTACCGTCATGTCAAACGCGCCTGCTTCGTTGAATATCAGGAGGTTGTCTTCGTACAGCCGTATTTCGCCGTTGCGGATATTGGTCTGTTCGTAGCTTACGGGATTTTGGTAGTCGGCTATTGAACGTCCTTCGGTCAGGACGACGGTGAAAACGCCCGATGCGCCGTCCAGCGATGCCGTCACGCACAGTTTGGGGTCGAACGAGGCGGCGTCAATCTCCAATTCCGTCGTCATTGAATCGCAGGAGGAAAAGACGATTGACAAGTGACAAATGATAATTGACAATTTTAGAAAAAGACTGAGGATATTTCTTTTGTTCATAAGCTAAAATTTGAAATGATAACTGATGGAGGGAATTATAGGGAACAGGCTGTATTGCATGTATTTGTAGGTGATGCCTTCGGGCGCGGTATTTTTGGCGACGTCGATATAGAATGGATTTTTGCGGTTGTAGGCATTGTATATACTTACTACCCAACGGCTTTCGCCCCATTTCCGCTGTTTGATAAACGATATGCTCAAATCCAGCCGGTGGTAGGGGTTCATGCGGTATGCGTTGCGTTCGCCGTATTCGTATTGAAGGAGTTGGGATGAATAATACGCAGGTTGATTGGTGTTTATGCCCAGCGGGTGATCGACGGAATAAATGCCTACAGGGATGGTAACGGCATTGCCCGTGCCGAACACCCATGTGCCGGAGGCTTCTATTTTACTGCCGAAGCGTTTCATCAGCACGATGTTAAGGTCGTGTCGGCGGTCGTATTTGTAGAAGAAGCGGCGACCGTTGTTCAGTTCGTCGAACCGGCGGTCTGACCACGACAGCGTGTAACCGACCCAACCGGT
>JAITMM010000192.1 GCA_031277335.1 Tannerella sp. | reverse complement strand
TTTTTTGCTTGATATAGATATGTGCCAGTGTTTCAGTGAAATATGTATTATCAAGCGGTTGTTCCGTAAGATTGGATTCCTGAATGATTTCATCGGAATCATCAGCATTTTTCGCGATTTCCGGTTTAAATCGACTACCGGAACGAGATTGTTCGTTGATGATAAATGAATCTATCAGCTCCTGATGTTGGAGTTTTGGATTTGACGAGGATTGTGCTTGAGGTTCATCATCAGTCAACATTTGAGTATAATCAACTGTAGCAATGGATGTTGGTTCAAAAACTAAAGGCTCTTCAGAAGAAAACTCATTTTCTGTCAAATCTTGCTTCAAAGTCGATGAAAACCGCTCTCCTTCAAGCAATAAGAATAGTTGGCTTGCGTCAGGGAGATGAATGACCATTTTTTTCAATTCCACATTTAGTCGTATGTCTTCAATGGCAGCCAGATTTTTTAGATAAAGCATCCTTGCAGCATGAAAATAGGGGAAGTCGTTCACAATCTGCTTTAAGTCAGTGATAGTATCGTAAGACAGTGAGGCAGGATTGGCCATCAATTGATATAATTCATCGCATTTCATGGTTTACCATTTTGCTACGGTAGCATTATATATTTGTTCAATTATTTCCTTAATTATCAGATCAGTAAGTTGGTCTTCAACTAAGGTAGGGTCTTCCGAACTGCTAAATTCCTGATAAGCTGAAAAGCTCTGTTCAAAATCATCTTCAGGCATCACCTGATTTGTGAAACGGACGCGTACTGTCACGGTCAAACGCGTTTGAGAAGCAAACATATCTTCCTGAACGGCAAGTGGTGTCATGTCATAAGACGTGATTTCACCTTCCAAGTCCATCATCCCATTCTCTCGAATGACTTCCAAAGGCGTTTGACGATTGTATTTTTCCCTCAACTGGTCAGTAAGTTTTTGAGCCAGTGGAGGATATACTAATGGAGCCATGTTTGGAAAGTCTTTTATTGATATGGATTTCACCTTCGAGTAATCCATCGTCCCACCTTGGAAACCATATTGAAATTTACAGCTCGAAATCAACAAAATGCAGGTTGACAATATTATAGCATATATAAAATTGTTCAAATATTGCTTACGATTACTTGCCGTCGAAGCAAGTTTTACCAATATAATACTATTCCAACCCATATTCCTTAATTTTACGATACAGCGTCCGTTCAGATATTTTCAAATCGACTGCTGCATTCTTTCGACGTCCGTTATGCCTTTCTAATGCCTTTCTAATCAGTTCCTTTTCGACTTCATCCAATGCTAATGTTTCTTCCACTGATTCCGCTTCCTGAATCGGAGACATGGATTGAAGAGGATGAGTATATACATTTCCCTCATCTACAGTTATTTGTATATTACCGCTCATTATATCGTGAACTAATCCTTTTAAGTCATTTACGTCTTTTTTCAAGTCAAAGAGTACCTGATAAAGTATTTCGCGTTCGTTTTGAAATACCTTTTGACTATTATCACGACTCATCAAAACAGGAAGTTTTTCAATTTCAAGATTAGGCAGATACATTTGTAGTTCATTGGCCGTCAATGTTCTGTCACGTTCTATTACAGACATTCTTTCTGTTACGTTTTTTAACTCACGTATGTTCCCGGGCCAACGATATCTTAATAGCATCCGACAGGCTTCGTCATCGAGTGTTATTGCAGGCATCTGGTATTTTTCAGCACAATCACTTGCGAACTTTCTGAACAACAATAATATATCTTCAGCCGGACGTTCCCTTAAAGCAGGTATCTGAATTGGAACTGTGCTCAACCTATAATAAAGGTCTTGTCTAAACGACTGTAACTGAATGGCTTCTGCTAAATTTATATTTGTAGCCGCCACAATTCGGACGTCTGTCTTCTGAACTTTCGACGAGCCTACTTTGATAAATTCGCCGCTTTCGAGCACACGCAGAAGTCGTGCTTGCGTCGACGAAGGCAATTCTCCTACTTCGTCGAGGAAAATGGTACCTCCGTCAGCTACTTCAAAATAGCCTTTACGATCATCTAAAGCACCTGTAAACGAGCCTTTTATATGACCAAATAGCTCAGAATCAATCGTCCCTTCCGGAATAGCTCCACAATTTACAGCGATATATTGTTTGTGCTTGCGCGGGCTGTTCTGATGTATGATTTGAGGAAAAATTTCTTTTCCCACACCGCTTTCGCCTGTTATTAAGACTGATAAGTCTGTCGGCGCCACTTGCAGTGCCACGTCTATGGCACGCATCAACACTTCGTCGTTTCCAATTATCCCAAAACGTTGTTTAACGGGCAGTATATCTTTTGATGTCATATTTAATATTTGAATATTTAAATCTTTAAATCACAGAGTATCATACGTCGCCTTATACAAAAACTCGGCTAATTCGGTATCGTCTGTAAACTGTTTCAGCGTCTTAGCTGTAATCGGAGGTCGCAGGTGGATAGCAAAAGTTTGCCCACGTTTGTTGAATGTCTCGGCTGCTACACGCAACGTCCTTATTTTCCAGCTTATCTTGCCTAACCAATAAAATAGATTTGAATTTCTACACCCAAAATATACCGGATATACTGTCACGTTTGCTTTCCGAATCAGTCTTATGACGCTATGCGTCCATGGACGGTCAAGTACCTCATCTTTACTGTTTTTGAATGACATGGCACCTGCCGGAAAGAAACCTATAGGATGCCCGCCTTTCAGCCAACTAAGCGCTTCCCTTACACCGCCGGTATTTGAAATATTGCCTTTTCTTTCATCATCCGTATTAGGTTTGACTGAAATGAAATTGTCTGCCAATGCTCCAACTTTATCTAACATCTCATTGACCATCACCTTAAAATCTTTTCTGTATGAAGCAAAAATATCTATTAGGATTATACCGTCCAACGAGCCTATGGGATGGTTTGAAACGGTAATAAATGCTCCTTCGGGGAGAGAATCGAGCAATTCGGTATTGAACAAATTATATTTGACATCCATGATTGGATCGGACAGCATTGCCGAAGTAAATTCTGCTCCTCTCAAATGACAATGGTCAGAATGAATCTTATTTATTTTTGAAAATTCTAACCATTTAATCAACAGTTTACCCAAAAAAGCCGTAAACTTATTTCTGAAAAAAGGGCTTATTTCCTGTAAATCTTCTATATCAAAAACTGTCTTTCTCATATTCAGTCTAAATCAATACAAATCTTTTTACACATTTTTTCATGCTTATAAATAGCAAGAAATAAAACAAAATTAAGTATTATAATTTCATATATAAAATAAATCCAAACATATCCGCTGATTATAACGACAAACAGAACTATTGTCCGTCCGTTGAACGTCAAAAAATCAATGCAACTTTTCATCAGTCGAGAACTTTTCTTGCGGTATTCGAGACGAATTGATTCCGGAATATCCTCACCGTATTTTTTCTGTAAACTATTTAATAACAGTTGCAAAGCAGGTGTCAATCGTTCTTGTATTCGTGTATATATTAAATACAGTGAATAAAATAAGCGGTTTATTCCATTTTTCATGTTAAGTCGTTGCTCAATGATTTGAGTGCTGGTCTGAAATTCGATACCTTTTTCTTTACTTTCAAAAAACAGGTGCAATGTCTTGTAATAGTCTGTGATTTCAGCTTGTATCAAGTGAGATATACCGGACAGGACTGCCGGTACGAAAAACCATGCCGAACCATACGTATGTGTCAACCGCAAAGCTAAACATACATAAATAACAATAAACCAGATATCTCCGGAAATGCCATCCAATACGCGACCTATTTTCGACTTGACTCCCGTGATGCGAGCTAATTGACCGTCAACACAATCCATTATATTAGCAGCTATCAACAATAATATACCGATAATATTATAAGTTAAATCATTATAATAAAACATAATACCGGTTCCGGCTCCTACAAAAATAGACAGAATAGTGACCATATTAGGAGTAACAGGCGTATGTTTAAGTACACGAGCTATTTGAAAACCGATAGGGCGATAAAAATACAAGTCGAGCACATTTTCTGTTTCCACCGATTTTAAAGATGCCGTAAATTCCTTATTCATAATGTTTTATTTATATGAATAACCACCGCTGACTACTATAATTTCTCCGTTCATACAGGCGTTCTCAATAAGCATTTTATATACTCCGGCCAATTCTTCCGGAGCGCAAAAACGTCCTAAAGCCAATTTTCTTTCTATATTCTGCCTAATTTCTGCCGGTTTATTTTTTTGCCATTCTGTATCAACAAATCCAGGTGCAACGGCATTGACACGTATCTTATAGGGAGTCAGGAATTTAACTAAGTTTTTTGTCAAAGCGTGAACAGTTGCTTTAGTCACTCCGTAAGAAAGCGACGTGGCATGAGGTTCGATACCCATCAATGAGCCTGTAAAAATGACACTGCCTCCCGGTTTGATACGCCCGACAATCTGTTGTAGCAGATAGACAGGGAAATGGACATTTGCAAAGAACATACGTTCCCATTCAGCCGGATCGATGTTTTCAAATGATTCTCTGTAAGTTATCCCTGCATTGAAAATAATGGCGTCAAATGATTCAGATTGTTCTGTCACAAGTTGAGTGACATCTGTAACAGATTGTTTATTAGATATATCAGCTTGAAACGAAGTTACGTTTACACCAAAACTCTTACAAGCAGTTTCGGTCTCAAGAACCTCGTCCGGAGTATCAGCGTAGTAGGTCAGCAACAAGTCATATCCGGCTTGCGCCAAACAACATGCCACTGCTTTGCCTATTCCTTTAGTACCACCTGTAATTAACACATTTTTAGCCATATATAACATTTATTTTTGAAATTCGTCAATCTCATTTTGATTGACGACAGAGTTAGGTTTTGCCTTCCTTTCCAAGAACAAATTTTTTTCGTAAGAATCGTAAATCGTCTTTTTCAGTGACGAAGAAGAAACGCCCGTTCCGTAAGGAAAATAAAAGACCTGAACGCCTATATCTTTCAGATAATCATACTTTCCAAACCAATCGTCACCTACAACAAAAGCGTCGATATTCAATTTCTTCACCAGTTCGGTATGATCGAGCGTGTGCTGCGGAATCACAATGTCAGGTGTTTTTAACGCTTCAATAATCTGAAGCCGTTCGTTGAAAGGTATTGTAGGGGTGTCTTTATAAGACGAAACAAGCTCATCCGTGCTGACGCCTACAATCAAAATATCTGCCAAACTTCGGGCATAATTAATCATGCGTAAGTGATTGTAATGAAACAAATCAAATGTACCGGAAGTATATACAATCGTTTTATTGTTAAACATATTCAGTCTATTCTTAAAGATATCAATCATTTATGTCTTCAGATGTTAAATCGAGCTTCACATTGTCTCCGCTTTTAAACACATATTGCTTTTGCAACGGATTGGCTGTAATCTCCTGATAATTTCTGCGTTGCCTCACTATATCAAGTGACAAATAGAGCGCATTTCTAAATGATGCCTCCGATGCAATATTCTGACCTGCAATATCGTAGGCAGTGCCATGAGCAGGCGATGTCCTGACGACCGGCAGGCCGGCAGTAAAATTCACTCCGTCTTCCATTGCAAATATTTTGAAAGGAATCAAGCCCTGATCGTGATACATAGCCAGGATACCGTCAAAATGTTTCATCGCGTTAGTCCCAAAAAAGCCGTCGGCAGGATATGGGCCAAAAACTATAATACCCTGTTTCTCTGCTTCTTCTATTGCCGGCAAAAGTATTTTTTCTTCTTCATCGCCAAGCAATCCTTTATCTCCTGCATGAGGATTAAGTGCCAAAACTGCGATGCGAGGTTTGATAATACCAAAATCGCGAATCAGAGAAGTATTGAACAGCGTTAATTTTTGATTCACAAGCTCTTTAGAGAGTTTTCCTTTTACTTCGGACAAAGGGATATGCGCTGTCGCCAAAGCGATTCGGAGCGTATCTTTTGTCATAATCATCAACGATTTATGAATACCGTTTTCTCCAAATTCTTTTTCAAAATACTCTGTATGTCCTTGATATTTAAATGCTTCACTCTGGATACATGCTTTGTTGATTGGCGCCGTCACTAAGGTCTGAATTGCGCCGCGTTTGAGATCGGCAACGCCGGCTTCCAACGATTTGAAAGCGCTCAGACCGGCTTCAGAAGTTGCCTGCGCAAATTCAACCTTGATGTTGTCATCGACACAATTGATGAGGTTTACTTTCCCCTCGACTGCATCTTCAGCCTTGCTGATTATTTTAAAATTAATGGGAGGCAACTCCATGAATTTCAGATTATGAAGTGCGATTTTATGCGAACCGTATATAATCGGAACACATAATTCGGTCATTCGTTCGTCGGCGAAAGTTTTCAAAATCACCTCATAACCAATACCATTAATGTCTCCATGCGTAATGCCTACCTTTATTATTTTTTTATTCATTCTATTTAATGTCGATATAATGATGACAAATATAGCCTTTTTATCTTAAAAGATGTATATTTAGGTCTCATTTTCTTTTTAATTTACGGATTGCACCGTTGACAACATTCCGCAAGCAGCAGCAATGTCTTCTCCGCGAGATGCGCGTATGGTACATGTTATTCCTTTTGTATTCAATATATTACGAAATATTTCCATCTGATGAAAACTACATTTTTTCAATGGAACGTTTGGAATTTGATGAAAACCGATCAGATTCACTCTGCAGGAAATTCCTGTCAACATCTTAGCTAAATCCCTTGCATGCTGTGCCGAATCATTCTTGTTTTCAAACATTATATATTCGAACGACACGCGCCTTTGATGCGAAAAATCATACTGACGAACGATTTGTATTATATCTTTGATTGGATTAGCTTTTTCTATAGGCATCAAAGATTGTCGTTCATCAGGATATGGGGAGTGTAGGCTAATTGCCAGATTACAAAGACTTTCATCCAAAAATCGCCTTAGTCCTTTGATAATGCCTGCCGTAGAGACAGTGATTCGTTTTGGACTCCATCCATATCCATATTCAGATGTCATGATTTCCAACACTTTAAACAACTCTTCGATATTGTCTAACGGTTCGCCCATCCCCATAAATACTATATTTGAGATTCTGTCTGTTTCTTCTACGGAACGTACTTGGTTCAATATTTCAGACGCTGTCAGGTTGCCTGCAAAGCCTTGCTTTCCTGTCATGCAAAAAGCACAATTCAATTTACAGCCTATTTGCGATGATACACAGAGAGTTGTCCTATCGTCGGCAGGTATAAAGACTGTTTCGACCGATTTGGTTGAACTTATTGGGAAAAGGTATTTTGATGTGCCGTCGGATGAAATTATCTTTTTGAGTGGCGGAGTAAGTCCGACTCCATATTGAGATGCCAATAATTCGCGTTTAGATTGGGCTATATTTGACATTTCAGCAATAGTTGTTATCTTCTTTTTGTACAGCCAATCAGCTAATTGCCGTGCAGCATAAGTCGGTAATCCCGCTACGGCGGCAACACCTTTCAACTCATTCATTGTCATACCGTACAGAGGGGTCATTATAGTCAATTTTATAAGCAAAGAAAGGCTGCCGCACTATGTAGTACAACAGCCTTTCTTCTCATTTACAATATATTATTCAAATCTAATTCTGTTATCTATAATTTTCGCATTGTTCATCAAAGACTCAAAGCTGGAAAAGCTTGCACGATATGAATTTACGGACTCCAACTTGAGAATCTCCTCTTTTTCATCATAAGGGACTTCGCTCTTACTGCGGTCTATGACTGTGAATACGTAAACGCCATTATTTCCTGCAACAGGCGTACTAACTTGTTGCAGAGGTGAATATGCCACGGCTGCATTCAATTTCGGTTCAACGCCGATACCTGCAAGTCGAGGTGTGGCAAAGTTGACAAACCTAACAGTATCTACCTGCGAACCAATAGCTTCGGCATATTGCAAAACTGACGAAAGATTTTTTGCCTTCAGCGTTTGTGCTATCTCCCGGCCTTTTAGCTCAGACATTAGTTGAGACCTCAGAATTGGAGTAACAGCCTGAACCGATTGATATCCTTCCGCAATTTTACCTTTTCTTGCAGCAACTATAAAATGATTTTTACATTCAAAAATGGAAGATATCTCGTCATTTTTGTTTCCTTCAAAAGCCCATCTCACAACTTGTCGCGAATCGGGAACAATCCCTACGCCCCTATCGGTAGCGTTTATGCTGACATTTGAAGTCAAAACATATCCTGCAGCAGTCGCCGCAGTATCTATCTTCGCAATCGTATTATTTGTCGAGATAAACTGATTCAATCTATTGTATAAGTTACTGTATGTCTTAGAGCTGGGCGTAACTGAAACGTGTACGTAAGCAAGTTTATATTTTGGCACATTAGCTGTCTTTTCAGTTACTTTTATAATATGAACGCCATAATTGGTTGAAAGGACTACAGGTTGATTCAAAGTAGCAGAAAAAATTGCATCTTTAAACTCCTCTCCAAAATACCGTAACGCATATAATTCTGTTAGCCAGCCTATTTCACCGCCGGCTTGACCTGATTGCTGATCTGCCGAATATTGAGCTGCGATTTCTTCAAAGTTTCCACCTCCCTTAATCACATTGAGAAGACTGTCTGCCACTGTTTCCATTTGCGCCTTTGTTGCTGTTTGACTGGCAATTAGGATATGTTTAACGTTTACGGAGTCGGCGGAGAGCTTTTTGTCCATCAACTTAAATATGCGATAACTATCTTCCCTGAAAAGAGGCTCGGTGATGGAGCCAACAACTGCAGTATCGACAAATGCCTTCATATCAGTGTCTAATCCGCTTTCAGCAACATAAGCATTCATAAAAGGCGCCTCCGAACTTGCGTTTACAACTTCTTCTACATTTGTAGTTGTTTTCAATTCTTCATATACCTTTTGAACGTCTGCCAGTGTCTGGTCATAATCATCCTGACTTGGGCGGATATCTACAACGATAAAATCAATTATCCTGTTTTCTTTTTGTTTAAACTGCTCTTTGCGTTCGTTATACAGTTTACTTATTTCACTGTCGCTAACCTTGACGGTTGAATCCGGCACAGAGGCAAACGACTGCATAGTATAAATGATATCCGAGTTCTCAAGCCCTGATTCATAAGCATCTTTGGCTTCAAGTTGATTTGAAACAACTACTTTTGTGAGCAACGTTGAAAATTTATTTTGCATAGCCTGCATCTTCATATTGCGCTCCCAAAACAGCCATAAAGTGCGATAACGTTGCATTTCGGTCTGATATTGGGGATCGGTGTTCTCGCTGTCATAGTTTTCAATGGTTTTCAGCACATTCAATGCCCTCATCTTGTCAAATGCTCCTGTCTGAGGGTCTCTAAATAAAGGAAACTGCTGAGCAAGGGGCGAAATATTTTCTCCCTGAACCATGTCGAACAATTCTTCTGACGTGACGGTAATACCCACTTTATCAAGCGCTCCGTTGAGTACTATCTCATTGACAATCGCATCATAAGAGCTTTGTCTGATTTGAGTAAACTGCTCTTCGGTAGGCTGATTGGTGTTCATCTGCATTTTATAGACTTCTGTCATTTCGTCTACTCGTTTCTGATATTCAAGGTAATGAACACTTTTGCCATTCACATTCAAGATGTCTTCTTTGCTTTGCCTGAGATAAGTGGAGCCGGAATTGAGAAAGTCGCCGATAATAAATGCGAACAACGCTAATCCAATCACAATGACCAAAAATCCAGCCCAACTTCTAATTTTTTCTAAAGCTGCCATTTTTTTTAATGTCTATTTATACTGTTATATTTCATTTTAAGGGCACAAAGGTATAAAAAAAAGCAATTGCAAGCGCTTTTCTGTCGTTTTTTTTCAGTAAACACTCACATTTCATTTTACATATTCATCCCGCCGCAACAATGAATGACCTGCCCCGTGACGTATGACGACAGGTCGGAGGCCAAAAACGTTGCCACGTTGGCTACGTCTTCCGGCAATCCTCCGCGGCGCAACGGAATAGATTTTGCCCATTCTTCGCGGACTTGTTCAGACAGGGCGGCCGTCATGTCCGTCAGGATAAATCCCGGCGCAATCGCATTGGCACGGATGCCGCGGGACCCCAATTCTTTGGCTACGGACTTGGCCAGCCCGATCATGCCTGCTTTTGAGGCCGAATAGTTGGATTGCCCCGCATTGCCGGACACTCCGACGACGGATGCCATGTTTATGATGCTCCCGCCTTTTTGTTTCATCATGACCGGCGTGACTGCATGTATAAAGTTAAATGCCGATTTGAGATTGATATTTATCACCATATCCCATTGCTGTTCACTCATTCGCATCATCAGTCCGTCGCGTGTGATCCCGGCGTTATTCACCAGGATATCTATGGTTCCAAAATCTTTTACAACTTCAGTTACGGTTTTATGAGCTTCTTCAAAGTTTGATGCATCTGATGCATAACCTTTTGCTTTCACACCCAATGACTGCAACTCTTGCTCGGTGGCAAGTCCGGAAGCATCAATTGCAAGGTCGGTAAATGCAATATTGGCTCCTTCGGCTGCAAATTTTAAGGCAATCGCCTTGCCGATACCTCGTGCAGCGCCTGTGACGAGCGCCGTCTTTCCTTCCAATAATTTCATCTGATTAAAAATTTACAAGTTATTGTGTTATAATTATTTATTGATTAATGTCCGTTTGTTTTTTGATGCCGTTAAATATCAAATTGATCAGGTTTTGCTGTTGAGCCTCCCGGTCTGCTGCCGTGTTGCCAATTTTTCCTCTGATATACGGCGAATCCAGTCCCTTGAGTGATTGATGCAAAATGTATGCAATCGAATATGTATCATGTATTTCAAATAATCCTGCTTCGACGCCTTCATCCAATATTTTTTTGATAAGATTGATTTCCTGCTTGTTATATTCCTTACGCGCTGTCTCAACCCGCCACATATCGCGGAAAAAAGCGGCTTTGAGCGTGCCGTTGCGCGAAACAATCTTTTTTATTGTCACCAGCCGCGTATGCAGGAACTTGATAAGTTTCTCATCTGCAGGTATTTCCTGCGCGACGAGGGTGAACAGAACCTGGTATAACTCGTCCATCTCGGTCTTGATGACTGCCAGCAAAACATCGTCTTTGCTTTTAAAATATGTATATAATGTACGCCTGCCTTTATGAGATGCCTGCGCAATATCGTTCATGGTAGTATTGTCGAATCCCATGCGTGCAAAGAGTTGTCTTGCAGCATCTACCAATATTTCGCGAGTCTTTGACACATTTATTGCCATCGGATTATTTGCACATTTTTATCAAATTTGTGCACAAAGGTAAGCAAAAAAATCTTAATGTAGAGATACTTCAAAAAAAACTTGCAAAAAAATTGTTTTTTTCAAATTAATATACTACTTTTGTGCCCGAATTTGAAATCGCGGAGTGGAGCAGTGGTAGCTCGTTGGGCTCATAACCCAAAGGTCGTAAGTTCGAATCTTGCCTCCGCAACATAAAAAAAGCGCTTTACTGATTTGTCAAGCGCTTTTTTTCAGTGAAATACCATTGTCCCGATCATTTGACAAATGAAGCTTTCAGCAGATAGTCTGCGCAGCCTTTGACGCCTTCCATTTGCGTTCCTTCCGGATAGTTTTCCAACTCGACAAAAAAGTCCTGAATCCCGTTGGCATACGCCGTCTCATAGATTTTCTGGAAGTTCATCATTCCTGATTCGCCCAATACTTTTTCATCCTTGATGTGCAACACCCTGATGCGATTGGCATGTTTCTTCATGTAATCGACAGGATCTTTCTGTCCCATAACGGTCCAATACACATCCATCTCAAACTGAACAAGTTCGGGATCTGTACCTTCGAGATATCCGTCATAAATAATCTGGGCGCCCGGCGTCGAAGGCCTTCTTCTACCGGTAAACCCTTCCATTCCGCCCGGGATGACCGTGGCAAATTCGCCGTCATGGTTGTGATATCCCCAGATCAGTCCGGCGGCTTTTGCAATCTTGCCGGCTTCGTTGAACACTTCGCATATCATCTTGATATCCTCTGTGTTACGTGTTTGAGGCTGTCCCGGCTGGATGAGGTACTTGCAGCCGATGGCTGCATGGTCGGCAGCGGCCTTTTTCCAAAATTCCTTGATCTGCTCGATGTTGCGGGGTGAATACATGTTCACGGGCGGGTTGACGTGCGTGCTTACGATCTTCAGCCCGGCATCCTGCGCCATTTTGTTAAAATCCCTGATGGGCACTGCTCCTACCTTGCCGTCGTTGTAACCGGCTAATTCCAAGGTAGCATACCCCATGGCGGCGACTTTTTTCAATCCACCGGCCACGTCCTTGACAAATTCCTGATCACCGCCTACCGTGAGCGAATAAATCTGGAGACCAATATTTTTAGCTGCATTGGCTCCTGAAACACTTGAAGTGGCTGCATTAGCCACATTTACGCTGCCTGCCAATAATCCTCCGGCAGCCATCATTGATGAGTTTTTTAAAAAATTACGTCTGTTTATCATGATGACATGAATTAATAATTTTGATATAATCGGCAAAAATAGTGATTTTTTTGTAATATCATCTAAAAATCGTTATTTTTTTTCGCTAAAGAATAATCTACTGACATCAGTCCATGATTCGTTTAGCTCCAACATGCTCGAAAATAGAATATTAGCACCTGATTCCCATAGAATTTCATCAGGTAACGGGCCTGTATTTACCACTATCACAAATAATCCGGCACGATGAGCCGATTCAGTTCCTAACGGAGAATTTTCAACAACAACAGTTTCCCAAGGTTGCAAGCTGCATTTTTTCAACGCTTGCAGGTAAGATTCAGGATGAGGTTTTCCGTGTTCGACATCAAAAGCCGTCACCATGTGTTCTTTTGTGAAAATTCCCGGAAACGCAAGTTGCAGTCTATCCAGGAGTGAAGATTGTGCCGAACCTGTGACAAGAACGGGTATAATGTTGTCATTCACCACTTTTTGCAATAACTCATAACTTCCGGGCATCAGTCCGGGCTCCTGGAGCAAGTTAAAAGACTCTGTTTTTTCCTGATAAAACGCTTTAATTTCTTCGTCAGAAACTGTCAGACCATGTTTGAGCAAAGTTCTCCGAATAGTGTCAGGGCCTTTTCTGCCTTCATTCATATATGCGTCTTCGATTGAAAACTCAAAACCACGTGTCGCCATCACTTGATGCCAAGACAATGAATGATTTGGCATTGAATCAAATAGCACGCCATCCATATCAAAAAGTACTGCTTTTAAGTTGAACGGCGGATACTGCCTTTCCATTAAAAAAGATTGAATCACTTCCATTTGTTTCATTGATTGATTTTTATCAAATGTTCTTTCTTCATTGTTAATTTTCAATTAAATACATCTTCAACACCTCCATATACTTACGTGCTCCTTCCGCATCTTCAACAGGAGGCGCCCATGGTGCCATATTTTCAGGTGTAAGAGGTGCAAAAGGTCCTTCTTTGATTTCGTAAATAACTGAATCTGATTCAAGTACTAACAATCCATGCCATACGCCTGGTTCTATCTCCGCTCCATAACATCCTTTCAAAGGGTCTAATAGAATGGTATTCAGGATAAGGCCGTAGTCATCAAATATAAAAAAAGCAACTTTTCCGCGTAACAGTATAAAAATCTCCGTTTTATCCGGGTTGCAATGACGATGCGGCCTTAGGTAAGTGTCAGGCTCCATCGCATTCAGTATGCGATTTATCGTATCATCGAGCCTCTCGTGAAAGTTATAATTCATTCGTAAACGAGGCGAAACCTTTGCCTTAGCCGTTGTTTCGTCCAATAATTTTTTATCTATTAGCTTCATATACATTAATTTAGTTCACGGTTTATATTTGGATTTTGTCAGAATATCCTGATAATCAGTATTCGTCATCAACGCTTCTACGGACGATTTTGTTTTTTCCATATATTCCGTCACAATTTGCCACCCAACCCAGCTGCCTAAGTCTCCCGGCGCTTCGTCGGAGATAAAGTCCGAAGGTCTATCAGCGAAATAACGAACTGTAGTTGCCACGTCATCAACAGAATACAAATGCTTTCTTTCAATTATCGTCCTCCACAAATACATTTCGTTTTGTTTGCACCATTGATAGTTTTGCGGAGTATATCCCATAAGTACTTCCGGTAGCACTTTTGGTAGTGCATGATGTATGATGTACTTAATCTTTCCTTCATATATCATCCTGTCAAGCAACATTTTATCATTCCCTGTAAAAGGAAATTCCGAGAGCAGCCATGCTCTTAGATAGTCTGGAACGACACGCTCCGGCGTCATCTTAAGACGCTGATAATCATTAAAAAAATCTTTATATAGTGGGTAGTCGAATCCTAAATATCTATCAATCGATATCGAAAGGAGACTGTCGTCTATTAGCACATTTTGCTGTAATCCGGACACATGCATATAGACAGCCGGAATCTGTATAGTTGGAAAACAGGTCTTTAGGTATTGAAAGCCGGAACTTAGGTCTGACTCAACATTTTCAATGTCATCATATATTTTTATAGCATCACGATAGAGCCTATTCAAATTTTCTTCAGAATAATGATTGACAATACGTTCGAGAAAAATAGAGTCTTGAGTATATTGCGTATGAAATATACTCAATCCTATGACTTTCAGCATATTCGGATAGTCGGCGACGATTTGTTGCTGTATCGTCGGCGTATCGTCAGTTATCAATTTGAATAAATCCTTATCAAAGCGGTGAATATGAATCGCTTCGGCAGGTGCATTGCGCCCGTTCATCGAATCGCAACTATTGAAATTGAGTAAATAAAAAGTTGTAAGTAAGATATATAGCATTTGTTTCATCAGCTATGATTCTTTTTTCAGTAAAACGGCAACACGCA
>JAITMM010000131.1 GCA_031277335.1 Tannerella sp. | reverse complement strand
AAGCCATCGATGCAAAAGAGTTGTCGAAATAATTCTTCAACATACCGAAAAGTTGCGATTTCGAATATTCATCTTTCTGAATGACAGGTGAATAAATATTCAGCTTCCCCCGACTCTCATGTTGAGCAAAACCCTTGTTTTCCAGAATGGAAAAAACCGTCGCAATCGTTGTCCGCGCCGGTTTCGGCGCGTCAAACTTCTCCAACGCCTGCTGCACAGTGCATTGCCCCAATTCCCACAGGATTTGCATCACCTGCTCTTCCGCTTTTGTCAAAATTTTCATCCGGTCTATTTCTTTAGTTCTTAATGTTGAATATCGTCATTAATTTCATTCACGAACGCTTCTTTTTCAATTCAAAGCCTCATCACTTTCGCGTTGAATCGACTCATTCGTTCATTTCCTCACAATGACGCCGCAAAATTATGTCTAAAAAATTAGACAAATAAATAGTAATAGTTAAAAAAACTAAAATTAATGGATAATACAAAAAATGCAGAATTTGCTCTAAGTATTTTAAAAAGCAATTTGGCTAAATGATTTTCCTTAATATTTTTTGCGTTCTTTGTTATTCTACCTGTATTTTTTCTACCTGCCTCACTATTTGACCGTCGGTTGTCATTCCTTCTATGACAACGGAATATGTTGTCGGAAAGTCGGAAGTATAGAAATCGAAGGTTGTTTCGCCTGCTTCCGAAACGACTACGTCCGGTTTCCAAAAGATGGTAGTCCGGTAATCAGGCGTTTCAGACTGTTTCGCTTCTTGTGTATCGTAACGGGGTGAATAAAACTCGATAGGTTTTTGATAGCCTAATGGTGTGAAAACGGCAGAATTGAAAGCTTCTCTTGGTGAGTGGGTAGCATCCAAGCCTCTTTTTAGAGTTATACTGATGACACCATTCGAGCCACGTGCGCCAAACAGGGCAGCGCTTGACCCTGAGAAAACATCGATGCTTTCAATATCATAAACCGTCAATAGTTCGTCCAGAACTGCAGCTCCACCTTCCATTACCACTCCGTCTAATAAAACAAGTGGCAAGGGATTCAATGTAAAAGTAGATAAATGAGCGTTTCGGATTATGGGAATTCCATTAATGATACGAACTCCCGGAACCGAACGTAGCAGATCGGTTACATTTGGCGGGGGATTTTTTTGAAAATCCTCTTTTCGTACAGTCGCGTTAGCTCCTTCATTAAGAGGAAAAAGAAGTCTTGGTTCATCTTTCCGCTGGATACGGCTTGCCGTTGCTACCACAGTGCTCAAGTCAATGCTCCACATTGCTTCGTCATACGTTGCACGCTGTTCAACTTTTTTGATAAAATCGTCTGTTTCCGAGTTAATTACCGATTGATCATTTATGCTGGATTTCTCCCGGATGGGAATGTAAGGCGCATGGATTGGTTTCGGAAATGAGATGGAATCAATCATCAGTGCAACCCGGTCGCTGCCTCTACTGCTTAATGCCTGTATAAAATATTGAGTGCTGTCGGGATATTCAAAACCCTCAAATAAAAACCGGCCTTTATCATCTGTGGAAGCTAATCCTGCAAATCCATCTTTCGTCATCATGGATATTTCGCTGTTTACTACAGGTTTAGACAGCATCAGGCTTTTGACATGGCCGGCGATTTCCTGACCGGTCTGATAAGGGATTTTCGGATATTCCAAGTTCCCTTTGGCAACTTCAGGAATATTGTATCTTCGCCACCCGTGCGTCATCATCAAATAATCCAGTGCGATAGTTGCTTCGTCAGTATCCTGCAAATAATATGCCTGATTTTCAATATATCCTTTCAATTCGGACGAGAGCAACAGACTTGACAGAATGGTAGTTGCAGAATCGACAGGGATATCAATATCATCCGTAATGGCGATGGAACACCTCACCCCAACCCTCTCCGAAAGAGAGGGAGATTGACCCTCCTTCGGAGAGGGTTGGAGAGGCTTTATTGTTGCGATTACTTTTTCCCGCTTTTTATAAACAGTTTTATCGGTATTAAAATCGACCTTTAAATTGCCGTAATTTTTACAGAACACCAACCGTTCGCTAAGCGGATTCATTTGTCTGTCAAACAATAACAGTTGGATTACACCGGCCGGAAAAGAGTTTTCATCAAATACGACCGTTTCACGCTGACGGTCCCATTCCGCAAAATAAAGCGCCACTCCCCGACTGTGAACAAGCAGATACAGGGTGTTATCAGGCGCTGAAACAGCTTGTTGCAGGCTGACAAACAGTTTTTTGTTTTTAGATGAAACACTCAAAGCACATGCCATAGTACCGGATGCCGGAAGATCAAAATATTTTTCCATCCCACTTTCACTCTTGCATTTCAACCGGTATTTCTTTCCTGCCTTTGGAATAAACGTAAAAACACCCATGCCGGAATAAAAAGTCTGCACGGTTGTGATTGCGGTGCCGTCTCCTTCAATGATTTCACCGGAAACAATTACCGGAAAGCCATTACTGTCCAGCGCCTTAAATGCTACCTTGCAAAAAATGTCCGTTAATAGATTTCCGCCTTCAGGGAAAAACGAAACATCGAAATCATTACTACTGAGGTTTGATAGAGTAGATGTGCTGTTTCCATTATCAGTGGATATTTTTGATTTGGTTGCGGCAAGATTGCCAATCCGTATATTCTTCTTAAAAAAATAATCATCCCCCATATTTTCCATATAATGCGAATAGCCGCGAAGCGTATACATCCCTGCCGGAATAGTTGGTGCAATGTCAATGTAACCATAAAACATATCTTGAATAGGCCGTATCATAATCCTGCTGAAAAGCGAATCATTGGCCCCGATCAGTTCCACATAAACATATTGACTATGCGTAGGATATAGATGTGTATAAGCATCAATAAGATATGCTTTCAACCATATTTTTTCACCGGCAACATACACATCACGGTCGGTATGGATATGAATTTTCTCCTGCGGATACGCTTCCAACTGCGCATCGAGATTTGCCATCACCGGAAGTGGCTGCAAGTCTTGCGCTGTCAAAGAAAGTAATCTGCTGAAAAACAGAAGGTAAATTAAAGAAGAAAACTTCATAAAAATCACATTGTTGACCGATTGAAAAGACTACTCACTCTTGATCGCCCTGACCGGATTGGCTGTGGCGGCTTTAATTGCCTGGAAGCCAACCGTCAGGATGGCAATCAGGATGACAAGGATGCCGCTGCCGGCAAATTCCCACCAACTGATGACGATGCGGTATTCGTAGTTTTGCAGCCAGCCGTGCATGATCCACCATGCTACCGGAATGGCAATAACAAACGATATTCCTATCAGTATCATGAAATTACGCATCAGTAATTCGACGATATTCGGCACCGACGCACCCAATACCTTGCGGATGCCGATTTCGCGGGTGCGCTGCTCGGCTGCAAACGCCACCAAACCGAACAGGCCGAGACAGGAGATAAAAATAGCCAGCACGGCAAACAGTCCGGCTAACTTGCCGACAAGCAAAGTGGATTTAAACATGGCATTAAACTGCTCATCCATAAACCTGTATTCGAACGGATGAGCCGGGTCAATGCGCTTGACGATGCTTTCCGCCTGTTGCAAGGCGGCCTGCATATTGCCTGCTTTCAGCCTGATAAACAGGTTTTGTCCGTTGCCGTCGAGGCGGAAAAGGGCAGGTCGCTGCGTCACGTTATATATATCGTTGTAAACGAAGTCGTTAATAATCCCGACAATGGTGCCGCCATCGCCGCCATCGCCGCCACGCCATATACGGCCGCCTACATACCCGGCATCTCCCATCATATCGGCTAAGACCTTGTTTATAATCACATTACCTGCGTTATCGTCGCCGGGCTCGAAATTTCGTCCGTCGTTGAGCGTGATATTGAGCGCCGGAAATAAATCGGTCGTGATACCTACGTTCGAGATCAGAATATCAGCATCTTCAGCTTTGCCTTCCCATTTCCAGCCCCAGCCGTTATTCCAGATATTCAGCATCGTCTGCGTGCTTAGGCCGACATGCTCGACCTCTCCTGTCGACAGCAATTCCTGCCGTAATGCTTCAAAATG
>JAITMM010000099.1 GCA_031277335.1 Tannerella sp. | reverse complement strand
AAGCGCGGTTCGTCCTTGATAATCACGCAGGGAGCGGTCCAGGCAATTTTGTTTACAGTCGTCGGGCTTTCAATCTCTGCCGGCAATAATTGCAGGAATGTCTGCATCCCGTAAAAAATTCCCTGCGCCGTTTTTGCCTTGACCGTCACGCGGTCTTTGGCAACTTCCAGCGCGTATCCCTCGTCGTTGACGTCCAAAGTCGGATCTAACGAAAGAGCTATTACATTGGATGACAGCACTGTATCACTCACTTTCAGTTCAAAACCGGTAGACCGCCCGAGATGCTGCGCCATAAAATCGGCTACTTTTTGCACCTCCGCATCGGTTGCTGCAAAAGCCGTATTTTTCTTCAGACGGAAGAAACCGTCGCCTTGAGACATTTCTTTAGGTTTCGGGATGATATTTATACCCTGATTATAAGATGCTTGTGTCATATTTGCATTTTCATCGCATCCAAACAATACCAGAAGGCAGAGCGTCAGACAGATTGCAACAGCATTTTTCATATTTTTATTGTTTATTGAGAAAAAATAACTAATTATTACCACGCAAATATCGGATAATCCTGCATCGTCGCATTGACTTTTTCGCGGACGGCTGTGATGGAAGCATCGGATTCGGGATTGGCCAAAACGGTGTCAATCATCTCAACAATCTCTCCCATAAGCGCTTCTTTGGCGCCGCGAGTTGTAATGGCCGGTGCGCCGACCCTGATGCCTGACGTCTGAAAAGCCGAACGGCTGTCGAACGGCACCATGTTTTTATTGACCGTGATATCGGCAGATACGAGGGCTTTTTCGGCCACTTTTCCGGTCAAGTCGGGGAATTTCGTCCGCAAATCAATCAGCATGCAATGGTTGTCCGTGCCGTCGGAAATGATCTTATATCCCTTAGCTATAAATGCTTGCGCCATGGCGGCTGCATTTTTCTTTACTTGCTGCTGATAGGTTTTGAACTCCGGTTCGAGCGCTTCGCCGAATGATATAGCTTTGGCGGCAATGATATGCTCCAACGGGCCGCCCTGAATGCCGGGAAAGACGGCTGAATCAAGCAGTTGAGACATCAATTTAATCTCGCCTTTCGGCGTCGTCTTGCCCCACGGATTTTCAAAGTCCTTGCCAAGCAGGATGATACCTCCGCGCGGACCGCGTAGTGTCTTATGTGTTGTAGAGGTGACGATATGCGCATGTTCCAACGGGTTATCAAGCAGACCGGCAGCGATTAAGCCTGCCGGATGCGCCATGTCTATCATCAGCAGCGCCCCCACCTTGTCGGCAATGTGCCGCATCCGTTTATAGTCCCATTCGCGCGAATAGGCCGAGCCTCCGCCGATGATGAGCTTCGGTTTTTCGCGGAGTGCCACCTGCTCCATCTGGTCGTAGTCCACGCGGCCAGTGGCTTCGTTGACATTGTATTCCGTTGCATGATAGAGTATTCCTGATATATTGACAGGCGAGCCGTGTGTCAGGTGACCGCCGTGCGACAGGTTTAATCCGAGAAATGTATCGCCGGGATTTAGCGTTGCCACAAATACGGCTGTGTTGGCCTGTGCGCCGGAATGGGGTTGCACATTGGCCCATTCGGCATTGAAAAGCTGCTTCAACCGGTCGATGGCCACCGTTTCACTTTCGTCCACCACCTCGCAGCCGCCATAATACCGTCTGCCGGGATAGCCTTCGGCATATTTGTTTGTCAGGCAACTGCCGGCTGCCTGCATCACCTGTTCACTTACAAAATTTTCGGACGCAATCAGCTCTATACCTTTCAGTTGACGTTGATGTTCCCTCTCAATAATCTCAAAAATAACATTATCTCTTTTCATCTTTTTTAATTGATTTGTGATGCAAAAGTAAAAAAAAAATCGGTTGTAATAAGTTTGTGGCGACGAAGTTTTATCATTTTTTTTGGAATTACGCTCCGGTTTCACTATTTTTGCACATTATTACTCCTTTCTTACGGGTCATGAATGAAATTGAATCAAGGATAAAAGCGCTTCGCAAGGAATTGGAACAGCATAATTATGACTATTATATGCTGTCTATGCCGGTCATTTCCGACCGTTTGTATGACGAAAAGATGCGCGAATTGCAGGACCTGGAAAAGCAATATCCCGAATATGCCGATCCCGATTCGCCGACACAACGCGTCGGGAGCGACCTTTCCAAGGAGTTTGCGCAAGTGACGCATCGCTATCCGATGCTTTCGCTGGGCAACACTTATTCGAAGGAGGAAATAGCTGATTTTTACGAACGTATCAGCCGCACGCTGAACGAGCCTTTTGAAATAGTCGCCGAATTGAAATACGACGGCGCTTCCATCTCGCTGATTTATGAAAACGGCCGGTTGACGCAGGCTGTGACACGCGGAGACGGCGTCCGGGGCGATGATGTGACAGCCAATGTGCGCACCATCCGCACGATACCGATCAAGTTGATGGGAGAAGGCTATCCTGCTCATTTTGAGATACGTGGAGAGATATTGCTCCCCTGGCCGGAGTTTGAGCGGCTGAACAGGGAGCGCGAGGAGCAGGAAGAACCGTTGTTTGCCAATCCGCGCAATGCCGCCTCCGGAACGCTTAAATTGCTGAACCCCGAGATGGTGGCCAAAAGGCGGTTAGACGCATACCTTTATTATATGCTTGGCGAGCAATTGCCATCAGATGAGCATTTTGCCAATCTACAGCAAGCGCGGGCGTGGGGTTTTAAAGTCTCCGACGCCATCCGTAAATGCACCTCTCTGCAGGAAGTGTTTGATTATATCGATTATTGGGATAATGAACGCAAGAACCTGCCGGTGGCAATTGACGGTATTGTGCTGAAAGTAAATTCGTTGCGACAGCAACGTGCCATGGGATACACCTCCAAGACACCGAGATGGGCCATCTCATATAAATTTCAAGCCGAGAAGGCTGTAACACGCTTAAATTCCGTCTCTTATCAAGTGGGGCGAACGGGTGTTGTGACGCCTGTGGCCAATCTGGAGCCGGTGCTTTTGGCCGGTACCACCGTGAAGCGTGCGTCCCTGCATAATGCCGATATTATCTCCGGGCTGGACTTATATATTGGTGATCAAGTGTTTGTGGAAAAAGGAGGCGAAATAATCCCCAAAATAACAGGCGTAGATGTAGAAGCCCGTACCATCCTGATCGGAGCAAAAGTGAAGTTTATCGACAAATGCCCCGAATGTGGGTCGCAATTGGTTCGTATAGAGGGCGAAGCAGCATTTTATTGTCCGAACGAATGGCAATGTCCGCCTCAAATCAAAGGCAAGATTGAGCATTTCGTGACACGCAAAGCGATGAATATCAATATGGGACCTGAAACGGTCGACGACCTGTACAATGCCGGATACGTGCGGAACGTGGCCGATCTCTATGCTTTAACCGCATCCGATCTGATGAAATTGGAACGTTGGGCAGAGAAAAGTGCACAGAACCTGATAGATAGCATTGAGGCCTCCAAACAAGTGCCTTACGAACGCGTATTGTTCGGGCTGGGCATCCGATTCGTAGGCGAGACGGTGGCCAAACGCTTGGCCAATGCTTTCCCTTCCATGCCGCAGCTTGAAAAGTCTACTTTAGCTTCTTTGATGGAAATCAATGATATAGGAGAGAGGATAGCACAAAGCGTCATCGATTATTTTGCAGATGAGCGCCATCCTGAGTTAGTCGGACGGCTACAACAATACGGCTTGCAAATGAACCTCCGCGAAGAGGTCATCAGCAAGCGGACAGATAAGTTGAAAAATTTAACCTTCGTCATCAGCGGCGTCTTTGCCCTGCACTCGCGGGATGAATATAAGGCTATGATTGAACAACATGGAGGGAAAAACAGCGGTTCCGTATCGGGCGGCACCGATTATGTCCTTGCAGGTGAAAACATGGGTCCGGCGAAATTGGAGAAAGCCAACAAATTGGGCATCAAAATAATAAATGAAGAAGATTTTCTAAAACTAATCGAATGATACTGACTAAGCATTTTTTAAACAAGGCGATCAGCACGCTATCAAAAAGTGCAGCCGAGCGGACTCACTATTACCGTTCCCTGAACGAAATCAAGCATATACTGCTTTTTTGCGAAGCCAAATACTGGAAAAATATTTTTCAGTGCATAGAGAGCTTGAAGACGATGGGCAAGCACGTACACGTATGCGTCTACACTCAAAAAACGGACGACACTCCGATCTGGGATTATGCCTACGTATTGGTAGAGGCTGAAAAAGACATTAATCTGTGGGGATTTCCCGATAACCGCATCAAAAAGCAAATCAACGGGATGTCGATAGATATGCTGCTGGACTTGACAAGCGGCGAAATTCCTGTCATGCGTTACTTGATGCTTCAGCATCCGGCTCCATTCAAGGTAGGCGCCAAACGTGCAGGGGATGAGGACTTTTACGACTTATCCATCGTGATGAAGGACGGAGAGCATGATATCCCGTTTTTATTCGGTCAAATTATTAATTATTTAAAGACGATACGTTCAAAAAAAGAAGTCGTTTAAAAATTGACTGACAAATTTTAATCGGCCTAAATGTTTTTTTTATTACTTTTGCGCACGATTTTTTTAACTACGAAACGTTTTTCCAATGACAAATATTGATTTTAGCGGATTGGGAGTGGCGCTGATAACTCCATTCAAGGAAGATGAAAGCGTTGATTTTGAGGCTTTATCCAAATTGATTGAGTTTCAGGTGCAACATGGTGTTGACTATTTGGTTGTTCTGGGGACGACGGCCGAAACGCCCACTTTGACGGAGGACGAAAAGGCAGAGATTACGCGCGTTGCCGTGACGCAGGTGCGCGGTCGGATACCTGTCGTGCTCGGGGTCAGCAGCAATTGTACGCGTACATTAATTCATCATCTTCATACGACTGACTTTAACGGGATTGATGCCGTCATGTCGGTCGTCCCGTATTATAATAAACCTTCGCAAGAAGGTATCTATCAGCATTTCAAGGCAGTAGTTGAGTCCGTTTCGCTGCCGGTGATCGTTTATAATGTGCCGGGGCGCACGGGGATGAACATGACGGCCGAGACGACGCTTCGCCTTGCCCATGACTTTTCGCAGGTGGTCGCCATCAAGGAAGCATCCGGCAATATCGCGCAGGTCAATGCAATCATTAATCATAAACCAAGTGGTTTTCAAGTGATTTCAGGAGACGACTCGCTTGTCTTGCCTCTGATGTCATTGGGGGCTGTCGGCGTTATCTCTGTGATTGGCAACGCCATACCTGAAGAGTTCAGCCGTATGATTCATCTGGCGCTGAAAGGCGATTACGAAAATGCCCGCATAGAAAATGCCCGCCGGACGGAATTATTGGATTTGCTCTTTGTTGACGGCAGCCCCGCCGGCGTAAAAAGCTTACTGAATATCATGGGCTTCTGCGAAAATAAACTCCGTCTGCCGCTTGTTCCCGTCCGCAGGGATACTTACGAAAAGATTCGTGAAATAGCTGCACGTTGATTTAAAGATCATTATATTGTTATTTTGAGAGCTTTTGGGACAGCCTTAAACGGGATATATTTGCCGGAATTGAATGAATTTGGACAATTTCATAAAAGAAGCAAGAGCAAAATATGATTCGTACGGAAACGAATGGGAAAAGGCATATTTTGACAAGAAAAGCGGCGGGTTTAATGTTTTCCACAAAGGACATCAATTTAGCGAAGAAGGCGGCGGAGGTGCAGTAGAAAAGATTGTTGGAAAAATACTTGCAAAATATAATGGCAAACAGGTTGAATTTCTGCCTGAAGGGAAAACGCCTATGCCGGATATAAAATTTGACGAAAAAACTTGGGACATAAAATACATTGACCATTCCAATGAGGGAACAATCAGGCAGGCAATCAGAGAAGCACGAAAAGCTGATATGGCCATATTTTATTTTACAGACAAAGATAAATATGCCTTGTTAAATCAAGCAATAAAAAGAGAAGTTGGCCGATTTCTGAAAGGGCAGACCAGAACTTTGCCCGATATATATTTTATAGATAAAAATAATCGGCTGAAATTACTTTGGGAAAAATAAAAAGGGGTTAAAAAATAACCCCTTTTATTGCGTATTTGCGCTTCTCGCTGCCCCCCCGCCGGACTGGTGGAGAACGTGAAGATTTTTACTAACAGGACTTCCACCTGTACTTCCTCCTCATCTACCCCCGTGAACGTTCGGGAATCGAACCCGAATAACAACCAAAACGTCCTTAATCTACTGCAAAGATACAACATATCTTTAAAATACCAAGAGAAAAAAAGTTTTTTATTCATCAAAAAAAAATCTTCCTTAGTTTGCAAAAAAGTCACATTGAGTAGTTGAATCTACCTAATATATTTTAGACCTTACCTGATTTTTAGCTTCGTAAGGCATTTTTATGATGAAAAATCGGCAAGTTGAGCTAAATAATCCCCGCCACAATAATCACCACCAGCAAGGCGAGGATTGAAAACAGTTCGGGGAAGACGGCGAGCACCATTGTGGCCGCAAAGACATTGTGTCCTTCGGCGATGGCCTTGATGCCGCTGGCGCAAATGCTTGCTTGCTTGAGGTTTGCGTAGATGGCTACAAAAGCGACCATCAAGCCCATGCCCAAAATTGCCATGCCTTGAAACATCGTTATTTCCGGGATTAAGAATCCCTGAAGCATCATAAAACCCACAAAACCATATAATCCCTGCGAACTACCCAACGCAGCAAGCGCGATGTAAAGGCCGAATCGCTCGGGTTTTTTCTTCATGGCGCCAATCGTTGCGCCGCCGGTAATGGCTACACCCAATGCGCTGGCTACAAACGAACCGCCTGTCAATAAGGCAATTCCAATAAAAGCTAATATAATTCCCATCTCTCAATCTATTTTTTAAATTTCTCAATAATCCTTTCCGGTCGCCGTGATCAGGACAAATTCTTCGAGGGCATGATGGCTGCTAAGCTGCATCGATTCAATGATTTGACCGAATGCCTCCTCTCCTTTTTCCCTGTCAAGTTCCGACCAGTATTCCAATATCTCCAACTTCAGCCAATAGGCCATAATACTCTCTATATCAAACTCATTAAAGAACGTCTGCTCGTCGAGCCACTTCCAGCGTATCAAATCCGTTTCCATTTGGCGCCGGAAAATATCAGGCTCGTCGCAGAGACTGCATAAGACGGGCCATAATTCGTAAAGCGTTTCGTCTGGCGCTTCATTCAGCTCAAAATCAGGCGCATCCGACATGCGTAACTTTTCGGCAACCTCATTATTTCCTACGATATATTTCGCCCTGTCGAGGCGATATTTTCGGCAGGTGAGCGCCGAAAAAACATTTTTTATATTGAGGTTCAACGAGAACCATGCCGTAATAAAGTCGTTGGCAGTCTGCATCGCATAATCGTAGTACATGGCCGACAGGCGGTCTTCCCACATCATCGCAATTTCCTCTTTTCGCACGACAGACTTCATATACATCCTCACAAATGATTCAAAATAGGCAGGCAGGCGTTTGTTTCTGTTCTTGAAGCGATTGTTGGAGTCAAAAGGCTCATTGTCTTCTTCTTGCTGGATGGAGGAGGTGTCCGCAAATTCGGCTTGCACGCCTGAAATCAGCACGTCCATCTCTTCATACGTGAACTTTCCACCTTCGAGCAAGTCATAGTCATGATGCTGCATTTGCCCGATAAGGTTTTTATTGTCTATCTCAAGGATAAGAACATCAAGCAGATATGCGTCTTCTTTCGTCAGATATTCGGCTGATAATTCCCTAAACTCCATGGGAGTGAAAGGCGGCCCGGCGCCGTCGAAAAACAGTTCGGGAAGTCCCGTAATCAGATAATGATACCTGCCCATCGTTGAAAATCAATGATAAAACGTTAATAATCAAATTACTCCCGACACCACAATCGTGACAAGCAATCCCAGAATGGCATAAAATTCAGGGAAGACGGCCAGCACCATCGTCGAGGCAAAGACGTTGTAGCCGTCGCCGATCTGCTTGATGCCGTTGGCACAAATCTGTGCCTGGCGGATGGCAGAGAAATAATTGACGAAGCCCATCATAATTCCCAGTGCCAGAATGGCATACGATTGATGTGCCGTGATTGTATCGAGCAAATGCCGACGTACCATAAAATAACCTACAAATCCGTAAAGGCCTTGTGTACTGGGCAATGCACTCAATGCGAGAAATATCCCGAACTTTTCCGGACTTTTCTGCATCGCACCGAGCACGGCATGTCCGCTCAACGTGCATCCGACGGCGCTGCCGATAAATGAAAGACCGGTCATCAACATAATGCCTGCATAAGCCAATAATAATTCCATATTTCAAATTATTTATGAATGTTTATATCTTTTTGAATGGGGCGTAGGCAATCCCACCGCCCTCATATTCAGCGTTTTTAAAATATTCTACAAAAATCAGACGGAGCGAATGGACAGACGAACTGATCAATCCGAGTATGATATTCAACCCATGCCCCACAAGCAAAATGATCAACATCAACGGGATACGTAAGCCAATCGGCAAATCGGCCGTCATTTCTATGCCCAGCATATTGAATACACCGCCTAAAATGCATCCTGTCAGGCCAATAGCAAACAGACGTATATAGGAAAGCGTGTCGCCCAGCATGCCGGCCGCCACATTGTAAGTGTTCCACAACGCCATTCCCATGCTTGGAAACATCTTGCCCGGGACAGTAAAGAGCAAGATTATCAGGACACTTGCGCCGGCAATGGCGTAACAGACATATACGACAGCGGGAGGCAGCGGCGGCCAGTTAAGCGGCTCGCCGAACAGAGACAGGACAAACGGCCCGAAGACGATGATTAACGAAGTGATTACCATCACCCAAGCCCAATGGGCAATGCTGTGTTTCACTCCTTTTTGGCGTTGCGTCTTATAGGCTGCCACGCTTTTGCTGAAGACGATATGCAGCAATCCCATGGCCAGCGAAAGTTTCATTTGGGCATCCTGCGTGAACATATAATTGCGTACAGGCTCCAGCGCCGGCCATGTCGCGATGGGGAAACCGAAGAAAACACCGCCTACGACTGCCCCCAGCACAAGCGTTGCGCCGCCAAGCCATTGAACCAGAGACAGTATCGGCCACATATCGCGACTCAATCTGCGATTCAGGACAAAGCCGAGGATAAGCAGCACCAATCCGTAGCCGGCATCGCCGAAGCAGAGTCCGAAAAACAACATGAAGAAAGGTGCCAGCAGGGGCGTGGGGTCGATTTCCGTATGATTGGGGAGGGCAAACATCCTGGTCAACGGCTCGAAAAGCCGGGCATAACGATTGTTTTTCAGCAAAATAGGCATCTTGTCTTCCTGACTGATTTCCAACTGTTGATAGAAATATCCGTGACTGTCCAATTCGGCTTCCACCATTTTGGCCTTTTCAACTGTGGTCCAGCCTTCTAAGAATATCAATTTGTCGCCGGCATGACGTTCTCCCTGCGCTACGACTTGTGAATAATTAAATTCGTTTTGCAGGCTTCTTTCAAATTCTGCCAGAGTATTGTAGTCCTTGACGGCAATTTTTTTCAGTTGATCTTCAGTGTGTTGAAGTACTTCTTTGTTTTGCTCGTGTTCTGCGCGGAGCAAATCCAATCCCGTATCCGGCATTTTCGGATGATCGGCCTCGATCGAAATATGCGTTCCTATCTTTGTGATCGTAATAAAATAGCAAACGGTTTTTATTTTATTGATAATAAAGGCGTTATACTTTTCTTCCCATTGCGGATCGAAGCGCGCCTCCGGGCATGAGAAAAACGAAACGACATAACCGGCTTGCTTTAACTTCATGATTGTCTTGTAACTGAAGTCACCCCAAGCCTGCATATATTCTATTTCCTTTTCGAGCGTCTGTATTTCGATTTCTACTTCTTCTTTTTTCTCCTGAAGATGCCCTATCAACTCCATAAGGAGCTGTACGTCTTTTTTTGAAATCGGACGGGCGGGCTGTAAATCAGGCGATTCTGTCTTTTCATTCAATTGTTTTAATAAAGCAAGGACGGGCGTGAGCTGCTTGCGCGTCGAAAGCAGTTGCTGCATGTCGGTATTGGCTGTAACTGATTTATTGACAGTCACATGCACAACTCCGATATCCCTCAACGCGTGGAGAAAATCGTCATATTCCTTGTGATACGCCATGAAAGCGTATTTCTTCATCTTTACAATCATGCCTCTTCTTCTTTTATTCTTCTCTTTTCCAGGTTGTTGCGCATAATCTTTTGCGATGCTTTTGACAGGCTCTGTTCGTCTTCCAAATAGCGTTTTATCTTGATAATCGCATCTTTATATCCCGGAATTTGCACCTTCTCGAAAAGATTCACTTTCTGGGTAGTTTTCTTTCGCGCATATTCCAGTATCTCCAATTTCATCTTCGCAAATTCAATCCTTATACCTATCTGTGTCAGACCTTTAAGTAATTCAATCCCGTCGGTCGTCCATTGCGGGCTGTTGAACAGACTGTACTGTTTCACTTCAAACTCAAGTTGCTTCAAGACAGGCACGGCAACGCCGGCGATTTTCATTTTCACAAGACCAACATCCTTGACGCTCACCAAGTTGGGATCGAAATCGCTCCATAAGGATATCATCTTTTCATAGCGTTGAAGTTCAGTTGCTAACTGGATGTTCAATGCGTTGATTTCGTCCTTGTTACGCGTCACTTCCATCCGCAGGGCGCTCTCCTTGCTTTTGATGGTGGGCAAGGCGCGTTCGCGTACTTTCAATTGCTTGTCAAGCGCTTGAAGCGATGTCTTGTTATATTGAAACTTGACGGTCATCCCTTGATTGTTAATTGTTCACTGTTCATTACGTCATATCCCGTAGGGATTACCGCTCGGTAGAAAATATTGTCGGTGTATGGTCGCATTCCGTACGGAATGCGTCCCGTGAATGCTTTCGGCTTTCTACCGAGCGATACAATCCTGACGGATTGCCAAATTCGGTTATTACATCGAGTATTCTTTGCTTTTTTATATGTATACATGTCGCTATTGAGTTCTTTAAAGCGGGGTATTACATTGAGTATTCATTTTCTTTCCAAAATATATCTACAAGCTCCTGTTTGATATTGACTTCCGCCTGGGTGAAGTATTTGACAAACAGCGCCCAAGCCACGTCGAGCATCTCCGTCGTATCCAGGTTGACGTCAATGGCAAGCAACTTTTCAGAATAATCTTTGGCAAAAGCCAATGTGCGGTTGTCGTAGTCCGTCAGGTCGAAACCGTTCTCCATCTTTGTCCTCGCATTGGCGGCGTCGGCATAGAGCCTGATTGCCGCATTCATCACTTGAGGATGGTCGTGACGCGTCTTTTTTCCCGTCACCAACTGTTTCAGTCGGCTTAACGAACGGAAGGGGTCGACAATCACCTTTCCTATTTCGCTATCTCGCCGCAGATATAGCTGTCCTTCAGTGATATAGCCTGTATTATCGGGGACGGCGTGCGTGATATCTCCGCCCGAAAGCGTTGTCACGGCAATGATGGTGATGCTGCCGCCGTCGGGGAATTGAACGGCTTTTTCATATATCTTGGACAAATCGGAATAAAGCGATCCGGGCATGGAATCCTTTGACGGGATCTGATCCATACGGTTGGAAACGATGGCTAAGGCATCGGCGTAATTGGTCATATCTGTCAATAAGACAAGCACTTTCTCGTTTTTCTCTACGGCAAAATATTCGGCGGCGGTCAATGCCATGTCAGGGATAAGCAGCCGTTCCACTGAGGGGTCTTCGGTGGTGTTGATAAAACTGACGATGCGGTCGAGGGCGCCTGCATTTGTAAATGTATTTTTGAAAAACAGGTAGTCATCGTTTGTCATCCCCATGCCTCCGAGGATGATCTTGTCCGATTCGGCGCGCATGGCGACGAGCGCCATCACCTGGTTGAAAGGCTGGTCGGGGTCGGCAAAGAAGGGGATCTTTTGTCCTGTCACGAGCGTATTGTTTAAGTCAATGCCGGCTATACCTGTGGAAATCAGCTCGGAAGGCTGTTTGCGCCTGACGGGATTCACCGATGGGCCGCCTATCTCCACTTCTCTGCCGTTGATGGGTTGTCCGCCGTCGATAGGCTCGCCGTAGGCATTGAGAAAACGGCTTGCCAACTGTTCGCTGACCTTCAATGACGGCGCTTTACCCATGAAAACTACTTCGGCATTCGTCGGGATGCCTTCCGTTCCTTCAAAAACCTGCAACGTCACTTCGTCGTCTACGATCTTCACTACCTGCGCCAAACGGCCGCCGACCGACGCCAATTCGTCATAGCCCACGCCTGTGGCCTTCAGCGAACAAGTCGCCTTCGTAATCCCTGTAATCTTTGTAAATATTTTTTGAAATGCTTTTGCCATAGCGGATTAATAACTGAGTAACTGAATAACTGAGTAACTGAATAATTGAATAATTATCAGGCAATTGCCTCCTTAATTTCTTTCTCCAGTGCATGGAACTTTTCGCTCTTGTATTCCGTATAATTCATTTGCCGGAAGAGATTGATTAATCCCTTGAAGAAGTCCATTACCTCCACAAAGCTGTCAAACTGAAAGTCTTGCCGGCAGATTCCTATCACCTTGTCCAGCATAAACTCTTGACGCTCCAAAGG
>JAITMM010000087.1 GCA_031277335.1 Tannerella sp. | reverse complement strand
CCTATGTTAACTTCTTGAGTTACATTTTCTTTTCTTGTCAAAAAGTCTTTCCAGGGTTTCATTTCGGGTGTTGGCCCCACTTCCAGTCCCAACTTTTGCAACACGATGGAATCCATTTGCTGGCGTTGCAGGACTAAAGGCACTTCATAAATTGTAGATACGTCAATTGATTGAATAACAGATTCTTTGGAGACATTGCAAAATAAGGCAACCTTGTGAAGCAGATTTTCGGTCAGTTCGCGCTCGGTGCGCAAGACAAGCATATCAGGTTGAACGCCCAATTCAAGTAGTTGTTTTACAGAGTGTTGTGTCGGTTTGCTTTTAAATTCCTTGGCTGCGGCAATATAAGGTACATAAGTCAGATGTACGCACAGGCAGTGTTTGCCCATTTCCCATTTCAACTGGCGGACGCTTTCGATAAAAGGCAGCGATTCGATGTCGCCGACCGTCCCTCCGATTTCGGTAATGACGAAGTCGAATTTGTTTTTTGTGCCGAGCAATTTGATGTTTCGCTTGATTTCATCGGTGATATGCGGGACGACCTGAACGGTTTTCCCCAGATAGTCGCCTCTGCGTTCCTTTTCGATAACGCTCTGATAGATACGTCCTGACGTGATATTATTGGCACGGGTGGTCGGAATGTTCAGGAAACGTTCGTAATGACCCAAATCAAGATCCGCCTCGTGGCCGTCGATGGCTACGAAACATTCGCCATGCTCGTAGGGATTCAATGTGCCGGGATCGATATTTATGTAAGGATCAAACTTTTGAATAGTAACCTTATATCCTCTTGCCTGGAGCAATTTGCCTAAAGAGGCCGAAATAATCCCTTTTCCCAACGAGGAAAGTACTCCACCTGTAACGAAAATATATTTTGTATTTGCCACAATCTATGACTTTTTTTGAAAGCGCAAAGGTACGATTTTTATTTCAGAAAAAAACTATTTTCCGGCGTGATTGGCTATGATTTGCTGAACCGTTTCCAATGCCGGCTGATAAATCTCCTCATTTCCACTTAGTTGGAAGCCTTTGACAAGGTTGGGGAGGGCTTTTTTCAAAAATTCCACAGCTTTGCCGGTTTCGGCTGTATAAAGTTCGGGTGCCGATACGCAGATAAGTTCTGTATAGTTCAATATATCAATGGCTTGATTGTAATAGAGGCTTCCCAGGCTATAATAGGCGCGATGCGATTTTTTGTTGTTTTTGATGGCCTGCTTGTAGTAAGTCTCCGCACTGTTGGTATCGCGGCGCTCTTCTGCAATGCGGCCGAGTGCAATGTAAATATCCGACCTGTTCGGTTTGTCCAATTTCAGCAACTGCATTAACGTCAGATGGGCCGTTGTTGTGTCTCCTTTTGCAAGTGACTCATTTACTTGAGTATACAAAGGGGCAATTTGCTCTTTTCCGGTTTTGTTTTGAGCAAGGGCAAAGGATGTGCCTGCTGCGAGCATCAATAAAATAACTGTTAAATATCTCATCTTTGAATTTCCCCTTATCTTATATTTGCAATCGAAATAATATCCGCAAACACCCCTGCAGCAGTGACTTCCGCACCGGCGCCGTAGCCCTGGATCAGCATCGGATACTCGTGGTATCGCTCCGTTGAAATCAGGATGATGTTGTTGCTGCCTTCCAGATCGTAAAAGGGATGATGGTTACTCACTTCCATCGGCCCGACTTCGCAAACGCCATTGTGCATACTGGCCACAAATCGTAGCCGTTTATCATTGGCAGCGAGTTGTTTACGCTTTTCCTCAAACGTTTCATCCTGTTCGGGAATATGTTTCCGGAAATGCTCGATCGTCCCGTCAAAATACTTGGCGGGGATTATCAGATTTTTCTTTACATCGCTCTGTTCCACTGCATAACCGGCTTCACGCGCAAGAATGACTAACTTGCGTATCACATCTATGCCGCTCAGGTCAATGCGCGGGTCGGGTTCGGCATACTTTGCTTCAACGGCCATGTCGATGGCTTTGCTCAACGGAATATCTTCGCTGATGGTGTTGAAGATAAAATTCAGCGTGCCGGAAAGCACCGCTTCCAGTTTGAGGATATGGTCTCCGCTGTTAATCAGGTCGTTCATCGTATTGATGATGGGCAATCCGGCGCCAACGTTTGTCTCGAACAGGAACTTGATGCCGCGTTTGCGGGCTGTTTCCTTCAATAAGGCATAGTTGTCGTAGGACGACGAAGCGGCTATCTTGTTGGCAGCCACGACAGAAACGTTATTGTTGAGCAACTTTTCATACAGCCCGGCGACTTCTTCGCTGGCCGTGCAGTCGATGAAAACGGCGTTAAAGATATTCATCTGTACGATTTCATCGACTAATAAAGATGTCGGACCGGTTATTCCCGACTCACGCAGGTCATTGAGACAGGTCTGAAGATCAAGCCCTTCGCGTCGCAGCAGATACTTTTGGCTATTGGCAATCCCGACGACATTCAGTTTGACGCCGTTTTGCTTCATCAGTTGCTGCTGCTGCTGTTTGATTTGCTCCAGCAGGTGCCCGCCGACTGTCCCGACGCCTACAAGGAAGAGATTCAACATCTTATATTCGGAAAGGAAAAACGAGTCATGAATCGAATTTAAAGCCTTGCGGAGGTATTTCTGCTTGATAACGAAAGAGATATTCGTCTCCGACGCTCCCTGGGCGCAAGCGATCATGCTGATCCCTGCCCGTCCGAGTGTCCCGAATAGTTTTCCGGCAATGCCCGGGGTATATTTCATTAGTTCTCCGACGATTGCGACAGTTGCCAAGTCTTTTTTGACGACCATGTCGTTGATTTCGCCCTGCGAACGTTCGAGGGCAAATTCTTCGTTCAGGACGCTGGCAGCCAGGTCGGCATCTGCGCTTTTGACGGCAATGGTGGTATTGTTTTCGGAACTGGCCTGCGAGACCATAAACGCACTGATGCCATTATCGGCTAATGCCCTGAAAATACGTTTGTTGACGCCGATAACGCCTACCATGCCCAACCCCTGTACGGTGACAAGGCACGTATTGTCGATGGACGAAATGCCTTTGATGTTGGATTTGTGATCGCCTTCGTCCTTTTCATTCGAAATATAGGTGCCGGGCGCTTCCGGCTTGCAGGTGTTGCAGACGCGGATGGGGATATTCTTGTGATACACAGGGTATATCGTCGGCGGATAAATCACCTTGGCTCCGAAGTTGCACAATTCCATTGCTTCGAGAAATGACAGTCTGTCAATCACATACGCAGAACTGATCACCTTCGGGTCGGCCGTCATGAATCCGTCCACATCCGTCCAAATCTCAAGGATAGAGGCATTTAAGGCGGCTGCAAGGATGGAAGCAGTATAATCGGAGCCGCCGCGTCCAAGGTTGGTGACGTCGCCGTTTTCTTTGCTTGAAGCGATAAAACCGGGTATCAAGGCCACTTTGGGAAGCGACTGGAACATGTCCCTGATCAGTTGATTTGTCATTTCAAAATCGACGATATGCTTATCGAACTGCTTGAATGTCTTGATGAAAAGACGTGAATCGTATAGCCGGGCTTCCTTGATTACGTGCGAGATGATATAGGACGAGAGGCGCTCGCCGTAGCTGACGATGGTGTCGGAAGTTTTTTGCGACAGGTCCTTGATGAGGGAGACGCCGCGGAAGATATTTTCAAGTTCTTCGAGCATAAGCGTAGTGTTATGTAACACAATGCTTTGCTCAATTTCGGGCACTACATCCCTGACAAGATTCAGATGGCGATCTATGATTTCATCGAGTTGGTTGCGGTAGTCCATGTCGCCGGTCGAAGCGAGTTTGGCCGTATGCAACAAATGGTCCGTAATGCCTCCCAAAGCGGAAACGACCACGATAACAGGCTCGTCGATAGCCTCCACGATTGCCTTTACATTTAATATATTCTTTACGGAACCAACCGATGTCCCGCCGAATTTCAATACCTTCATCTGATGTTCATTAAATAGATATACCCGGATTTTCGGGCGCAAAGATACAAAAAATC
>JAITMM010000084.1 GCA_031277335.1 Tannerella sp. | reverse complement strand
ATGATTGATTTACTGGGTTTAATGGGTGATGCATCGGATAATATCCCCGGCTGCCCCGGCGTTGGCGAAAAGACGGCGCAGAAACTGTTGAAGGAGTTTGATTCCATCGAAAACCTGCTTCGGAACACCGACCGGCTGACGGGCAGCCTGAAGGCCAAAATAGAAGCCAACAGCGAGCAGATCCGCTTTTCCAAGTACCTGGCTACCATTGTCACGGATGCTCCGGTCGAGTTCGATGCGTCAGCCTGCGAAAGGCAAGAGGCGGACAAGGCAAGGCTGATAGAGATTTATACCGAACTCGAATTTCGCACCTTTATCCAGAAACTGACGGGCGACGGGCAAGCTCTCCCAAAAGCACCTGCTCCGCCGGCCGCCCAACTTTCTTTTTTTGGCGACCTCTTCGATCCGTCAGAGCCGCAACAGCATCAATCTACAGCTCAATCGAATAGCTCTTTTTCGCAGACGGATGCGCCGGTCGAATCAAACGTGTCCTTTGCCGATATCAACAATACGCCCCATACCTACTATTTGGTTGATACCGAGGAGAAAATGCAGGAATTGGGCAAACAGTTGCTTGCTTGCGAATCTTTTGCCTTCGATACGGAGACGGACGGGATCAATCCTTTGACAGCCAGGCTTGTGGGCATGTCGTTTGCCGTTAAGGAATTTGAAGCATGGTATGTGCCCGTGCCCGAATCGATGGAGCAGGCAATGAACGTGCTGGCTCCTTTTAAGGCCGCCCTGCAAAACGAAAAGTCCATGAAAATCGGACAGAACATCAAATTCGATATCCTGGTGCTGCGAAAATACGGAATCCGCGTTGTCGGAGCGCTATTCGACACAATGATAGCTCATTACCTGCTCAATCCCGAATTGCGTCACGGCATGGACTACATGGCTGAAACGTGCCTGCAATACAGCATGATCCCGATCGAGGCGCTGATCGGAGCGAAAGGAAAAAACCAGCTGAACATGCGCGATATATCCGTCGAGAAAGTGTGCGAATATGCAAGCGAAGATGCCGACGTGACGCTGCGGCTCAAAAACTTTTTCGCCCCTCAATTGGCCGGTGAAGACTTGAATACGTTGTTTTTTGATATCGAGACGCCGCTGATTTACGTCCTGGCAGAGATGGAACTGACGGGCGTCACGCTCGATTGCGAGGCGTTGAAGCAAAGCTCGGAAGTATTGACGTCGGATATCATCGTCTTGGAGGCTGAAATCTACCGCATGGCCGGGACGTCATTCAACATCAACTCGGCCAAGCAGGTAGGCGAAATCCTGTTTGACCGGTTGAAAATCACCGACGACAAGGTCAAAAAAACGAAGACAGGCAGCTACAGCACCGGCGAAGAAGTGCTGGAGAAATTGCGAAACAAACATCCGATCGTCGAAAAACTATTGGAATACAGAGGGTTAAGGAAACTGCTAAGTACATATATCGATGCACTGCCCGAACTGATCGAACCCACGACAGGGAAAATTCATACGTCGTTTAATCAGACGGTGGTGTCGACCGGCCGGTTGAGTTCGACGAATCCCAACCTGCAAAACATCCCTATTCGCGACGCCTCAGGACGCGAAATACGCAAGGCATTCACGGCCGACAATGCCGACTGCGTCTTTTTCTCGGCCGACTATTCGCAAATCGAATTGCGTATCATGGCACATTTAAGCAATGACAGTCAGATGATTGCTGCCTTTCTTGGCGGTTCCGACATTCATGCGGCGACGGCAGCCAATATCTATCACATCCCGCTGGGCGAGGTGACGTCCGACATGCGGCGAAAGGCCAAGACGGCCAACTTCGGCATTATCTACGGCATCTCCGCGTTCGGCCTTTCGGAACGGCTGAATATTTCCCGCTCCGAAGCCAAATCATTGATAGACGGTTACTTCCTCTCCTATCCGCAAGTCAGGGAATATATGGACCAAAGCATTCGGACAGCACAGGAAAAGGGCTATGTAGAAACGATTTACAGGCGCAAACGCTTCTTGCCGGACATCAACTCGCACAATGCGGTCGTACGCGGATACGCCGAGCGCAACGCCATCAATGCACCCATCCAGGGAAGCGCCGCCGATATCATCAAGGTGGCCATGGTGCGGATTTTCAACAGGTTTGAGAAAGAAAAGCTACGCAGCAAGATGATCCTCCAGGTGCACGACGAACTGAATTTCAACGTATGGAAAGACGAACTGGAGCAGGTGCGGCGTATCGTGCTTGAGGAGATGGAGAATGCCATCCGGCTGAAAGTGCCGCTGATTGCGGATTGCGGGGTGGGGGGGAATTGGCTGGAGGCGCACTGAACAATGAATAATGAATAATGAATAATGAACAATAGGGGGGGGATTGTGCTGAGTAAAAAATAATCTGTATTTTACTGATTATTTTTTTTAAATAATATTGAGTAGTTAAAAAAAGGTTGTATCTTTGACGTCAATTTACGTGTTATCGACAATGTTAGTGAACAGATATTTTTATTAACCAAATATAATTTGATTGAATATGAAAGTAATAATTTTTATTTCAGCAATTGTGGTGTTTCTAATGTCAGGGTGCGTAGGGAACAGACAGACAGATATCCGGCATGATAGTGTTTTCACTGTTGATGTCACGAAAAGTTATCCGAAGAAGGAACTGATCCTTCAGGATTTTATGGATGTGGAATATATTCCGTTGGAAGTCAATGACGAATATGTTACGACAGGTTGGTTGCATGCCATAAGCGATGAAATCATCATCGTGAGGACAAGAATTCAGACTACCGACAGAAGTGTGGTTGGCACGATTTATCTCTTTGACAGAAACGGTAAAGGCTTGCGAAAAATCAACCATGCCGGCGAAGGGCCTGAAGAATATCAGTTTCTTTTATCAATCACGCTGGACGAAGACAATGATGAAATATTTGTCAACGACCATTTTTCAAGAAAAATATCCGTGTATGACCTGTTCGGGAAATTCAAGCGCAGTTTCGCGCATAGGGAAGACGGTCGCGGTTTTTATACTGAGGGAATATACAATTTTGACAGGGAACATTTGCTTTGCCGTTTTATTTTTGGTGAAGGCAGGAATAAATATTTCGTTATCTCCAAACAGGATGGCAGTGTTGCGAAAGAAATTGAAATTCCATATACGGAGAAGATATCATCTGATGTATATAAGCGTGATGCAGAAGGACAAATAATGGGTGGCATGCCGATTCGTAACCGCAGTTTAGTTCCTCACCCTGACAACAGTTGGATGCTTATGGAAGAATCATCCGATACGATATACAGGCTAATGCCCGATTACAGCATGATTCCTCTCCTTGTGCGAACTCCTTCCATACAATCCATGAATCCCGGAGTATTTTTATATCCGGCAGTTTTTACGGATCGATACTGTTTCATGCAGACTGTTAAGGCAGAATGGAATTGGGACACCAATACGGGACATGAACGTGTAAATTTAATGTACGACAGACAGGAAAATGCCATCTATGAATGTGAGGTGTATAATGCTGATTTCACCGTTAAAGAACCGGTGCTGATGACATCGGAAATTCCCTTTGGAAACAATGAAATCGCTTGCGTACATATTTTGGAAGCCTACAAACTGGTGGAGTTTTACAAAAAAGGGCAACTGACCGGCAAATTGAAAGAAATTGCCGCAGGATTGAACGAAGAGTCCAATCCTGTGATTATGTTGGTGAAATATAAGTAATTGCCTGCGGGTGGATTAAATAGAAAATGTACCGAAGAATTTACTCGCGACCAGTTGGAAAAGGACACTGCACGAGTGGTCGGATTTCGACGTGGCGCTTGTGGCTGCCCAAGTGTAAAGCAAATAGCAAAAACATATCAGCCCTGTGCTGATATTTGAAAACTGTTTTTACCCGTAAATATCACAATGGCCGTTTTCAGGTCAGTGCGTCCGGCTAAACGATGGGCGCGGATATACCGTTTCAACTGTTCCGCCGCTTCCTCGCGGGCTTGCGGCAACTTCGCTTCTTCATTCGTTTTGAGGTATTTCAGTTCCAATACCCATTCGTATTTTATTTGAGGTAATTGGGGATTGCGTTGCAGGAAGATATCTGCATATCCCGATCCTGTTTCGTATTCGCTCATCGGGATATATATCTCGCTTTGAAACAGATAAGACAACAATAAAATCTTGATGTATTTTTCGTCAAAATGCCTCAAGTCCTTGTCGGACAATTTACTGAAGGCGTTTTTTGACACATAGTCGATGTACGGGAACAAATCGCCATCCGTAGCCATGGCTTTTACTGCTTCGGATAACTGCCTTGAATCCACCGTCATCAGCGGCGATGATTCACGCGTCAGCCTCCGAATATATTCCCAGTATACCGTTTCGATGGAGAAATTAGGGATACCGAGACGGACGCCTCCCAACTCCTGTCCTTTGATGGTAATCAGCCCCATATAAAAAAGCAAGGAAATGAAATATTCTTCGCTGAACATCATGTCCATCGAAAATTTCTCGATAATATTCGCGGTGATGGCACCGTCTTTCGCGATTTTAATCAGTGCATCCCGGTTGTTATCATTGTGTACCAGGCGTTTCAGACGTCCGTAGTCGGTCTTGAGATTCGGATCGATGATGTCGGGAACCGTTATTTTGCCAGTGCGCAGGATTCTGTCCAAAAAGTAGAGCGACATGGATGGATTGTACAGCCGTTTTTTGCCATCGACATGAAACAGATAGCCATTGTAGTACAGGCTCATATCTACATTTATGCGTGAAGGGTCTACGCCTGTTTCGGTCATCAGCGCATAGAGTTCCGTTTGCGAAAATCCCATCATTTCATTGTATAGAGGGTCGATGGAAAGATTGATGGCAACGTTGAAGCCGCTGGTCAGATCGTCGAGCATCACGGGCGAAATGCCGGTAATGAAAATACGTTCGACGACCGATTTGGAGCCTGTCTTTAGCGTTTCATAAAAATCGCGTACCAGACCGTTAGCCCTAATCATGTGCCGATAGATGTCATCGCCCATACAGCTGCCCATCGCTATCAGGTCGTTGGCAAAATGATCGTATTCGTCAATGATGATAAACAGATTGGTTAGCGTTGTCCGTGCAATCGAATATACGATATTCATGGCTTCAATGCCCGGTCTCTCTGTATATATTTGATTTAAAAGCGTTTCTGCATCAGGAATCATATCCCGGTAATGGTAGATAAACGATACAACAGTCTGCTGTATCCGCCGTGAAAAAGACATTTTAAATTCTTCTTCTCCCGAAGTGTCGATGCCCGAAAAATCAAACTCCAAAACGGCAAAACTATTTTTACGCGGCGTCGGATGTTGGCCGATATACAGATCTCCGAACATCATGTCAAACCTTTCTGCGCTCAGAATATCGTAGTAATGAGTCAGCATCGACAGAAACAGGCTTTTACCAAACTTGCGCGGTCTGATAAAAAAATGATACCGCGTACTTTCATTTTCCATTTGTTCTATATACATAGTCTTGTCAACGTATGCATAATGATTCGTCCGAATCGTCTCAAAATTGGAAATGCCATACGGCAACTTTTTAAATTTTCCTTCAGTCATGACACGTTATATTCTTGTGCGCTGCAAAGTTAAGATTTTTTTTGAGAAAAGATAAATTATATGATTCAAGCTGTAGCGATAAATTGAAAGTACGAACATAATCTTCATTAGGCGCTGGATTACACTTTGCAATAAATTTCATTCGCACATGAAGAAATCCCGTTAAACGAAAGGCCACACGTTATTTGACGACTATAAATTATTTTCGTATATCGGAATCAAAAAATCTTACATACGGATTGAAGTTGTCACATTCTCGATCGACTATTTCAATGAAAGCGACCCTTTTATTGAAGAGATAAAAAGGACAGGGATATAGATTCTATAACGGAGGAATCCCCATCTCCCCCGCTTTTCTGAACATAAAGTCTCGAGCCGCCTCATATTCGTTGGAAATCACCCCGTCAAGGATGGCATTTTTAATGGCTTCCTTGATGACGCCGACAGGGCGCGAAGGGGGCAGGCCGAATGTTGCCATGATTTCTTCGCCGGAGATAGGCGGCTGGAAGTTGCGGATGCTGTCTTTTGCTTCTATCTGGACTAACTTTTCGCGGACCAGCTGGAAGTTATTCAGATACTTGCGCACCTTTTCGGGATTCTTGCTCGTGATATCGGCTTCGCAGAGCGTCATCAGGTCGTCGATGTCGTCGCCGGCGTCAAAGAGAAGTCTGCGGACGGCCGAGTCGGTCACTTCCTCGTCCACGAGCGCGATGGGGCGCATGTGCAGGTTGACCATCTTTTGCACGTAGCGCATCTTCTCGTTCATCGGCAGTTTCATTCGGCGAAAGAGGCCGGGGATCATCCGCTCGCCGATAAAGTTGTGATTATGAAACGTCCAGCCCAGACGATTGTCGAACCGTTTGGTGACAGGCTTAGCGATGTCGTGCAGGATGGCGCTCCAGCGCAGCCATAGGTTGTCGGTCGTGCGGCTGATGCGGTCGAGCACCATCAGTGTGTGCGAGAAATTCTCCTTATGTCCGATGCCTTCTTTTGTCTCAACGCCTTTTAGGGCACATAATTCGGGGAAAATGATTGATAACAAGCCGCATAGCTCAAGCAATTCAAATCCGATGGACGGTTTTGGGGAGAGGATGATTTTATTCAGTTCGTCGGCAATCCGCTCGCCGGAGATAATCTCGATACGCTGACGGTTGCGGACAATGGCATCGAATGTATCGGGGTCGATAAAGAAACCTAACTGGGTGGCAAAACGGATGGCGCGCATCATCCGCAGCGGGTCGTCGCTGAAGGTGATGTCGGGGTCGAGGGGCGTGACGATGCGCAGGTTTTCCAGGTCGCTCAAGCCGTCGAACGGGTCGATAAGTTCGCCCCGGCGCGCTTTGTTCAGGCAGAGTGCCAGCGTGTTGATAGTGAAGTCGCGTCGGTTCTGGTCGTCTTCGAGCGTGCCGTCTTCGACGATGGGTTTGCGGCTGTCGCGTTGATACGACTCCTTGCGGGCGCCGACAAATTCGAGTTCAAACTCCCCGAAACGCACCTGTGCCGTGCCAAAATTCTTAAAAACAGAGAGATGCGCTTTCCGACCAAGCTTCTTCGCCACCGCTTTCGCAAGTTCAATCCCGCTCCCCGTCGTGACGATATCCATATCATTGGAGGGACGGTGCAGAAATATATCCCGCACATACCCTCCAATCACATATGCCTCCAGTCCCAATTCATCCGCCGCATCTGCAACAACATGAAATACAGGTAAATCTAAACGCTTTAATATATCTTCTTCGCTCAAATACATTTAATAATATCCCGTAGTTTAAGGGTGCAAAGATACGAACTCCATTTGAAACACCCTACCCATGGCAGACTTTTTACATGATTTTGCAGTTCGATTGCTTTCATTCCGCATCCATCATCCGTATTCATCAATTAAAATAGCAGTTATACCCGGTTATCCTGAAAGTTCAGAAGTACACCCGTAATTTTTTTCTTAAAAACTATTGTGTAATGTGAAATAATCATTATATTTGCACGATATTTCAAGAGGTAACATGCGTAATTTTTTCTACATCTCAAATTGCACTTCTTTCATGGCCAAGAGCTTTATTGCTATGATTGTCACAGCGTTTGGGGGGGGGGGGGGGGCGGGGGGGCGCCGCCGGGGGAGGCGGGGGCGAGAGCGCGCGCGG
>JAITMM010000074.1 GCA_031277335.1 Tannerella sp. | reverse complement strand
ATAATAAATCAAAATGAATACGCAATGCAATGCCAAATCAGGCAATCCGTCAGGATTGCATCGCTCGGTAGATAGGCGAATCGCGTTCAGGACGCATTCCGTACGGAATGCGACCAATGACAGGCCAATATTTCTACCGAGCGGTAATCCCTGCGGGGTTTTGAGGCAACATTGAATAGCATATATAATAGATAAGACGATGAATATATTACTGTTAGGTTCAGGAGGACGTGAACATGCCATGGCCTGGAAAATCGCTCAGAGCCCGAAAATCGTAAAACTGTATATCGCTCCCGGCAATGCGGGAACGTCCGCAGTCGGGGAAAATGTAAATATCGGCGTGAATGATTTTCAGCGTATTAAAGAATTTGTGCTGGCACAAAGTATAAATATGGTGGTGGTCGGTCCAGAAGAGCCTTTAGTAAAGGGGATTTATGATTTCTTCCGCGATGACCCTGCGTTGACTGCCATCCCCGTTATTGGCCCGAGCCGTGCAGGCGCGAAGCTGGAAGGAAGCAAGGATTTTGCCAAAGCCTTTATGATGCGTCATCAGATTCCGACGGCACGTTATTTTAGCGTCACTGCCGGCAATCTTCATGAAGGACTGTCGTTTCTTGACTCGCTAACGCCTCCTTACGTCTTGAAAGCAGACGGATTAGCCGGTGGCAAAGGCGTCCTGATCATTGACAATCAGGATGAAGCCATAATCAAACTGCACAATATGTTGCAAGGGATGTTTGGCGACGCCGGCAAAACGGTCGTTATCGAGGAATTTCTGGCCGGAGTGGAATGTTCCGTTTTCGTCGTAACCGATGGCGCTGATTATAAGATTTTACCGGTTGCCAAAGATTATAAGCGCATCGGCGAAGGTGATACGGGATTGAATACGGGAGGCATGGGCGCCATTTCGCCCGTACCGTTTGCAGATCAGGTATTTATGGATAAGGTGGAAGAACGTATTATTCGTCGTACCATTGAGGGACTTAAAGATGAAAATATTGATTATAAGGGTTTTATATTTTTAGGTCTTATCAATGTCGCTGGCGAGCCATACGTTATAGAATACAATTGCCGGATGGGTGACCCTGAAACGGAAGTCGTGATGCTTCGTATTAAGAGCGATATTGTTGATTTGCTGGAGGGTATCGCAACCGGAAGCCTCTCACGCAGTGAGTTGACCGAGGACCCGCGCATGGCCGTCACGGTGATGCTTGTCAGTGGAGGTTATCCCGAATCCTACGAGAGAGGGAAAGTGATTTCAAATTTAGATAAAAACGCAGATGCGATTGTGTTTCACGCAGGTACAGCCGTAAAAGACGGACAAATCGTCACGTCGGGCGGTCGGGTATTGTCGGTCAGCGCTTATGGCGACACCAAGGAAGAGGCATTGCGAAAAGCTTATTCGACTGCGCAGACAATCGAATTTGAAGGCAAGTATTATCGAAGGGATATAGGGAGATAAGATTCAAAGATTTAGTCCACGAATTTCACGAATTGACACGAATTAAAACTTTAAATTCCTCCGACCCGTCATTCCGCACTTGATGCGGAATCCCCTTGTACGATTAAAATATGAACAGAAGATACGATTCATATAACAAAAAGAAGTGGCAAAATACATCAGGGTTGCCGACAATAATCATCACGTTGCTTGTAAGTGCCGGATGTTGGTTATTCGCATATAACAACAGGATCGGATTGCCTGTCAGACTTGACGGATGTACTACGCTTTTATGGGATATAGGTATAAGATGGATATCAGGCGACCTAACTCCCTATTTGACAGGATTTATATTGATATTATTGTCTGCTGCCTTAATACAGCGTTTTAATTTTCTTTTTATGATAATACCGGGTAAGACAAAACTGCCTTTTCTTATCTTCTTACTGTTAAACAGTGTTATAACAGGCTTATATCCAATACATCCCGTTACTTTTGCTTTACCTTTGATGATCATTGCCATGTTCGAATTGTTTGGCTCCTACCAACAGCTTACGGCCATTGGTCGTATCTTTAATATGGTGTTTTATATATGTTTAGGTAGTTTAGTATGGCCTTATGCTCTTTGGTTTATTCCTGTTTTTATCGTAGGTATGTATCTTTTCCGTATATTAAATGCCCGCACGTTAGGAGCCGCATTGCTTAGTTTGCTGACTTTCTTTATGTTTGTGTTGGGATGGTGTTTATTTAGACATGATTTTGCATTGCTGACAAATCTTGCGGACTGTTTGATGGATTTTCATTTCCTCTTCACCAATATATCATGGATAACAGACTGGTCTACACTTGTCTTATTTTTCCTGTTGATGCTTTTTCTCTCCGTCCATATTTCTATGGAAGATGCAGAAAGGACAATACGGACGCGCCAATTTTTGACATTTCTGTTTTTGTTCGGATTTGTTGCATTTATTTTGTCTTTGCTTTATGCGCCTCATTATATTGAGTTTTTGGCTGTATTCTTTCTGCCGGTTTCGATTGTCGCGTCAAAATATTTTTCCGAGAAATATGGCTCCACTGCTTTCCTGTCATATTATTTTTTGATGGCATTGATGGTAGTTTCTTTGTTACTGCGTCCATGGAGTTTTTGATTGATTACGGTTATGTCGGAGTTTTTATAGCATCCTTTTTGGCTGCGACTGTTCTGCCGTTTAGCTCCGAATTAGTGTTAGCCGGTGTTTTACTGGCCGGTGCATCTTATTGGCCTACAATGATTGCGGCTACTCTCGGCAACTTTTTGGGCGGCATGACATGTTACTGGATAGGAATGACCGGAAAAATCGAATGGGTCAGGAAATACCTGAAAATGAATGTAGACCGTCTTTTGAAAGTTCAACGCTGGCTGGATGGCAAGGGCGCATGGATTGGATTTTTCGCTTTTCTGCCCGTCATCGGCGATTTCATAATCGTTGCCTTAGGATTTCTCAGAGCAAATATTTGGATCACAGCTATTTCAATGCTTTTAGGAAAAGCTTTCCGCTATTGGCTGTGGATGGAGTTTGTTTTTAAGGTCAATCCGTTCTAATGCACCACCGCGATTTTCGTCACGACGCTTTCGGCGGCTTGCGGGGTGGAGGAGAGGACTAAGTAAATGCCTGTGGCAACGCGTGAGCCGGTGCGTGTGCGGCAATTCCATACGAATTGTCCGCCTGCTGATGTGCCTTGATGGATCAAGTTGCCTGATAAATCGGTGATTTTTACGTTCGAGTTGCTCATCAGGCCGGTGATAACCACGCGGTCATCTATTTCAGGGCGCACAGGATTTGGGTAGGCATATACGTCGGAATAATCTGCGGACGGTTCGGTGGCGTCGCCCTGATAAGAAATCAGTCCCTTATCAGTCCCGATAAATACTTCACCTGTATTGCTGTCTATTACAATACTCTGAATATTATTAGAATACAATGGCGAGTTGTTCATGTCGAAATGCAGAATCGTCCTGTCGCCTTCGGGACTGACTAAGAAAAGACCCGATCCTGCTGTGCCAATCCATTTCCTGTTTCCGCCGTCTACGGCTATGGTATTTATTTGTTCACCGTCTAAGAAATAATAAGGCACGAAATTGTCATCTTCGCGAATTATATGCGTAAATAGCAGATTGTCAATATTATTTGGTGATTGACAAATAATTGGTCCACTGTTGGAGCCAATCCATATCTTCCCTGTCAGGTCTTCTACGATGCAATAAAATTTAGTGCCATGTATATTATTGGTGCCTGCCGTCCGTAAGTTGTCGTAGTAAAATGATTGATCGTCAGAGTTATCGGTTGGAGTGCCATTATCGTCAACGACTAAGATTCCGCCGTTTATACCTGTTGCATGCGGCACATTCAACCATTTCATATTGGTGGAAGTGAAGAGTATTTTATCGACTATGCTTGATTCGATTAGCCCGGGGTAAGTGAGTGCAGCCCATTGTCCGTCAGGCGTTCGTACCACCATCACATTGCGTCCGGCGCGGTTGGTAGCCCATAGGTTTTTGTCCTTATCGAAGGCAACATAGCAAACCCTGACATAACGGTCGGAGATAGACTGGTTTGGCAAAACGCTTTGTAAAGCGCTATTTAAGTGATTGTGGAGCGTAATAAATTGATTGTCTTTTACTTCAAAAATGCCTTCCCCGAATGATGATACGAAATAATGAGTATCGTCATCGGGGTCTACGGCCACCGATGTGAAATCCCTGATGCCATAACCGATTTTCGGAATAATCTGATTCTCATCAAAATTTGTCCAGATGCCATTTTCGTAAGTCATCAAGGTGCCGGGATTATTAAACCGGTCAAATACAAATCCTCCTCCCGTAATCAATAATTTCTCTCCGTGCAACGTCAGGGAAGCAGTTAAGTTGCGCTTAGGTCCATCTATATTTAGCCCAGATACGGCCGTTTCAAATTGATTTTCAGCTTTTCGCTTGATTCCGATGATCCCGTTGATGCCTCCGGCAATCCAGAAATCGGCATTATTTGTTAATGCCGAAACATTGCTTATAACGCCCACATTTACTGATTCATAGCGATTAAGTGTATTGAAAAGATAAAGTGTCGAGGCTGTATGAGCGGCTAAATAGCCTGGCAGTAATACCATGCCTGTCAGGCCGGTATGCTTGATTATAGTTTTTACGGTTCCGTCGGTTTCCAAGTAAAACACGCCGCCGCCATCAACGCGAAAGCACAGCCTATCCTGGAAAAGCGCAAGTTGGCGAATATTCTTTACATTTACATCGGGTGAATTGAGCGAGACAAGGCTCCAGTTGTTGTTATCTAAAAGATTATCACGCAAATTGCCTCTTCTAAGTCCTTCATCTGTGGATGCATAAATAGTCTCTCCCATTATACAAACCGAATAAGCAGGTTGATTGAAACGATATGTCTCAGCCACTTCTCTTTTATCCATTTGGATGACTACTATACCGAAACGGCATGACAGATAGGCTCTTTCGTTATTGAAATATACATCGAGCGGTTCTTTATCGGCAATATTTCCGGCATTCTTCAAGAACGGCAGATTGTAAATTCCATCTTCGCCCATCAGATCGATATTCCCGTTAGTATACGCTATCAGCAGCATCTTGACTGCCGGATTATAGCCAATTAGTTTGATATCGTTTTCGCTCAGTCCGGTTAGGCGCGAGTAGAAAGTGACGCGGTTATCGTCTTTTCCGTAACTATATAAAGAACCGTCGGCCATTCCGAAAACCATGTTATTTGCTTCAGCGACAGCCGTCGTGTTGTAACTTGCCAGGTATGTGCGCCATTCGCCGACTTTCTGGGCATTAATGGCGATCACGGCTAACAACAGGCAAAGGGTTGTAAGGAATTTCGCCAATGCGTGGACGGCTTTAGCGCGGTGACTGACAGTGTTTTTGATTGCGTCTCCCAATTCTGCAAATGTTTCCGTAAATCCATCCGGCACAAAAACAGGGTCATAACCAAATCCTTTGTCACCACGGGGCGATTCGGTAATTTGTCCTTCTATGATTCCTTCGAATAAGTGCGTTGTATCGTTCATTATCAAAGCAATGACCGTTCTGAAACGGGCTTTCCTGTTCGTTTGTCCATGCATCTGATGCAGCAGTTTCATCATATTGGCTTGACTGTCATGCGCTGTCCCTGCGTAACGTGCCGAATAGACACCTGGCGCGCCATTCAACGCTTCCACCTCCAAGCCCGTATCATCCGCAAAACAGTCATAACCGTATTGCTCCTTGACATAATCGGCTTTCAATAAGGCATTTCCTTCAAGCGTATCAGCTGTTTCCGGAATATCTTCTTCGCAGTGAATGTCAGCAAGGCTGACGATTTGAAAATTACCGGATACGATATCCTTTACTTCTCTGAGTTTATGTTTGTTATTTGTTGCAAATACAAGTTTATTGTTCATCGGAAACAGTTCTATTCATTAGGGCAATGAGGCCGTTAAATTAAATAACGGCGTGAGTCGTATTTTATTTTATGTTTATACTCAATGTTGCACAAGAGTCATCCCGTAGGGATGTGTCGTTCGGAAGAAAAGTCGTCTGCCTAAATTATGTCGTACAACACTTGCAGTTGCGTCAAATAGTAGTACTTTTACACGAAATTTTGACATAATGACGATTCAGGAATTTTTTAAAACAGACAAATATGCCTCATTATCAGGCGTTGAATTGATGTCGACGGAAGAAGGGCATGCTAAAGCACGCATGGAAGTGCGTGATATTCATCTCAATGCGGGGAATGTAGTGCAGGGTGGTGCCATTTTCACGCTGGCGGATTTTACTTTTGCTGTGGCTGCCAATTCATTGGGAAAGTGGGCGGTATCTATTGAAACGAGTATCCGGTTTTTTAAGTCTGTCGATAGCGGCGTACTTTTTGCAGACGCAAAAATGTGTAATCTCCATAAACGGCTGGCTACCTTTGAAGTACGAGTAACGAACGAGGCGGATGAACTCATCGCGCTTTTTACGGCAACGGCGTATCGCAAGGATGAGAAGTTGACGTTTGATCCTTGAACATCATACCTTTATCTGCTCAAACCCTTCCCCGTAGACGCCACGCACCGTACTTTGCGTGATAAACGCATGAGGATCAACGGATTTTATCAGGCGGAAGATGGTGACGCTTTCGCGACTTTTGGCAAGCAGGATAATCGCCTTGATAGGCTCTTTGGAATAGCCTCCCATCCCCTCAAGCAGTGTACAACCGCGGTTGAGGTCGCTGAGGATGCGGGCGGAGATTTCTTCGTATTGTTTGGAAAAAATGAGGAACTGGATGGATTGGTTGTTGGAATACAGCACTCTGTCGAGCACGTAGTTGTTGATGGCCATCTCGACCAGGCCGAAGACCACCTTGTCGATGCTGTGGAAAATGAAGAACGACGAGCCGATGATCAGGAAGTCGCAGAAAAACAGCGTTCTGCCTATCGACACATCCTTGTATTTATTGATTACGGCGCCAATGATATCCGTGCCGCCCGTACTGCCGTTGGCCGAAAAAACGATCCCGATCCCCGTGCCACACAGCACGCCGCCAATCACGATAGACATGAATGGCTCACCTTCGATAACAGGCTTATTGCCAAGTAGCCACTCGAAAAACATCAGTGACAGCGCCAGCGAAGCAATCCCAAAGATGGAGTTAAGCATAAACTTGATACCCAGCACCTTATAGGCGGCAAACAGCAACAGTATATTTACGGTTGTAAACGAAATGGAAACAGGGATATGTGTCGTAAAAAACAGGATGGAGCAAAGGCCTGTCAAGCCGCCGGGCACAATCTCGTTGGACAGGATAAAACCGTTAAAACCAAAGCCATACAGTAACGTCCCGATCACGATAAAAATATAATCGCGAAAAGGATGGTAGATGCGGTTGAGCGACTTCTTCATGTTTGAGAGGTCGTTAGTCAGTTTGTTGTTAATAGTTGCTTTAGCCACGGATTATTTTTGCCACGAATTATTTTTGCCACGAATTACACGAATGAACACGAATTAATACGAACCGGGGATTCCGCATCAAGTGCGGAATGACGAATCGGCGGAACATTGAACCTCGACCGTTCATACGACAATATTTACGATTTTTCCGGGGACGACTATCACCTTTTTAGGGGTTTTGTCGGATAACCATTTGGCGGAATGAGGATTGGCGAGTGCTGCCTTTTCGGCATCCTCGGCTGATATATCTGCCGGAAGGTCTATGTTGAATCGCGCCTTTCCGTTAAAGGAGATGACATACGTCACCATGTCTTCATGCAGAAATTCTTCATTCCATTCAGGCCATTTAGCGTCGCAAACAGTTGTATTGCAGCCAAGTAAATGCCATAATTCTTCTGCCAGGTGAGGTGCAAATGGCGAGAGGAGAATCGCTAAAGGCTGAAGAACGGCGCGCTTGCTGCATTTGAGGCTGCCTAACTCGTTGATACATATCATAAAAGCGCTGACCGAGGTGTTGAACGAGAAATGTTCAATATCGTACGTTATCTTTTTAATCAGTTTGTGCAGTGATTTTAATTCGGCGGCAGTAGGCTCGTCATCAGTCACTTGCAGCGTATCGCTATTGCCGTAGAATAATGCCCACAGCCGTTTCAGGAAGCGGTGCACACCGTCTATCCCGTTGGTATCCCACGGCTTGGACTGTTCCAGCGGACCGAGAAACATCTCGTACAGCCGCAACGTGTCGGCACCGTATTTTTCGACTATCATATCGGGATTGACAACATTGTACATCGACTTCGACATCTTCTCGACAGCCCATCCGCAAATATATTTCCCGTCTTCAAGGATAAATTCAGCCGTCGCATATTCCGGGTTCCAGCGTTTGAAAGCGTTGATATCCAGCACGTCATTACTTACAAGATTGACGTCGACATGCAAAGGGGTCACTTCGTATTGCTCTTTCAGGTTGAGAGACACGAAGGTATTTGTATTTTGAACGCGATACACAAAATTGCTGCGCCCCTGAATCATCCCCTGGTTTATCAGTTTTTTGAACGGCTCTTCTTCGCACGAAATGCCGGTGTCGTACAGGAATTTATTCCAGAAACGGCTGTAGATCAAGTGTCCGGTGGCATGTTCGGTGCCTCCGATATATAAATCCACGTTGCGCCAGTAGGCACAGGCTTTTGGCGAGACGAGTGCGTCGACGCTGTTAGGGTCCATATAATGAAGGTAATAGGCAGATGAACCGGCGAATCCGGGCATGGTGCATAATTCCAGCGGGAAGATGGTTTGATTATCAATGGATGAAGTGTCAACCACCTGGTTATTAGCTGTATCCCACGCCCATTTGGAGGCATTCCCCAGTGGCGGAGCACCTGTTTCGGTCGGCAAAAATCTGTCGACGGCAGGCAGTTCGAGCGGCAGTCTGTCTTCGGGAATCGGTTGTGGCATAGCGTCTTTATCGTAATAGATGGGGAACGGCTCGCCCCAGTAGCGTTGACGGCTGAATATGGCGTCGCGCAGGCGGTAATTGACTTTGATTCTGCCTAATCCGTTATCCGCGATATATTCATTTGCCTTTTTGATGGCTTCCTTGACAGTCAATCCGTTCAGAAAACCGGAGTTCATCATGATGCCGTCCTTGGCGTCGTAACTCTCTTCGCTGATATCGGCTCCTTCGATCAGGGGGATGATCGGCAGGTCGAAGTGACGGGCAAAAGCATAGTCGCGGCTATCGTGCCCCGGTACTGCCATGATGGCGCCTGTGCCGTAACCTGCTAATACATAGTCGGCTATCCATATAGGTATGGTTGCACCGCTTACGGGATTCACGGCGTAAGAGCCGGAGAAGACGCCGGTGATCTTGCGGTCGGCAATGCGTTCGCGCTCGGTACGTTTTTTTGTTTGGAGGAGGTAGTCATGGACGGCGGATGACTGGGCGGGGGTTGTAAGTTGCTGAACAAGATCGCTTTCGGGGGCCAAGACCATGAAGGTGACGCCGAAGATGGTGTCGGGGCGGGTGGTGAAGATTAACACCTCACCCCCGGCCCCTCTCCGAGAGAGAGGGGAGAGGGCGGTGGAGGTTATTTTTTTGATTACATTTTCTAAATCAAAGAATATTTCATTGTTGGTGAAGCGGATGACTTGAAATCCATTGTCATTCAGATATTGTGAGCGATTTTTATCATATTCCTGCTGTTCAGGCGAATTATGATATTCACCATCAATTTCTATTACAATCTTTTTTTCAAGGCAGACGAAATCAACAATAAACTGATCAATTAAATGTTGTCGCCTGAATTTTAATCCATTTATACTTCTATTTTTTAAATTGTTCCATAAAATATTTTCTGCATCAGTCTGCGCTTTTCGCATCCTCCTTGCATTATCAATATTCGCATTCCAATCCAACTTATTAGTCGTCATATATTTATATCCCTCTTTCCCCCTCTCTTTCGGAGAGGGGTCAGGGGTGAGGTGAAATCTTATTTCTGCACCTTCGCTTCTGCCGATCCAGTTGCGTTGCGTCTCTTTCAGCGAGTCCGTCCAATCGATTGTTTCCAAGCCATTTAATAATCGTTGAGCGTAGGCCGAGATGCGCAGGCTCCATTGCCGCATCAGCTTTTGCTCCACGGGATGGCCGCCGCGGATGGAGATGCCTTCGCTCACTTCGTCGTTGGCCAGCACCGTGCCAAGTGCGGGACACCAGTTGACCATCGAATCGGCTAAGTAGGCAATCCGGTAATTCATAAGGATTTCCTGTTTTTCCCTGTCGCTTTTCGCTTTCCATTCGGAAGCAGAAAATTCCAATTCTTCGGTGCATGCAATATTCAGTCCCTCTGTGCCTTGCGTCTCGAAAATCCTGATTAATCCGTCAATCGGGCGGGCCTGCTGTTTGCCGTAGCAATAGTACGAATTGAACATTTGAATAAATGCCCATTGCGTCCATTTGTAATATTTTGAATCACAGGTGCGTACCTCGCGGCTCCAGTCGTAGGAAAATCCGATTTTATCCATCTGCTCCCTGTATCGGTTGATATTGTTTTCGGTCGTAATCGCCGGATGCTGACCTGTTTGGATCGCATACTGTTCGGCCGGCAAACCATACGCATCGTAGCCCATCGGGTGAAGCACGTTATAACCCGACAGCCGTTTGTAGCGCGAATAAATATCGGAAGCGATATATCCCAGCGGATGTCCTACATGAAGCCCTGCCCCGGAAGGATACGGGAACATGTCCAACACGTAATATTTCGGCTTGCCGGCGTCTTCGCTGACCCGGTAAACATGATTATTCTTCCAGTATTCCTGCCACTTCTTCTCGATGTCTCTGAATGCGTATTCCATAACCTTTATATATACATTCCGTTTAATATAAAATTCGGGTACAAAGGTAGTCAAAATTTAAGGAAACCAAAACTTTTTTCGATCATGACCGGTTGAAACAGTATGGGAAAATCTCTTTGCAGCCATTCTTACAGGGAGATGACGGGAGAACCGGTGCGTGCAAATTCGAAGAATAGACAAATTTTGCCATTCTCAAAATATTATCTATTTTTGCAAAAAAAATATGTGAATGAGATGAAAACGCTGAAAGTGCCTTTCGTGCCATCGCTGGATGAGTGCGAACTGTCTGAAACATCGACTCTTATGGAGCTGAATGCTTCACGCGAAAGTATTGAAGTCCTGAACTGGAAAGAATCTTTTCCTTACAAACCGATAGTGGCATTTGATATTGCGCGGGGGAAGTCCGATTTGTATATCCGCTACTTTGTCAAGGGATTATCCATTCGGGCTGTGGCTGATACGGACGGTGACTTTGTCCATGAGGACAGTTGCGTCGAGTTTTTTATGCGCAAGGCCGGTGAGATGGACTATATCAATTTTGAGTTCAATTGCATTGGGACTTGCCACTCGTGCCGTCGGCAATCGCGTGAAACAGGCACTCCGCTGACTTCCGGCGAATTTCAGCGCATACGCCGTTACACGACCTTGCAACGCATGGCATTTGAGGAGATTAATGGCCTTTATTCCTGGGAATTGACTGTTGCCATTCCATTTGAATTGATGGGGCTGGATGCCGGTAACCTGCCTGAAAAGATATACGGGAATTTCTACAAATGTGCGGACGGCACCGAAAATCCGCATTATGTGACTTGGAGTCCAATCGGTCTGCCGAAGCCTGATTATCACTGTCCTGCGCATTTCGGGGAAATATTTTTCCGGTAATTGTATACTTAATAAAAACGCAATGAAAAAAGTCGGTAAACTTCTGTTTCGTATCATATTGATACTCATGACAATCCTGCTATTGTTAGTCGCCGGACTGTATGTCACCGGCAACGGATATATCATCAAAGCCATCCGGTCGACCTATCTGAAGGGATTCACGACGGCCAATATCGATGACCACACGTATTTTCAAAACCGCGAAGTCAAGGCCGGAACACCTCAGTTTTGGCCGCAGCACGAGCTGTTTAATCGCGTGCAGCTGACGGAAAGACTCCGCAAAGAGCTTGAGGATTACCGCTCTATAGGCTTTGCCGTGTTTAAAGACGGGCAGTTGCTCTACGAAGAATATTGGGACGGCTACTCGGCGCAAAGCATGACGAACTCGTTCTCAATGGCCAAAACGGTCACTTCGATGCTTATAGGCAAGGCCATCGAGCAGGGATTTATCAAAAATCTCGACCAGCCCATCACCGATTTTCTCCCCGAATTTCTGGGCGATTCGCTGGGAAGGCTCTGTACGATAGGGCATTTGATGTCCATGCGGTCGGGGCTGGACTGGACGGAAGATTATCATACGCCCTTGAATCCTACTACCGAATCTTATTACGGAGACGATGTCGAACGGATGCTGCTGAAAAGGAAGTTCACGGCCCGGCCGGGAGGACTTTTCAGATATTGTTCTGCTGATACACAGCTACTTGCCATCATCCTCAAACGGGCGATCGGGAAAAATCCGGCAGACTATCTGTCCGAAGAGTTTTGGCAACCGCTGGGGATGGAGCGCGATGCATTGTGGTCGTTGAGCGGCGGGCTGGAGAAAGCGTTTTGCTGTATCAACAGCAACGTCCGTGATTTTGCAAAGATAGGGCAGTTGCTGTTGCAAAAAGGCAACTGGAACGGGCGTCAGCTATTGGATTCTGTGTTTGTGGAACGGATGATGACGCCTGAAGAAACTGCTTTCCTGCCCGGCCAGCCACGCGAATATGCCTATTCGCTTTGGATGGACGACATTCACCAACCGGCGATCTACGCATTGCTGGGACATCTCGGACAGCGCATTATCTTCATCCCCGCTGAAAACCTGGTGATTGTCAGGCTGGGAAAATCAGGCGACCCGAGACCGTTAGGCCTCGGCCATCTGGATACGGATGTGTATTTTTATGTGGATGAGGTGATTAAAATGTTGCGGGATCAATAAGTGATTCCGTTTGTAAGCCATATTGCAAAAAAGCGGTCGTAGACGGCGTAGTTGCCGGTTTCATCTTTAAATATTAATGATTTGTCAATAAGTGACTTAGTAGCTAATTTTACGCTGCTGACTGCTGAAAGATTGTGTTTTTTTAAGAAATCGAGTGATGCAGGTATCGTTGTTTTTCGCTCTTTCGCTATTGCTATCAGTGTACGTAACTGTCCTTTAGTCAACAGTTCACAGTACGTTTTATATGTAGCATTTTCTTCTTCCAGCACGCCGTTCACGATATTATTCAAATCATTTTCGGAATATGTTTTTTTTGTAAGAGAGTATAACTGATTTAATATCATTTGAATATACCATGTATGGCCTGATACCAGATGATAAATTGTCTCAAAAAGCTGTTGTGCCAGCGTTTTACCGTTGTTGGCAAAATGGTGTTGCGCAAAGGCAAAATACTGATCCTGAGGGATTTCACGTAGATTTATTTTCTGCGTACTCTGGTAAAACGGACGATTAGCAGCTGAAAACATCGCATCCATTAAATGTTTTTTACTGCCTGAGAAAATAAAGTTCACATTATGTGATAGTTGCACATACGAACGCAACAGGGCTTCAATCCCTTTTTCAGGATATTCAGTTATCTGCTGAAATTCGTCAATAGCAATATAACATGGTTTATCGCTCTTTTCCAAATAGTTGAATATTTCCTGCAAACCTGTTTCCGCCTCTTCCGGTCTGAGATCAAAAGATATTTCCGGAGCTCCGGTCATTGAGTCAAGCGAAAAGACAGGACGAAACGTTTTAAAAAAGCCGGAAATGCTCTTTATTGTTTTTTTTGCGTATGAATCCATCCTTCCTACGACGGTTTTCCCAAAAAACTGCACAAATTCGTGCAGATTTTGTGTGGCAAAAATATCACAATAGAAGCAAAAAACATCATTATTTTCTTCTTTCAATCGATGAAAAACATGATGAATAAGTCCTGTTTTACCGAAACGACGTGGACTGATCAATGAAATATTTCGATCATTGCGTAATGCCGAAATAATCTTTTCGGTTTCTGCTTCCCTGTCACAAAAGTACTCAGGACCACCGTATCTTGATACAAAAAACGGATTGTTCGATTTCTCTTTCTTCATTTTATCTGCATTTTAAATTCACGCCGCAAAGATAAAAAGAATTAAGAAATATCCAACATAAAACATGTAAAAAAATAAACATAAAATATGCAACATAAAACATGTTGCATAAAATATGTTTATTTGAAATTTGATGAGTTAATTTTATTTCTCCCCAAACATCCGCAGAATATGCCTGTTATAAAGATTCTCAAACACCTGTTGGCCGATGATGGCTTGATGCTTTTTCAGTGTATCCGTAAATTCCGTACCGTATTCGGCGGCGACTTTGTAGCCGACGTGGATCAGTTGGCGGAAGTGAGGGTTAAAGTCGGGATGGCCGGGCACGTGGCGCAATGTGTTTGCAAATTTTTCGCCAGTCCAGCGTTCCACTGATTTAGGCGTGGGCAGTTGCGAGCGGTCAATGTCGATGACGGACGCGTAAGGGCCGCATAGCTCGTCGAAGCGGCCGTAAGCGCCTGAGTAGATGGCTTTAGCCAGGTCTATGGCTTCTTCGTCGGCCGACATGGCAAGGCCGATCACCTCTTCGAGCCACGTCGTGCCGGCCGTTTTGACATGGACGCCTTTGTCATATTGCCGTAGCAACTTGCCGATAACGGGATAGATGGAAAACTTGTCGCTGCCGGAATGAACGCTTAGTTTCAGATTATCAGGCAGTCCGAATTGTCGGATAGCAAAATCGATCACCAGCAGATCGGCTTCAAATTCTTGCGTGAATTGAGCGATATCTCCCACGTAATCAACTCCTTTATTGAAACGTCCCGTGAATTTGGGCGCAATCGTCTGTGCCGGGATTTTTTCACGGGCTATGGCGCTCAGGATAAAAAACATCTCGACCGGCGACTGCGCTTCGCTCACTTCGTCCATCGACACCTCGGCGACGAAGTTGCCTGCTCCTTTGGCGCTTTCGATATGCCGGTAAATATTGCCGGCCTCCTGCACGGCGTATAAAAATTTTTCGGCGATGGCCGTCAGCAAGTCGTGCGTCACCTCAAATGGTTTGTCGATACCCGGTATGCTTAGCTTCCCGGTATATTTCAGATTATCAGCCACAAATGCGTCAATAGAGGCCTGAGCGGCTTTTTTGCCGATATAGTCGGCCACATCGAGCGTAAAGAAGTCGGATGCCTCCACAAACTTGTCCACATTGGTCAGGTTGATATGGTCGGCATCCACAAAATAGGCCCCTGCATAGCCCAGCGCATTCACGGCGGCATCGGCTTCGCGGCGTGTTTCGGCCGGCGAAGAATGAACGATCACATGTTCGCGATTCGACTTGTTCCATACCGGCACGATATCCATTCCCAACTCGCGGCTTGCCTGCATCAATGCCTTCAATTGCGATTCGCCCTGATGCGCAAAACGATCGCCTGTTCCGAAAGAAAATTTTCCAATTTGCATAATATATTAATGTAATGTATTTTTGTTGAAGTCACAAATGTAGGTCTTTTTTCATTTATCAAGCAAAAAAATAAAAAATAAATTCATTTTTTTTGCTATTTTAAAAAAAAGCTGTATTTTAGCCGCATTTTATAGAATATTCATTAAAAAAAGTTTTTAGCTATGGGGAAAAAATTACGTATGGGCATGGTTGGCGGTGGCAGCGATGCTTTTATTGGTGCCATCCATCGACGTGCGGCATTGATGGAGAACGATATAGAGTTGGTTTGCGGCTGCTTCAGCATCGATCCTCAAATTTCGCTCAGTTCAGGCCGTTCTTTTCATCTTCCGGACAATCGCATCTATGCTACCTACGAAGAAATGTTTCAACAGGAGGCTTTGCTTCCTAAAGGAGAGAGAATGGATTTTGTAACAATCGTTACGCCAAATCACTTTCATTTTAAACCTGCCATGATGGCATTGGAGGCGGGTATTCACGTCGTATTAGACAAACCGATGACTTTTTCGCTCGACGAGGCCAAGCAACTGCGACAAAAAGTGGAAGAAACAGGACTTGTACTTGCCCTGACTCATGTCTATACAGGCTATCCTGCTGTAAAAGAGATGAAAGCGCGGATTGCACGCGGTGATATAGGTACATTGCGCCGTCTATATGTGGAATATCCGCAGGGATGGCTGGCCGAGCGCATCGAATTGTTGGGCGGCAACAATGCCGGATGGCGCACCGACCCCAAACAATCAGGGAAAGCCGGATGTATAGGTGACATAGGTACACATGCCTGGCATTTAAGCGAATATGTGACCGGACAGAAAGTTGTCGAGCTATGCGCCGAACTAAATACATTCGTACCGGGACGTCCGATTGACGACGACGGCGCAGCTTTCCTGCATTACGACGGCGGCCTGAAAGGCGTGCTTACAGCTTCGCAAATAGCTATTGGTGAGGCTAATAACGTAAATATCAGGGTGTATGGAGACAAGGGAGGAATGGAATGGCGTCAGCAAGATCCAAACTATCTCGTCCTGAAATGGGGCAACCGTCCGAGAGAAATCATAGACATAGGCAGCAATACGTTTTTAGGTGACTTTGCCCAGTGGAATGTGCGCACACCGGCAGGACATCCCGAAGGGTTTTTTGAAGCTTTTGCAAATATTTACCGTAATTTTACAAAAACGGTAATGGCTTTGCGCGATGGCGAGCAACCGACTGCAAACATGCTCGACTTCCCCAATGTAAATGATGGTGTACGCGGCATGCAATTCATTGAAACAATGGTAGAAGCAGGGTGGAATAGCAATCAAAAATGGCAGTCCTGGATTGAATAAAAAAGATAAAAAACATAAGGTCGTATCCTTGCAAATGCCAAAAAAATCAGGTATAGATAAATTTTTTTGTTAATAAAAACCAACAAATATGATTTTTCTTAAAAAAATATACTACTTTTATGCCCAAATATTTTGACATCTATTATTAGTTAGAATGGACTTTACGAAACGTACAAAGAAAAAACGAGAGAGTTCAATAACTCCAAAAGGTAAAGCAATCCTCTTGACGCTCGGTTTTCTAATCGGTGTAATATGCTTTATATCACTCTATCAGGTGACGGTTTATTTCTCGACTGACGAGTCGTGTATGATGTGTCATGTGCATCCTCACGCCGAAGCAAGCTGGAAAATGTCATCGCATGTGAACAATGCAAGCGGAGTGACCGTACATTGCATCGATTGCCATTTGCCACCTAAGAATCAGACTGTCAATCATTACCTGGCCAAAGCACAGCTCGGCATCAAAGACTTATGGGGCTACTTGACAAAAGACAGCGCCGACTTCGATTGGGAAACAAAATCAATGCTGGAACATGCAGTCAAATATATCCCGAACGCATCGTGCAAGGAATGTCATCAGAATCTTTTTCCGGCAGGATTGGCCGACGACGGCATTTCCGCTCACCTCTATTATGAGGAAAATGAAACGAAATTAGACCTTCAATGTATCAGTTGTCACCTGAGCGTTGGACATTATGATCCTAATTATGTGCACGGTAAGATGACGGGTATTCCGACAAGCACTGTAACATTGTCCGGCCCTATCTTTGAAACGGCCGCCGTGGTGACGGAATTTGCCGACTTTACCGAGCAAATACCGGGCACACCAATTAGTATCAGCATGAAAGCCATTCCGGGCGGGACATTCGCGATGGGTAGTTCGGAGAAAGAAGACTTTCATAAACCTGATGAATCGCCTGTGCGCGAAGTGACTGTCAGTCCGTTCTTTATGGCCGAAGTAGAGACCACTTGGGACATGTATTGGGCATTTATCAGCGAGACACAAAGCGAGGGACGCACACCGCCCGAACAGATTTACGCCAATAACACTGACCCCGACATTGACGCCGTTTCAGGACCTACGCCGGCTTACGGCGACCCTGCACAAGGCTGGGGCTTGGGCAACAGGCCGGCCATCACAATGACACATTATGCAGCAGAGACATTCTGCCAGTGGTTGTCGATGCGTACGGGAAAGAAATATCGCCTCCCGACGGAAGCCGAATGGGAATATGCTGTCCGCGGCGGGTCAGAGACGCCGTATTTCTTTGAAGGTCGACCCAAAGACTTTTCCAATGAGGGCTTTATGCGTAAATTCGTTGCAGCCAAAACAGATGTTATCAGCAGTTATGTAATATATTCATTCAACAGCAAAAACCGTACTCAGGAACCTGACGCCGTCAGAGCCAATCCTTTCGGTTTGAAAAATATGCTGGGCAACGTGATGGAATATTGCGCCGATAAATACGACCCGAAAGCATACTCACTAACCGGAGCAAGCGTAACGGATCCACTTGTAACAGAGGGAGAAGAATATGTAACGCGCGGAGGCGACTATATGTCCGACGCGGCAGATGTCCGAAGCGCTACGCGCGGTTACACTAAACATACAGACTGGCTGAAAACCGATCCGCAACAACCCAAGAGTATTTGGTGGTACTCCGACGTGCGCAGCATTGGTTTCAGGTTAGTCTGCGAACCGGATAATTCAATTATTAATAAATAACAGTATTCATTCTAAAACAAAATTGTCATGAAAGAAAACAGCATTAGTAGAAGAAGTTTTTTGAAAAGCTCTGCATTAGTCGGAGCAGCCGGTATGGTAGGTACCGGAAGTATCCTCACATCATGTGCAGGAGGTGAATCAGGCGCCGTAAAATATACGCCGTTAAAAGAAGCGGGAACATATTATGTCCCTGAATTACCCGATTTGGCAACCGACGGCAAGGAACTAAAAGCCGGCGTCATCGGATGCGGCGGACGTGGTTCGGGAGCAGCGCTTAATTTCTTGGCAGCAGCCAAAGGAATAACAATCACAGCATTGGGCGACACCTATAGAGATAGGATTGAAAGTTGCGCCAAGGGAATTAAGGAGAAATTCAATATTGATGTCCCGCAGGACAACTGGTTTACCGGTTTGGATAATTACAAGCAGGTCATCGACAGCGGTGTAGATGTAGTCATCGTGGCTACGCCTCCGTATTTCCGTCCGCAGCATTTTCAATATGCCGTCGAAAAAGGTAAACATTGCTTCTTGGAAAAACCGTTGTTCGTAGACGCAGTAGGCTACCGTTCGGTAATAGCAACAGCCAAGCAGGCTCAAGCCAAGAACTTAGCCGTAGTTACCGGTACGCAACGCCATCACCAACGCAGTTATGTAGCATCTTATCAGCAGATTATGAACGGTATGATCGGTGATATCACCGGTGGCGCCGTATACTGGAATGGAGGTAAATTATGGCACCGCGACCGCCAACCGGGTTGGAACGAATGTGAATGGATGATCCGCAACTGGGTGAACTGGATTTGGCTGTCAGGCGACCATATCGTAGAACAACACGTACATAATCTGGACGTATGGACATGGTTTACAGGACTGAAACCAAAATCAGCCTTAGGATTCGGATCGCGTCAGCGCCGTATTACAGGAGATCAATACGATAACTTCAGTATTGATTTTGAAATGGAAAACGGTATCCATGTACATAGCATGTGTCGTCAGATAAGTGGTTGTGACGGAGGAGTATATGAATTTATCCAGGGAACGAAAGGCTCATGGGAGACAAGAGGAGAGCATGTGATCAAGGATTTGGCCGGAAATGTAATTTGGAAATACGATTCTGAAGCCGAGAAAGCCAATACTCAACAGCAAGATCCTTATACTCTGGAACATGTGAACTGGATTAATATTATCCGTGCAGGCAAATCAATAGACCAGGCATCAGAAACAGCCGTTGCCAATATGGCAGCGTTGATGGGACGTGAATCAGCCTATACAGGCAAGATGACGACTTGGGACGGGATGACGGCAGACACCAAGGATTTGACTCCCAAAGATCTGAACTTCTCCGGAAAGATGGATTTGTCAGTCTATAAAGTTCCTGTTCCCGGTATTTCTGCAGAAGAGGCAGAGGTACAATCAGCCGCCAGAAGGGCTGAACAAGCTGCCAGAAGAGCAGCAGCAGCAGCAAAACAATAATAAAGACTGCTAAAATGGCAATTAATCGCAGAAATTTTATTCGCGCATCATTGGGCAGTGCGGCTTTGGCATCCTTGGCCGCCTGCTCCAATGCAAGCGCTTCGTCCCAAAAGGCTTTGGTCAACAATGGATGCTACGACCCGTCAGCAAGATTAAATATCTCGCTACAGGAAGGCGTAGCACCCGGCGAAACGCTTGCCGAGAAACTCGATTTCATGGAAAAGATTGGCGTTACAGGGCTTGAAATAAGCGGCAGGGTAAGTAGACGGGACGATAAGACAGTCAAGTATTTACCTGAACGCGTCGAGGAACTCAAAAAAGCCTTGAGCGGACGTAACATCAAGATCAGCGCAATATGTGCAGGCTTCAGCGGATTTATCCTCTCCGAAGACGAGAAAGTGCGTCAGGAATGTATCGACTCGATGAACGAAATCATCAAGGGAGCCGGAGCGCTTGGTTCGGTCGGCGTCATCATTGTCCCTGCTTTCAACCGGCAGGAACCGTGCAAACCGCATACGGCCGAGACGCGCACCTTCCTTTGTGAAGAGTTCAAGAAGATGGGTGATTTTGCGCTTCAGCACAATACGACAGTCATCTTCGAGCCGTTGAACCGTCGCGAAGCACATTACCTGCGTCAGGTAGCCGATGCTGCTTCGCTTTGCAGGGATACTGCTTGTGAGGGCGTTAAGTGTATGGGTGATTTCTGGCACATGACATGGGAAGAGACAAGCGACAAAGGAGCCTTTCTCTCGGCAGGGAAAAAATACCTGCAACACGTGCATGTGGCCAGCCGTAAAAACCGTTGGATTCCGGGCCTGGACGGCGATGCAGACAACTACATCGACGGCTTCCAGGGATTAAAGATGATCGGCTACGATAAATATGTCAGCTTTGAATGTGGCGTGCCCCGTGACCGCGAAGTAGATCGTGCTGCTGCCGTAACGGCCGCCGTGCAACTGTTGCGCGATCAGTGGGAACAAGCCTGAAAGGGTTCTTTATAAGGTGAGTAAGTTTTTTACAACCTGTAATAAACCATGTCATTAGTTTATCCTAACATAAGATTGAGTGAGGTGATAGAAGAAAACACCTCACTCATTCCTGTTATTCACCGGTTTGGTATTCATCTCGGGCTGGGTGATTCAACTGTGCAGGAAATTTGTGAACAGTATAATCTGCACACGGATTTCTTTCTGACTATGATTAACACATTCCTGAATGAAGATTATTTCCCGCAGAAAAAACTGCTTGGATTTCATACGTCGCAGATCGTGGACTATCTGACAAAGACAAATCATTATTATCAACGACATCAACTTCCTAATATAGAGCGACATCTGCGTTCGTTTCTGTCCATGAGCGACCCGGATAACAACGCCTTGTCCATGATAGAGAAAATATTCACCTCTTTCAAGGACATATTGCTTCGCCGTATAAAAAACGATGAAAAGGAATGGTTTCCCTATTGTATCTCGCTTAGTAACCCGTTGAAAGACGTGGTTTTCGCTCTTGATAATAATTCCGAAGACGCCGACGATTGCATTGAAGCACTCCTGACTGATTTGAAACTCATAATGATAAAACATCTGTCAGGCGAATATGATGAAAATCTTTGTCATGCCGTTATTTTTGCAATCAGCCTGTTGGCAAAAGATATCAAACAGCACAATCGCATACGCTTCCGCATCCTGCAACCCATGGTGGAAGGCATGGAGAACAAAGGACAGTGAACATTCTTATGTCCTCCCGGTCTAACAAAATTGCTATTATTTTGCCCGATACACTTCAGCGTGTAGGGTTGCGAAGCCTCTTGACCTATTATTTCTCCCCCGTAGAAATATCGCTTTTTTCCTCTTTCGAGGCTTTTCTTCCGGCGGAAAACGAATATTTCGATTTCTATTTTACTTTGCCCGACATTTTTGTCGTTCAAGCAGATTACTTCTTGCCGAAACGGGCGAAAACGATATGTATTATAAATAAAGGTACTGAAGTAGGCTTGCCGATATCTGTCCCGTCTTCTGTCAAGAATCCCGCATCACGGTCTTATGTTAATACTGTTTTTTCGCAAGAGGAGATTATTGATCAGCTACGCACTATTTTACGCGAACCTGACTCATCGCTTACACGAGCCAATACAAGCAAAGACTTGACAAAACGCGAACGTGAAGTACTTAAACTGATCGTAGCCGGTATGATCAACAAAGAGATAGCAGATCAGTTATTTATCAGTCTCAATACGGTGCTTACACATCGAAAAAACATAACTGCCAAGCTTGGCATCAAAACAATACCGGGCTTGACGTTTTACGCTATAGCCAATGGATTGATTACCAATAATGAAATATGACGACAATGGATAGAGTAGTGGAAATTGCCAATTTCAGACAAGTATATGAAGCCGAGATATTAGCCAGCCTGCTAAGATCGGAAGGGATTGATTGCTATGTTCGCAATGAGGTGAGCAGCAGAGTTTTCGGCGGATATATAGATATAGGTGCACGGGTGGAATTGCTGGAAAGCAATGCACCTCGTGCATTTGAGATCATGAGAGACAGCGGATACCCGGTGCCCGGATCTGAGGAGTAATGTATTAGTTTGGAGAATATTATTGTTAGAGTAGCGGGACGTCAGCCAAGCTTAGCGTCCCGCTACACTTAACTCTTAATCCTCTTGCTGTGTCGCCTCGTATTCTTTCAGCAACTTATCCTGAACGTCAGTCGGGACGAGTTCGTAGCTGGCAAACTTCATCGTAAACGAAGCGCGTCCGCCGGTGATTGAACTCAGTGACGTAGAATAGTTTGCCATTTCCTTTAACGGCACTTTAGCCATTAACTTTTCGTATCCCTTGACGCTGTTCATCCCCATGATGATGGCGCGGCGACCTTGCAAGTCACTCATCACATCGCCCAGATAATCTCCGGGAACCATCACTTCCACATCATAAATAGGTTCCAGGATTTTGGGGCCGGCTTCCTTGAAGGCGGTGCTGAATGCATTTCGGCCTGCCAGCATAAAAGAAATTTCGTTGCTGTCCACGGGATGCATCTTGCCGTCGTAAACAATGATACGCACATCGCGCGCGTACGATCCTGTCAAAGGCCCCTGCTCCATGCGCTGCATCACCCCTTTGAGAATGGCCGGCAGGAAACGGGCGTCGATGGAACCTCCGACGATGCTGTTGATGAAAATCAGTTTGCCGCCCCAATCCAGTTCGATTACCTGAGTATCTCTCGGAGTAATCTTATATTCCTGTCCTCCAAATCTATACATTGACGGATCAGGCATTCCTTCGACGTAAGGTTCTATGATCAGATGTACTTCACCAAACTGTCCGGCTCCGCCCGATTGTTTCTTATGACGGTAATCTGCACGTGCAGACTTCGTTATTGTTTCGCGATAAGGAATGCGCGGTTCGAGAAACTCGATTTGTATCTTATCCAGATTTTCAACACGCCATTTCAGCGTACGTAGATGAAACTCTCCCTGTCCCGACAAGATGGTCTGTTTCAGCTCTTTTGACAGTTCGAATATCCAAGTCGGGTCTTCTTCGTGCAAGCGTGTAAGTACTTCGCTCAGCTTCTCTGCATCAGCTTCATTCACGGCTTTTACGGCCCTACGATATTTTGGTTCGGGATATTTTATGAAATCAAACCTATAGTCGCAGCCTTTACCGTTGAGTGTATTTCCTCTGCGGACATCTTTCAGCTTCACCGTAGCGCCAATGTCACCGGCAGCCATTTCATTGACTTCCATCCTGTTTTGTCCTGATACGGAAAATATTTGAGCAAGACGTTCTTTCGATCCGCGATCGGAATTGATCAAATCATCGCCCACCTTCACTTTGCCGGATATGACCTTGAAGAAAGATACCTGTCCGATATGCGATTCGATGGTTGTCTTAAAGAAGAACAGGCTGGTGGGGCCATCAGGATTTGTTGACACTTCGGTGCCGTCGGTTGTCACTACGCCGGGCATCTTGTCGGCTGAAGGAACGGCGTCGGCCAAGAAATCCAATACTGTATGCACACCGATGTTTTTGCTGCTGCTTGCACATATTACAGGTATAATCCCGCCTTTCATCAAGCCTGCGCATATACCGGTGCGGATATCGTCTTCAGAGAGAGTGCCTTCTTCAAAGAATTTCTCCATCAAGGCATCGTCATGTTCGGCTGCGGCCTCTACAAGCGTATTATGCAGCCCGGCGGCTTTTGATTGCTCGCCGGCAGGAATGTCGGATATTTCCGGTGCGCCGCCCTCTGATTTCCATTGATACATCTTCATCTTAAGAACATCGATTATGGCATTGAAACCCAATCCTGTATGTACGGGATATTGCACCTGTACTACTTTATCGCCATAATTTTCTTTCAGTTGAGTAAATGTGTTGTCAAAATCAGCCTTTTCGTTATCTAAATGATTGGCGAGAAAGATCACCGGCTTGTGAAACTGTTCGATGTAACGAAACTGATTTATAGTCCCGACCTCGACACCGTATTGCGCGTTGACCGTCATCAAGGCCACATCCATCACATTGAGAGCGGAGACTGCTCCTCCGACGAAATCGTCCGATCCTGGACAATCCAGAAAGTTGATTTTGAGCTTATTCCATTCTATGCTGAATGCGGTCGAAAGAACTGAATATCCGTATTCTTTTTCAACCGGAAAATAATCGCAGACCGTATTGCCTGCTTCCACTGTGCCACGACGTTTTATAACGCCACTCTCGAAAAGCATTGCTTCAGCGAGAGTGGTTTTTCCTGAGCCGGAACTGCCTACTAAAGCTATGTTCCTGATTTCATTTGTTTGATAAACTTTCATTATGTAAATATTATATTTTGAATTTGAATATTCTTTGATGTCTGATAAAATGAGTTGCAAAGATAATTATTTTTTTTCTCTCCACAAGGCAAGCGTTGTAAAATCAAAATAAAGCCTATATTTGCAAAAGATTTTGTCCTCGAAAAAGAGATTCAAGGATTCAAAAATTCAAAGATTCAAGGATGCATAAATTCGTGTTAATTCGTGTCATTCGTGGCGACAAAAAAATATTAGTGGCTTAACAATTTAATTATGAGATATTTACTTTTTTTATGTGTGCTCTCCTACGCTTTCCCGGCCCTCGCACAGCAACGAAATGCCATCGAGGAAGAGAGCAAAGTTCCTGCATATCAGCTTCCTGACGTATTGCTAAGTACGAACGGGGAGAAAGTGACTTCTGTGGAGCAATGGGAAAAGATGCGCCGTCCGGAGTTGATGTGGCTGTTTCAGGAGCATGTCTATGGATTCCCATTTGCTCTAAAAGATGCCGGGATAGACGTCAAATACGAGAAAATGCGCGAATTTACTAATGCGCTTAACGGCAAGGCCATACAGCAGCAGGTTAAGATTGTCCTGTCGAAAGGAGATATCGTGCGTGAGATTTGGATGCTGATTTATCTGCCCAAGAAGGCGGAGACTAAAATTCCCGTGTTTCTATCTTACAATTTCAATGGCAATCATACGGTTGAAGCCGATCCTATTATCCTTATTTCGCCTTCACTAAGCAAAATATCAACAAAGGATCAGGAGGCGTCGCGAGGCGAGCAGTCGCGCAGATGGTCATTGGAAAGGATTATAGATGAGGGCTTTGCCGTCATTACTGCTTGTTATCACGATGTTTATCCTGATAAAATGGGAATGAAGGATGAAAGTATTCTTCCGCTTTTTGACGGTTATGCAGCGATGAAGTCGGACGCCCATGCCGAACAGGCGATCGGCGCCTGGGCCAAGGGTTACAGTATTATGATGGATTATATTGAATCGGTGCCTGCATTTGATTCTCAGCGTGTTGCAGTGATGGGACATTCGCGGCAGGGGAAGGCAGCTTTGTGGGCAGGCGTACTTGATAGCCGGTTTGCCATTGTGATTTCGAACGATTCGGGTTGCGGAGGCGCAGCGCTGTCGAAGCGTATTTTTGGCGAGACGGTAGACCATATCACGTCGAGCTTTCCGCACTGGTTCTGCCCTGCTTTTACCGGCTATGCCAATAACGAAGCGGCGCTGCCGGTCGACCAGCACGAGCTGATTGCCATGATTGCCCCGCGTCCGGTCTATATAGCGAGTGCGGCTGAAGATTTGTGGGCTGACCCGAAAGGTGAATTTCTATCCGGTGTCTTTGCCGGGACCGTCTACGGACTGTATGGCTTGAAAGGCCTGGAAACGAACGAGATGCCTGCCATCAATACACCGATAATGAATCATATCGGATATCATGTCCGCACCGGCGGTCATGATGTGACTGATTTTGACTGGCAGCAATTCATCGCGTTCGCGAAAAAGCACTTTTAATAACCCCATGTCCGGCCTCTACATCCACGTCCCTTTTTGCCTCACGCGATGTACGTATTGCGACTTTTATTCTCAAACGCAACTCATTCATAAAGAAGAATATATAAAAGCCGTCCTCCGAGAATTGGAAATGCGGAAAGACTACCTTGAAGGAGACGTCATTGAAACGGTCTATTGGGGCGGCGGTACGCCATCCTTGTTGCAGCCGGCTGATTTCGAGCAGGTTTTCAATCTCATAAACCGTTATTATACAATATCTTCATCCCCCGAAATCACGTTGGAAGCCAATCCGGATGATATGACGGATGAATATGTCGCTGCGTTGCGGCAACTGCCTTTTAACAGGATCAGCATGGGGGTACAAAGTTTCCATGATGCCGAACTGCGCGTGCTGAACCGTCGCCACACGGCAGCGCAGGCGCTCCGGGCAATCGCTCTCTGCCGTCAATACGGTTTTTCGAATCTGAGCATCGACCTGATTTACGGACTGCCGGATCAATCGCTTATCAAATGGGAGGAAAACCTGGATACGGCGATCAGCCTGCAACTACCTCATCTATCGGCTTATTGCCTGTCGTATGAAGAAGGGACGGCGTTAAGCCAACAGTTGCAGTCAGGACTGCTCAATCCCGTAGAAGAAGATACGATTATACAGATGTTCAACATATTGATAGACAAATTGGAAGCAAGCGGATATATACATTACGAGATTTCAAATTTCAGCCGGCCTGAGTGTTACTCGCGTCACAACACGTCCTATTGGATGGACCGGAAATACATCGGCATCGGCCCGTCGGCGCACTCCTACGACCTCGAATCGCGGCAGTGGAATATCGCTTCATTGCCTGATTATCTTGAAGGTATCGCCAAAGGCATCCCGAACATCGAAAAGGAATATACGGACGAACGCACCGGGTATAATGAATACCTGATGACCCGTCTGCGCACCGGCCGGGGCATTGGACTGACAGAGTTTGCCGAAAAGTTCGGACAGGAACGGCTTTCCGTGCTTTTGACAGAGGCATCTCCGTTTTTAAAAGACGGAATGATGGAAAATGACGATGACCGGCTACGCATTGCCCGGAAAGGAATGATGACGGCCGACGGGCTGATTCGCAATCTGATGGAAGTTTAGGATAGCCTTGTTTGGAGTACAAAACAAGCGGTTTGAAGTACGAACTGAAAATTATTTTATACAAAATGCGTTTTTTTTTGATTTTTTTTATTGCCATATCAAATAAAATACATACTTTTGCACCGATTACCGGATTATTGTGCCTAATTTATACATTATATCAGGATGCAATGGCGCGGGAAAAACAACGGCTTCGTATACGATTCTGCCTGAAATGCTGGGATGTAGAGAGTTCGTTAATTCCGATGAAATTGCTAAAGGACTGTCGCCTTTCAATTCTGACAATATCACTGTCGCCGTTGAAGCCAGCAGGATAATGTATAAGAGGATCAGAGAGTTGATCTCGGCGCAAAAGACGTTTGCATTGGAAACGACGTTGGCAAGTCGGTCTATTGCAAAACTCTTGAGCGGGGCGCAGGAAAACGGTTATTACGTGACCTTACTGTACTTCTGGTTGAATACGCCGGACTTGGCAGTAGAGCGCGTCAAGAACAGGGTTGCTTCGGGCGGACACAATGTGACAGAGTCTACCATCAGGCGTCGCTACGACGCAGGGATTTACAATCTGTTTAATCTGTACATGCCTATCTGCGACTACTGGATGATTACCGACAACTCTTTGTCTCCGATGGAAATCATTGCCAAAGGAGTTCAAGACGGTGAAATAACGATATATAATGAATTAATATACAATAAATTAAAACGCTATGAATGAACGTGAGTTGGGCAAATTTGAAGAAAGCGTCATTAAAGGAGCCAGTATCGCTTTTCAACGTTTGGTTAAAAAACGTAAGGAAGAGAACGGTGAATTAGTGTTTGCCCGCAATGGGCAAGTATTTCGAGTCAAGGCACACGATCTATAGACCACAATTTCTTCAATCATCTGAAAAATAAAGAGCTACCTTTAAAAAAGGCAGCTCTTTATTTTTTATTCAAAGATTCGAAGATTCAAAAATTCAAAGATTTATTTTGGCTACGATGTCGGCTATTGCCTTGATATGCGCCGGTGTAGTGCCGCAGCAGCCTCCGATAATATTTGCGCCTGCCGCGACCAAAGCCGGAACGAGAGCAGCCATCATTTCCGGTGTTTCGGGGAAGGTGTCAACACCATTCACCGTCACGGGCAGCCCGGCATTGGCATGTACAAGGATCAATGCGTCAGGGAATGACGCCTTGATTTCCTTGACAATATCGATCATCCGCTCCATTCCGTTGCCGCAGTTGGCGCCGATGATGGTTGCGCCTGCTGCCAGTGCCCGGTCCGCAGCATCCGCCGGTGTCAGTCCCATCATGGTACGGTATTCGCCTTGCATCGTCTTATCGAATGTGAATGTGGCGATAACCTCCAGTCCTGTATTCTCTTTTGCGGCGCGGATGGCCTGAACGGCTTCGTCGGCATCGGTCATCGTCTCGATGCACACGGCATCGGCGCCTCCCTTTTCGAGGGCTACGGCCTGTTCGCGAAAGCAGTCATACCACTCCGTTTCCGTCACGTCTCCCATCAGGAGCATCTTGCCCGTCGGTCCGATGGAGGCGATCACATACTTGTCTTCTCCTGCAGCTTCGCGGGACAGTCGGGCGGCGGCTTCGTTTATTTCGTCAGCCTTGTCTTGCAGACCGTAATGCTGCAACTTTAATCGGCTGGCTCCGAAACTATTTGTTTCGACCATATCGGCACCTGCTTCAATATAACTTTGGGCAATGTCTCTGACGGCGTCGGGGTGGGAGAGCGACCATTCGTCGGGACATTCGCCGGGCTGAAGACCTTTTTTATGCAGAAAGGTACCCCATGCTCCGTCGGATACCAATATTTTCCCGGACTTCAACAAGTCGGTGATTTTTAACTTATTCATACATACGTGAATTTTAAACTTAACACTTTTGAACTTTAATAACGAAATAACTGTGACAAAGATAATTAAAATTTCTATCTTTGCAACATGATTGTAACGTATCAACCGAAAATAAACGCAATAAATGGATGCTTGGGCGCCGTCGGCTTTTTCGATGGAGTACATGCAGGGCATCGCCATTTAATAAAGGAAATGAGGCGCTTAGCTGATGAAAGAGAGTTGCCGACGATCGTTTTTACTTTCCCCGTTCATCCGCGTTTCGTGTTGCAGACGCAATACCGGCCGAAGCTGCTGAACACTCTCGACGAGAAACTGGCGTTGCTGGACAAGACAGGAATTGATTACTGTGCCGTCATTGATTTCACTCCTGAACTTGCTGCGCGCTCGGCTTCCGATTTCATAGTACATACGCTGTCGGAGGAATGGGGCGTAAAGTGCTTGTTAATAGGATATGACCATCGATTTGGCCATCAGAGGCAAGATGGATTCGAACAATATATGGAATATGGGAAAACATGCGGAATGGAGGTATTGCACTCCACCCCTTTCAAACTAAACAATCAAATAGTCAGTTCGTCGAAAATCAGACAGTTATTAACTGAATGCCGCGTGGATGAAGCGGCGCGGATGCTCACTTATCCGTATTCTTTAAGCGGAGTAGTCGTCAGCGGCCAGCAGAGAGGCAGGACATTGGGATTCCCGACGGCCAATATGGAGATGAATGATCCGTTAAAAGTATGGCCAGGCATGGGCGTTTATGCAGTAAGGGCTTATATTGACGGAGTTCGTCACAAAGGAATGCTCGCCATCGGCAATCGCCCGACGCTTGACGGTGAAGAAATAACTATTGAAGTGCATTTGTTGAATTTCTCGTCGATGATTTACGGTGCTCACATAGAAGTGGAATTTAAGTATTATCTACGTGATAATAAGAAATTTGATAATGTCGAAGCACTAAAGCGACAGCTTAAACTGGATTGCCTGATGACGGCAGAATTATTGCAATAACATCGTATGGATCAATTCAATCACGCTATAAACCTACTTAAAGACATCATATCGCGCCCTTCTTTTAGCCGGGAAGAGGGAAATGTGGCCGATTTCCTTGAAGACGAGTGGCGCACGGCCGGGCATGAGGTGCGTCGCAAGGGACATAACTTGTGGCTTACGGCACAGGGATTCGATGCGGCCCGTCCCACGATCCTGCTCAATTCGCATATTGACACCGTCAAACCGGTGGCAGGATGGGAGAAAGACCCGTTTACGCCCGTGGAGGAAGGCGATTGCCTCTACGGTCTGGGTAGCAATGATGCAGGAGCCAGCGTCGTGGCGTTGTACGAGACTTTTAAACTGTTAAGCGCTCGCAAACAGTCGTATAATTTGATTTTTCTGGCCTCGGCCGAAGAAGAGGTGTCGGGCCTGAACGGCGTGGAATGTGTGTTGGGCGAACTCCCGCCCATCGCTTTCGGCGTGGTGGGCGAACCGACTAACATGCAACCGGCCATTGCCGAAAAAGGATTGGTGGTGCTGGATTGCATCAGCCACGGCGTGTCAGGACATGCTGCCCGCAACGAAGGACGTAATGCCATCTTGCAGGCCATCAAGGATATAAACCGATTAAGCGAGATGACATTTCCGTTGCAGAGCGACCTGTTAGGCCCCGTAAAAATCACTACGACAATGATTAAGGCCGGAACGCAACATAACGTGATTCCCGACAGATGCGAATTTACGGTAGATGTCCGCAGCAATGAGTTCTATACGAACCGCGAATTGGTCGAAGCTATCTCTCAACACATAGAGAGTGAGGTCGTTCCGCGAGGATTCAAGATGAATTCATCGCGTATTGACCCTCAGCATCCCTTTGTCCGGCGAGCCGTTGCTATGGGAAGAAAGCCATTTGGCTCACCGACGTTGAGCGACCAGACGAAAATGGATTTCCCGACTGTCAAGATGGGGCCCGGCGATTCAGGACGTTCACATACGGCCAACGAGTTTATTCGCCCTTCCGAAATAAAAGAAGCCATTGAGCTGTATGTGAATTTGTTGGATGGATGGGATTTATAATGTTTTCTCCGACCGCAAAAAAAGTAATCGGAACAGTCGGCATCCGTTATGTGGCTGCTGCCTTTAACTTGGCGCTCATTTTCGTGAATGCCAAGATTTTGGGCGTTAGTGGAATGGGATTGGCCGGGGTTATATACGCTTCTGCTAATATAGTAATGATTGTCAATGGTATACTTGGAGGCAATACGATAGTTTATTTTATGAACAGAGTAGATTTCCGATATGTCTTCTGGCCGGCTTATATATGGGCGTTGATCGGTTCTACTTTATCTTGCGGGGCGATGAAGATAATGGGAGTATTACCAATAGGCTATGCAATAGATGTTTATGTGTTATCGCTACTCTTGTCGTTTGTCACCGTTCACACGCGTATCCTGCTGGGGAAAGACCATATTCGCGGCTTCAACGTCACGTTCCTGATTCAGGGACTTTTGTTTTTCAGCATCATATACATTTATTATATAGTAGGCATGACAAATGTACGAGGCTATCTATGGGGTATGTATGCGACAAATGGATTGGCTTGGTTGGTGAGTTTAGTATTTATGTCACCTTATTTCTTGCGTCAACATAATGATAGACAGTTAATTCCTAAATCAATCACCAAATTCTTGAAGGAAATGTTTGTCTACGGATTGTGGAGCAGCGCAGATAATCTGGCGGAAGGATTGACTGCGCGGTTGAATTATTTCCTGATCCAGCGATTGGGCGGCTTCGGACAGGTAGGTTTGCTTGATGCGGGCACTAAAATATCGGAGAGCGTATGGCATATTAGCCGTAGCGTCAGTTTTATATCTTACAGTCAGGTAGCCAAGACTTTCGATGCCGAGGAGCAGCGGTCGATGACGATTCGTTTCTTTCGGCTGACTTTTTGCGCCATAGCACTTGTGATGGGGATAGTCCTTCTGATTCCGGAATGGGTCTATACTGATTATTTGTTTTCTGCTGAATTTGCAGGTATCAGAAAGGTAATCACCGGATTGGCCATAGGAATAATTGCTTTGGGGAGCAATAGCATTTTCAGTCATTACTTTATCGGCACAGGCAAAGTCAGGTATAGCACGGCATGCTCGTGTATCGGATTGGTAGTCTTGCTTATATCAGGTTATTTTCTGATTCCGGCTTATGGTGTTTTCGGAGCCGCCTGCTCATCAAGCATTGCCTTTTCAGCCATGCTGACATTCTCCTTTATTGTCTTTATCAGACAGACGGGAACGAAAATTCGTGATTTTATTTTTATCAGGCCATTTATAGGTTAATATTATAAATCAGGATTTCTCTTTTTTTAATTAAGTAGTATTTTTATTATTTTTTTTATTATTTTTTTGCACTTATTATTTTTTTATCTATTTTTGCAGCGTTTTAATCAAATTAAGTCAATTTAATAGGTTGATTGAATAGAAAAAGAAATGTTTATAATTGAAAGTCATCGTGTAGTAGAAGTGACTTATATGCCGCCGGAGATAGCTGTAAGGCCTGTTTGGGTTGAAAACCACAATACGGCCTTCATTGATCCGACCCGTATGGAGATTGAATTGTTTCCAAACAATTTCATTGAGTAATACGACTACAATCTCTGAATTTCGATTTAATAAAAATAAAAAATAAGTAAGTATGAAAACTTCAGTAAAACTTTTAGTCGGGCACATCATTCGGGTATGCAAAGTCTTTCTGCCGGTCGTCGGATTGGTCGGATTGATTACTTCGTGCGAGACTGAATACATTCCGGACACATTAGTCCCGGCGATTCCGTCTGTTTTGGTTCAGGAAGGTAATTTCACCATTTCTGTCCGTTTCGCCGGATATGGAGAAGGCGATTTGCTGCCTGAAGAGCACAGATTCGAGTCCGAAGCCGATTCGATACTTGCAGCACGCAATATGGAGCCGGAAACGAAAGTGATACGTGTGGACGATGACGTGTTGATATATGCTACGCTTGCCGTCGATCCCGTTGAATCTCATCCTGTGAGGACACGTGCATTTGCTCCCGGCGCCAAAATCCATATCGTGGCCTATGATTCCACTGCTGTTTTCACAAAGGTTTACGATGCGCTTTACGAGGTGAACACGAGCAGCGTACTTGTCCGCGACGGCGGCAGCACCGACTTGATCAATCTGCCTGCCGGCAACTATAAACTGATTGCTTATTCCTATAATGATTCGACGACAGTGCTGCCCGTCTTTGATCCGGTCATCACTGCCATTGACCCCAAATATGACCTGATATGGGGTTCATCGCCGACGGTTTATGTTCCGGATGGTACGATCACGAATATCCCGATCACGATGGTGCACAAGCTGTCGCAAGTCACGCTGGTGGCAAAGACGCGTGACGGCTCCGGAATCTCTGCCTTCAGTAACGTGACGATACCGGGATATACTGTCGACATGACTACACAAACAGGTGCTCTCGCTGCAAATACACCTGTTATACAGACATTCACCTTCCCCACGCTTGGCCCTGATTCCATCAGATCCGATACAAGAATTGTCTATACCGGCACTCCGGGAGATATGCCGACCATTATCAGCATAGGCTCCATTACCGTCAACGGCAAGCCGCCACTGAACGGTTTTCCCGCCACATTTGCCAAGTCGCTGCAAAGCGGCTATTCCTATACGATGACTATGCGTATAGGAGAGTCTACCGAACTTACGGACGACCAGCCTCCTGCCGGGTTCACGCCTTTTGTCGGCGCCTTCTGGAGGGCTGCCCAGACGGGCGAGCGACTGATCCGCATGCCAAGGGTATCGAGCGGAGATGCCGACGGCGTATGGACGGCACAGGTGATTGAAGGCAGAGACTGGATAGTACTTGACACTATTCATACAACCGACCCCGGCATATATACTTCATCGGCCATGCTCGGTAACAATACTTCCTTTGACGCCACGCATCCCGTACTGAGTACATCCACTTTCGTAAGCGGCTTTTTAAGGGCAGACACAGCAACGGGATTCAGGAAAGGCGACGATGAAATATATTTCCGTATAGGCCTGAAAACGCCATATCCGCCAACGTCAACACAGCCGGCGCGTTACGGCTTTGTGCTGCTGACGTATAGTCATAATAACCTGCGGCAGCGCATCTGGGTTCGCCAGGGCGAAGGAGCCGACTATCTTATGCGTGACGTCGATGCCGTCAGTTCGGGCGACCTGACTGAACGCACTGTAACCCGCAAGTTCTCGCCCTATAACGTAACGGCGGCCACGCTCGATGCGCCGGTCAGTATTAACGGCGTGCCATACTCGCCGCCGCTTCAGCCCGAGCAGCCGGCCGTCTTCACCGACTACCCAAGTAAGGCAGGGGCAATGTTCCAGTGGGCCAACAACGGTGTTGGGGCAGATAACCGTACGCGCTACGCCTGGGATTCGTTCATTCTCACTCCGGCTCCCGGATTTGAACCTGATGATTATCCTATGACCGGCTACTGGACAGCCCAAAGCGGAGTGCAGGCTTTAGCTGCCATCCACGAGACGTGTCCTCCTGGCTTCCGCCGACCGTCGGACGGACTGACTTATACGGCCGACCCCGTCCCTACGCTGTCAGCGTCCGAGTGGCGCCAGTCTCTGTATGATCAACCCGGGCCGGGCGTCTCCAACCTTGTGACTAACTCTGCTTTCGGCTATTATGCCGACGGTTACTTCGACCGGCTGAAAATCGAGTCGTCTCCCGGCAATAACCCGCCAACGGAACAATTAACAGTTTCGGCTACAAACAAAGATATAGCACATGCCGGCAAGCTGTTCTATAACCCTAATAATTTTGCGTCCCTCTTCTTCCCTGCTGCCGGCAGCCGCACTGATCAGGGACTTAGCAGTATAGGCCATGCCAGATATCTCACGAGCACATCAAGCACGCAGACAAATATATGGTTCTCAGACTATACAAACAGCCTTACGGCTAACAGGATTAGTAACTTCGAAAGAGACTATGCAATGCCTGTACGTTGTGTGCAACGACCTGATGGGACGCTGTTGTGCTTTAATAACAGTACGCAAGGGAATGAATTTTGGGTTAGCTTCGGAAGAAATACGACTCATCCATATAACGAAATAAGTTTGGAATTACGAGTTGCGTCTGCAGTCACTACGACAGTAACCCTTCAATTTACAGATACCATTGCCTCAGTCACCTATCCGGTTATTGCCGGGAATGTGCTTCATATTGACTTGGAAAAGGTGCCGTTTCCGAGCGGAACAAAGGATATGAGAAGTCATGTCTATCTGCCTTACCAATCCAATATCAACGGTTCTACTAATAAGACGGTGAAAATAACCTCTCCCAAACTTATTTCAGTATATGCATTCAATACAGGTGCTGCCACGACAGATGCAACGGCTCTACTACCCGTTACGGCTTGGGGTCAGGAATATTATAGACTTACTTCTCAACCGGCGTTTATTGAAACACAAAATCCGCAGTATTATGATTTTGAGATGATTATTGCAAATCAGGACGGGACAGTTATTTATGATGCCGGTACAGGTTTGTCTTTAGCTACAATTAATGCTTCAGAAGTTTACTACAATCTATCGGCAATCGACAGGACAGGAAGGCATATTTTCGCCAATAAACCGGTAGCATATTTTACGCACTCTACAGGTGTTCAAGAACCACCAGGTAGGGTATATATAGATATCCTATTTGAACAACTGGCTCCTGTAAACCAATGGGGAAACCGTTTCTTGGTGCCTAATGCTCCGGAAGGAGCAAATGATTTGAATAATCGCCTCAGAGTGATTGCTTCGCAGAACAATACTAAAATAATCTATACGGGTGCAACTTTTGTAGGAGGTACATCACTTGCTTCAGGCGGAACGCTTAATGCGGGACAATGGGCAGAGTTGGAGATCACCGGAAGCAATCCTGCTACGGCTGCCTGTTATATCGAAGCAGACAAACCTGTGGGTGTGGCTGACTTTATGATGGGGAGTAACGGAGGGCCGATGGCAGGTGATCCTTCCGTTTGCTGGATACCTGCCGTTGATAGACAGATGGTTCAAGAAGAGATTATCGCACCGTTTATGTTTGATATCAATTCTTCAGACTATACTCGTCTTGACGAAGCCGGTAATATGCACTATATGATAATTATCTCTCCAACTGCTACTGCGACACAGACAACTGTGAACAATATGCCTCTCACTTCGGGCTGGGTGAACAATCCATCGGGCTTTTCACACTATATATGGAATTTCCAATCGGCAACAACATCAGCACCGGGTGACATAAATGAGAGCTTTGAAGTGAAAAATAACAACGGCATTATAGTCCTCTGCGGCGGTGTCGCCCAAAACGAATCATATTATTACAATGCCGGTGCCGGCACATGTGATGTGGCAGGGAATTGAGATAGAGACGTTGCACGCAACGTCTCTACTGCGTCATGGCGGTCTTGACCCGCCATCTCCTGTTCGTTTAAGGGATTTGAAGATAAAAATTATGTTGTACAAAAATATGTCCGTATCTTTGTACAAAATTAATTATAAAATTATGCAAGTAGCAACTTATTCGGAATTGAGAAACAATTTGAGGAGTTATTTAAACTCTGTTATTGAGGACAATGACACGGTTATTATTGGCCAGTCGAATGGACGTGCAGGGGTTTTGATTTCTTTGGCAGAATACAACGCCATCAAGGAAACGGAGTATTTGAACTCGTCGAAAAAGATGGTTGAAGCCATTGAGCGCGGCGAGGAACAGATACGGAGCGGCCATGTCAGGGTAAAGCGTCCCGATGAAAGTATGGAAGATTTTTTAAACAGGGCGGAGAATTGAGTTCATGTACGTAACGGCATTATCGCGGGAGGCTGACGAGGATTATCTCTATTTCAAAACGAGCGGAAACAAGGTGGCTTTACGCAAAATTATTGCGCTTCTCGAAGATATGGAGAAACATCCATACGAAGGAATCGGCAGGCCGGAAATGCTTAAATATAACTTTGCCGGCAAATGGTCGCGCCGGATTAACGGCGAGCATCGTATTGTTTACGAAGTAAATGAGAAAGAGAAAATTATAAACATTATTACGGTGCGGTTCCATTATGATGGTTGACGGTTCGAGAAAATCACATCAGTTCAATCGCTTTCTCCAGTAATTCATCGCGTCCTTCCCTAATGCCTTGAATTGTGGGTTTTACTTCAATATCGGGAATAATTCCGATTCGTTGCGTTTCCCTGCCATCGGGATAATAAATGCCAATTCCTGTAATTGTGGTAGATATACCGCCCGGTAAAACAATTTCCGAATTCTTTCCAAGTGAACCGGCAATTCTTACCTAAGCCACAGCTCCGGATTGAGCGCATCGCGTTCTTTGCGAATTTCGAAGTGCAGGATGGTTGTATTTCCATTCTTCTTATCAGTATATATTTTGCCGATCTTTTGAGAGACAGATACTTTGTCTCCATTTTTAATATATACTTCGCCAAGATTGATATAGGCGGTCACGTAATTGCCATGTCGGATCAGCACGCCGTAGCTATTACTTCCCGGCACGGTGAACACTCTCGATACGACGCCTCCGAAGACAGCTTGCGCTTCAGCGCCTGCTGCTGTCTGAAAGATTATGCCCGAGCTTTTAAGGCGCACATTTTTCAGTTGAGGATGCTGGTATTCGCCGAATGGTCTCACTATCCTGTATCTGCCTGATATGGGAAATGGCAGCTTGCCACGGTTCGAGGCGAAGTCGCCCGATAGCTTTTGCTCCTCATTAGTCATCTTATAACCTCCGGTCGTTTCTGCTTTGCGAGGCGCTCCGGTTGCTTTGTTAGAGCTTGCTGTCTCGTTGGTTATAAACTTTTCTATCTGGCTGTTAATGTTGGCGGCTTGGGTGCGTTGCCTGTTCAGTTCGGTCTGAAGCGCAGTTCGTTTTTTGTTCAGTTGTTGAAGCTCTTCTTTTTGAGACGATTCTTCCCGGCGCAAAGTGTTATTTTCTTCCTGACGGGTAGCCATCAGCGTCTCCTTCTCGGCGCGTGTCCGCTCCAATTGCGACTGTATCAGATTTATATCTTCCTGCTTCTTGAGAATCAACTCGCCCTGTTGCTTTTGCCAATCGGTATACTCCCTGATGTATCTCATGCGGCGTATCATTTGAGCGAAGTTATTGGTAGACAATACAAAAAGCCATTTATACTGTCCTGAGTGACGCGTATACATGTCATTGACTGACGCGGCATATTTCTTGCGAATATTCTGCAACTCGTTGTCCAGGACGGTCAGTTCGTCTCTTTGCGCAGCCATATCCTTGTCTATGACGGCAATTTCTTCATTCAGCAGGTTGATGGCCTTTTGTCGTGATTGCACTTGCGCCGACAACAGATTGAGGCGATTGAGGGAAATGTTTGCGGATGAACGTATTTCTTTAAGTAGCTGAGACGTAAGTTCAATTTCTTCCAACACAGCTCTCCGTTGCGACTCCAATTCTTTAACTTTCTGTCCCGACATCCTTCCCACCCCGGTCAGTAGCAGAGCGAGTATCAGGATAATCATCTGACATATATTGTTCTTCGTCTTCATTGAATATCAAAAGATTGGAGAATTTGTTGTAAGCCGACTTGCCTGTAGTCAGCCGGTATCTGAAAATTGAGTGATAAAGGCGTGTCAATCTCTACTTGCGAAAAGTCCAGAAATAGAGAATATTGCGTCATGTTCTCGGCGTTCAGGCGGAGATTTATCCGCATAGGGAAAAGCTGTCGGTCTACCGGTTGAAAATTGCTGTATTCGCAATTGAGAGAGAATGGCGATTCTCTGTCTTTTATATCGGTGGAATATAGTTTTTCGCTCGCATCGGATGAAAAAGTATACATAAATCCTGTCCTGTCGTTAGTGCGCAGAGTATAACCTGTTTGCGTCTGTTCCCATCTGAATAGATTGAAATGTTCTACAGCTAATTCTTTCTCTCCCGGCAAAAATAACCTATTTGTAAGAAGCGCTTGCAAGTTGCTGAAATTAAATTCAATAGCTACGTTGCCCTTTATGTTGTTAAAATCTTCGGCCATATACCATTTATTCAACCTGTTCACGATTTTAATGCTGTCGGGGGTCAACTCTGCTCTGATGGCTTCAATCCCAAGCATCGGCTGTACGGATAATTGCAGCCTGTCGTCTTTCAGGATTTTCAGTTGCCCACGCGAACCGACTGATTTGCCTGACGATGTTTCTATATCAAACCGTAAACGTGCTGATAATGTGTTGTATCGTAAAGTATTTTCATGGAAGGAGGCAAAAAACTCACGTTCTGTTTTCAAGTTCAATACTCCTTCGGTTGCCGAAACTTCTTTCTTCGATCGGCAACCGTTCATCATGATAATAAGCAGTATACAGATAAATGTAGTCTGCTTCACGAGCATCTTCCTATTCTGCGTTCGGGTCTTCAAAATACTTTTCTTCTGCTATTTTTCTATCTAATATTTCACTTTCCATCCCAAGTTCTTTAGCCTTTTTCCATTGAGTGACAGCACCTTTTATATCGCCTGACATAAACAGGATATCGCCGTAATGGTCGACGAGTGTCGGATTCTTGGAATCGTCTTTCTCAATTGCTCTTTGAATATAAATTTTGGCTAATGTATAATTGCCTCTGGCAAAAAACACCCAGGCGTATGTATCCAAATATGTTGCATTATCGGGTTCCATCCTGATACTCTGCGCACTCATTCTCTCTGCCTTCTCCAAATCACGTTTCAACAATGTCAGGAAATAACTGTAATTATTCAGTACGACAATGTTTTGCTCGTTGAAACGGAGTGCTTCATCGTAAGCCGCAAATGCTTCATCATACTTTTTCATCTGGTAGTAGAGGTCGCCGATTTGTCCGTAAAAATCGGAGCGGAGCGAGCGGTCTTCTTCGGGGATGATATTTAGTCCTTCTTGATAAGATTCGATGCCTTGCTGATAATTCTTTTGCTGATAATATGTTGCGCCGAGGTAAAAATAATATATAGGCTCTTTGGGAAACAGTTCTTTTGCTTTGTTGCATATTTTAATGACTTCGTCAAAGTCCTGTGCCTGAATAGATATGTTCAATAATTGATGCCATGCGCTTTCACGGCCGGGTTCCATTTCAGTCACTACTTGAAGGAGGAAACGCGCCTCTTCATTATTGCCTTGCGTGGATAGCAGGCCGGCATACATCTCTTTGAGTTCCAAGTCTTCAGGATGTTGTTCGAGCAACGTTTGGAAAAGTGCGTTTGCACCTTCGGTCCCGTTTCGGCTTTTCTGCAACTGCTGAATATAGCGCGCCAGAATCGCTACCTTGACCTCGACGTCCAATTTGTCATTCACAAGCGCTATACGTATCTGTTCTTCAGCAGCTTGAGGATTATTTGTCTGTTCGTAGTAATTGGCCATTGAGACGGTATAGTAAGGATTCTCAGGGTCGATGGCGTGCGCCTGTACGTAGTATTCAAGCGCTTTGTCGGGTTTGTTTTGCTCCAAATACAAGTCGCCTATCAGGATTGGATAACGGGCGTTGCCGGGATATTCGTCTACTAATTTTTCCAATTCGCGAAATGCTTTGTCAGGCTGTTCGAGCGTCATGTAAAGTCTGTATTTCTGCATCGAAACTGTTTCGTTCATCCCCATCATGCTTTCCAGGGCGTCGAAGGTGTCGATGGCTTTCCCGATATCGCCTGACTGGATATAGGCTTGTGCAAGATAATAGTTTAGCTCTATTTTTTCAGGCCAGCCCTTGACAAGTTCTTCATATTCTTCGGCTGCTTCGCCATACATCCCGATGCCCAGCGATATAGCAGCCAAAGCCTGCTTGTAGGTGAAATTATCGGGGCTGTACTTGACGGCTTCTTTCAGCAACGAAACGGACTTTTCGGGCTGCTCCAACTGCACATAATATGAAGATAGCTCGAAAAGTACTGCCGAGGCGGTTGAATCAAGTGATAAACAATATCTTAGCAAATCGAATGCGGCATCATGTTTATTTGCATTTTTCAGATTGAGCGCTTCATAGAAGATATAATCCACCTTGCGCTGCACGGAAGCAGCCGGCGGTTGTTGTTCAAGATGCTGTGCGTCAATATGCCGCACATTTGCAAAAAGAATTATAAGAGTGAATATCAAATATTTGAGTTGCATTTTTTTATCTTTGTTTTTTCGCCACGAATTACACGAATTGACACGAATATTTAAATTTTGAACCTTGAACCTTGAACTTTGAACCTTAAACTTTGAACTTTGAACCTTAAACCTTGAACTCTTCATCTCCCCGTATGCCCGAACCCTCCGGCTCCACGTTCCGTTTCGTCCAGATTATCAGTCAGTTCCCAATCGACCTGGTTGTAAGCAGCTATCACCATCTGGCAGATGCGTTCGCCGTCATTGATGACAAACATGTCGTTCGATAGGTTGATCATGATGACGCCTATTTCGCCGCGATAATCGGCATCTATCGTGCCCGGCGTATTCAACAGTGTGATACCGTGCTTGATAGCCAGTCCGCTTCTGGGACGAAGCTGAGCCTCGTATCCTTTCGGCAAGGCGATATATAATCCCGTAGGAATCAGTTTTCGCTCCATCGGTTTGAGTTCGACCGGTTCCTGCAAATACGCGCAAATATCCATTCCGGCAGACATAATCGTCTGATACCGAGGCAATGGATGATTTGATTTATTAACAATTTTTACTTTCATCGCAATATCATTCAGTGAATGAAGCCACAAAGATAACGTTTTTTTTGAGGAAAACAATCAAGTTTTCGCAATCTTATCCACCACCACCGCAATGGCGCCATCGCCTGTGACATTGCAGGCAGTGCCGAAGCTGTCCGTCAATTCTTATTTTCATTACTTTCCAAACGACAAACTTACAAAAAAAACATGTATTTGTTTATTTTTGATTACTTTTGTAGTCAAAAAATAATTAATTTGTCATCTTAAATAGATAATTGAATGTTAGATAGTGATACGCTTCAAAAGCTCTCTCTGCCGGAGATAAAGTTATTTCAGGAAAAGAAAATGGCAGAAATTCTGGCGTATGTCGAGGCCTGTTCGCCATATTACAAAGAATTGTTCATCAGGGAAAAGATCAATGTCTCCCATATTAAAACGATTGAAGACCTGCAACATATCCCTGTAACAACAAAACAGGACTTGCAAGTTCGAAACATGGATTTTCTTTGCGTGCCGGGTGAGCAATTGTTGGATTACGTCACCACTTCGGGGACACTTGGCGAACCTGTCACCTTTGCCCTGACAAAAAACGATTTGGAACGTCTCTCGCTAAGCGAAAGTCTATCATATCAATACTGCGGATGCACGCAGGATGATATTATCCAGTTGATGGTCACCAACGACCGGGCATTTATGGCAGGTTTGGCCTGTCTGCTGGGAAGTTTCAAATTCGGATCGGGCATTATCCGCGTCGGCAACGGCATCCCTGAACTTCAATGGAACACCATCAAGAAGATTCATTCCACCGTCTTGAATTGCGTGCCGTCATTTATCCTGAAACTGATTGAGTTTGCCGAAGCCCATGGCATTGATTACAGAAAATCGTCAGTCAACAAGGCTATCTGCGTCGGCGAAAGTCTGCGAAACAATGATCATACACTCAATGTGTTAGGTGAGAAAATACAGTCGCTCTGGCCTGAACTTAAGTTGTATACCAATTATGCGTCCACCGAGATGCAATCGTCGTTCAACGAATGTGAAGCCCAATGCGGTGCGCACCATAAACCCAACCTTACCATTGTGGAGTTTCTCGATGACAACAACAAGCCTGTTGCTGAAGGCGAACCGGGAGAAATCACCGTCACCACACTCGGCGTGGAAGGGATGCCTTTGGTGAGGTTCAAGACAGGCGATATTTGTCTGCATTTTGAGGAGCCGTGTGCCTGTGGACGTAACTCGTTCCGTATAGGCCCCATCATCGGACGCAAAGGGCAAATGATTAAATATAAAGGAACTACACTGTATCCTGCGGCATTATACGATATCCTCGATAACATTCCCGCCGTTGAAAACTACATCGTCGAAGTATATACCAGTACCATCGGTACGGATAACATCTGTATCCGGGTGGGCAGCCGGAACAACAGCGAATTGTTTGTAAAACAGATCAAAGACTTGTTCCGTTCGAAAATTCGCGTCGCCCCAGAGATCCTGTTCGAACCCATCGAACTGATTGCACGCAAACAAATGCCCCCACTCAGCCGCAAATTAGTCAAATTCTATGATTACCGCTAAGTCCCGTAACCGCCGTCCTT
>JAITMM010000283.1 GCA_031277335.1 Tannerella sp. | reverse complement strand
GGCGACGCCGTTCAAAGAGGACAGACGCTGATTGTGTTGGACGCGCCGGAAATAACCGCCGACTTTGCAGAAGCAAGCGCAGATGCCCAAGTAGCGGAAGCGAAATACCGCGGCAGCTTAGATGCCTATAACCGTATTTTAAATGCCGACAAAGTGCCCGGTACGGTTGCTCCCGGCGAAAAGGAAAGTTCGAAAAGCCGCATGCAGTCAGACAGTTCGGCTTGGGAAGCGGCTAAATCGAAGCTAAACGCCTATGAGCAGTTAAAAGATTATCTCACCATCCGTGCGCCTTTTTCAGGCCTGGTCACGGAAAGGAATGCCGATCCCGGAACCTTGGTCAGTTCGGCACACAGCCAACCGCTGATGGTAGTGGAAAATAATTCAAAGCTCCGTTTGCGCATACCTGTACCAGAGGCTTATACGGCTGCCGCGCCTAAGGATGGAAAAGTCGGCTTTACGGTCGATGCCTATCCGGGCGTGCAATTTGAAGCCGCATTGTCGAGAAAAGCGGGAGCAATCAATCTCCAAAACCGGACGGAAGCATGGGAATTTCTCTACGAAAACAACGATAAGAAGCTGAAATCGGGGATGTTCGCCAATTGCACGGTTAGTTTTCAGAGAAGTGCGCCCTCGTTTGTGGTTCCTGTGACGGCCATTGTGACGACGCAGGAAAAGCGTTTTGTAATCCGTCTGTCGGACGGACAGGCTGAATGGGTGGATGTCCGCACAGGCATCACCCTGTCGGACGCCATTGAGATATTCGGCAATCTTTCCGAAGGAGATATCCTGGTGCAGCGGGGGAATGACGAAATACAACCGGGAAAACGGCTTGTGGCGAAATAACACTATTTCTCGACTATAGGTTCCTCGTAGTTCCTGTCTATCCCAAATTGCTCGTTTTCGCTGCATGACCCGCTTGGTTCTATGTGTATTATAATATCATACACATTTTCTACCGTCCTGCGAATATTGTTCTCAACCGATTCGGCTATGTCATGCGCCTCCTTGACCGTGATTGCCGGGTTGACTTCGATGTCCAATACGATTTGATAGAGATTGCCAATTTGACGCGAGCGCACACGGTGCGGATTGCTTGCGCCGACTGTATTGTCGACCGCCGCAAATATTTTTTGATAGACTCCTTCGTCCTTCACGCCATCCATCAGTTCTACATTTGATTCCATAAAAATGCCGATAGACGATTTCAAGATGAAAAGCCCGACAATCAGGCCGGCAACAGAATCCAGCATCGGCATTTTCAGCACAAAGGTAAATCCCAGACCAATCAATACGCTGACGGAAATAATGACGTCATTGCGCATATTCACAGCGTTGGCCGTGAGCATCGAACTGTTTATCTTTTTGCCTTGCCGGTATTGATACCACGCCATCGCGAGTTTGCCGAAAATGGAGAATATGGTGACATAAATAGCAATGATTGAGGGCATTTCCTTTGTCTCGTTTGAAAAGAAACTTTCTACGGACGTCACAAGCATTTGTATTCCCGCATAGAAAATGATCAGCGAAAGGATTTTTGTGGCAATGCTTTCGGCTTTGTTATAGCCGTACACATATTTTCGGTTGGGAGGGCGATTCATGATGCGCGCCGTAAAAACCATCACAATGGAGATCAGCACGTCCGTAGCCGAATCTATACCGTCGCCAATGACTGCAAGGCTGCCCGAAAAGATGCCCGTTACGATTTTTGCCACCGACAATATGGCATTGCCGACAGCGCTAAGATAGGATGCCCGGATTAAAACTTTATCTCTTGTCATCTTCTTCCGCCTGACGATGAAGTTGTCGTTGAGCGTCGTTGCTGAGTTTGTTGTTGTTGTTGTTGTTGTTGTTGTGCTCGTTGAGAGGCGTTATCGCTTTGAGCTCTTTGGATTTGACGTGTCGTTTGCGGCGTTGCCCTGTTTGTTACGGGCGGCTGCTCTTGCGTGGGACGGTATTCGGTCGTAGATGATGATTGTTCTGTCTGAGTCCTTGAAGGTTGCGTCGATGTTGATGTGCTTCGTGAAGATTGAGTCGGTTGGGTAGTCGACTGTCGTGTCTGATTTTCTACCGATGATTGCCCGGGTTGAGTTCTGGAAGGCTGCGTAGTTGACTGAGATGAAACTCTGCTTGGGTTATCCGATTCGGACGACGAACGGCTTGACGCGCCGCTTGGGCGATAAACGCGGTATTCATTATCGCTCACTCCGGCATTTCTGCTGTCCGAAGTGCTGGTGACACGTATCGGCTGGACGCTTCTGCCTGTATATCTTTGGACGTCATTGGCATTAGGTCCCATGTTGTAACGACTGTTATTTTCAGACCCGTAATTATTTATAATGGTCGTATTATTTATTATTGTAGTGTTTCTGGAACGATTGACATAGTAGTTTCCGATATTGCGTTCACCCATATATCTGCCCGGCATAAATGTCCAATAGCTTGATGGAAAGAGATTTATGTTAAGTCTGACATTAAAGCTCATCCCTGGCATCAAAGGCGCCCATCCGTACATGTCGCTGCTCGAACTCCATGCTACCCAAGCAGGGCTCCATTCGTATCCGGGCACCCAATACCACCCGTATCTTCTGTCGTAACCCCAACGGCCGTAATGGAATGGCGCCCATCCCCAGGCATAATTAGATGTCCAAGTCCAGCCGTAGTTTGTATATGTCCAGTATCCATTTGTGGAATAAGGCTGAAAATTAGGTACATTGGCAATCCAAACCTGTCCGTAAGGCGTCAAATTCACCCAAACGCCATAAGGAGATAGTTGAGAGTAAAAAATGTTGAAGTTCAATCCGTTCTGATTGCCTGAGACATTCACCATTTGTTGATACTGATACGATTGCGACTGGTTGTCGTAATAATATCCGTCAGGCAGTCCGTCGCCATAAGAATATCCGTAGGATGGATTGTAATAATTACTGCCGGAAGTAGAGAGGTAGGCCGGACCACAGCTTGTCAGGATAAGCGCTAAAATAGCGACACTGATTACATGTTGAAATTTAATCTTCATTTTTCTATTTCTTAATGCCACATCGGGCGGGTTATATAATTCAGTTTAAATACGTTTAATAAAATATTCGACCGTCTATATTCTGTCTGTGTCTTTATCAAAACTTCGTAGCAAAGATAGATGTTTTTTTGAAATAATCATTATCTTTGTCGCGGTTTCTTCTATTAAATTAACATTTTGTTCGGTATGAAAAAAATATTTTTGAATCTGCTTTTATGTAATATCGTATTCCTCTCGTGTACAGACGTTGGCGTCAATCCTCCGAGAGAAGAAATTTTATTTGACAGGGATTGGAAGTTTGTGCGAAACGATATTCCTGGGTATGAGGAAGTTACGTTCGATGATTCGTCATGGCGTACGCTGGATTTACCGCATGATTACAGTATAGAAGACATAGCCGGTACAGAAAGTCCGTTTTCGCCTGATGCTGTTGGCTATACGCATGTGGGATTCACAGTCGGCGGCACGGCTTGGTATCGAAAATCATTCGATGCACCGGCTTCATGGAAAGACAAACGGTTGCAATTGCTCTTCGAGGGCGTTTACATGAATTCGGATGTATGGATAAACGGCAGACATGCAGGCAATCATATATACGGATATACGCCTTTCTTATTGGATATTACAGATTATATTGAGATTGGAAAGAAAAATGTAATCGCCGTTCAGGTCAAAAACGAAGGAGTCAATAGCCGCTGGTATACAGGCTCAGGTATATATCGCCATGTTTGGTTGAAAGTCCTTGATAATGTTCATATTGCAGAAAACGGTATTTCCGTTTCTACACCGGAGGTCGTAGCCGGCCATGCCCTTGTCAGCATAGCGTCGAACGTGATCAACGAAAGCGACAAAGAGCAGCCCGTCCGGCTTATTACCGAAATTATCGATGCCGATAGCATTGTAGTAGGGAGAAGCGAGTCCGAGCAATCATTGAAAAGTGGTCAATTATATACTTTTACGCAGCAAATATCTATTCAGAACCCATCTTTGTGGTCGCCCGATTCTCCTTCGCTTTATAACGTAAAGACCACAGTAATAGCCAAATCTGTCAAGGATATGAAAAATACGGCTTTTGGAGTTCGCACATATAAGATTGATGTAGTCAATGGCTTTGTTTTGAATGGAATACCTATGAAGCTGAAAGGCGGCAACGTGCATCACGACAATGGCCCGTTAGGCAGCAAAGCCTTTAACCGAGCCGAAGAACGGAGGGTGGAGTTGCTGAAAAAGAACGGTTTCAACGCTGTGCGATGCGCCCACAATCCGCCATCTGTCGCCTTCTTGAATGCCTGCGACAGAATAGGACTGCTTGTCATCGATGAAGCGCTTGATATGTGGCAAAAACCAAAAAACCCGCAGGACTATCATCTTTATTTTGAGAAAGATTGGCAAAATGTGTATCGCACTATGGTGGAACGTGACCGTAATCATCCGTCCATCATCATGTGGAGCATCGGGAATGAAGTTCAGGCGATGGAATCGCCCGAAACGGTAGAGATTGCCGGGCAATTGGGTGCATTTGTCCATTCGATAGATTCAACACGCCCTGTTACAGCCGGAGTTCACGGATTGACTACAAGCGAGCGAAGAGGTTTCTTTGCCACATTGGATGTCAGTGGCGTAAACTATGCAATTATCGATAAGGAGGACAAGCACCCGTATTTAGTTGAGCGAAACCCCAATATGATTATGTACGGATCGGAATCGTATGCTTTGGATGCCTTCGATGCTTGGGCAGCCGTCGAAAAATATCCATATCTGATAGGCGATTTTATATGGACCGCAATCGATTATCTCGGAGAGGCAAGCATCGGATGGCTCGGCTATCCGAACAAAAAAGAGCATTATCCCTGGAACCTTGCCTTTACCGGCGATATTGATATATGCGGATGGAAACGTCCCCAATCATATTACCGCGATGCCTTTTGGAACAAGGACAATATCACAATTGCCGTTCATCCTCCCGTACCATCTTTTGAGTTGCCTCGAAATCGCGAGGTTTGGAGTCGATGGCACTTCGATGATATCGTGTTTGATTGGAATTGGAACGGAATGGAACGTAAACCAATTGCCATTGATATCTATTCATCTACAAATGAAGTGGAATTGTTCCTGAACGGCAGATCGTTAGGACGCAAACCGGCCGGACGCGAAAATAAAAATATGGCATCTTATCTTGTACCTTACGAAAAGGGAGAATTGAAAGCCATCGGCTACAATGCAAACGGCACGACAGTTGAAAACGTACTTCATTCTTCAGATGATGTGGACAGGATCAAGGTCACCTCTGACCGAAGCCTAATCAAGGCAGACGGACAGGATTTGTGTTATGTTGATATTGAATTACTTGACCAAAACGGTATCCTCAACCCGAAAGCGGAAAACAGGCTCGACTTTTTAGTCTCCGGCGACGCCTCCATCGTTGCCGTTGGAAATGCCAATCCGGTAAGTCTTGAAAGTTACACGCTCCCCACGCGCAAGGCTTGGCGTGGCAAATGTCTGGTTATCATTAGAAGCGGACAGAATAAAGGTGATGTTATTTTGACAGTGAAATCGCCGGGCTTGAAAGATGCTTCTGTTCGTATAGGAGTTGAATGACGAAAGTCAATACTGTCTGCATCAATCAGTTGAGTTTAAAAAATAATACAGTCATTGCTTAATCGTAGACAGCCATCGTTCGGCTTCTTCCAGCCCTCGCGGTTTTCCGGCGTCAATCAGTTGTATATTGTCTTCCGTATAAAAGCGAATCTGATGTTTGGGGCAAATTGATAGGTAAAAATTGATAATTGAGAATCTGCCTGTCCATTCTTCCATGAGCCGGAATATCTCAGGCGAAATCACATGTACGCCGCCGAAAGCATATTCCAGATACTTTGACGGATCGAACTGCGGGAAGTGGGACTTGACTTCGCCCGTTTGCCTGTTGCGCCAGCCGCACAGACGACCTTCGCCGTTAAACAGCAACTGACGCGAGCTGCGACGATTACTTACAAGCAAGGTGGCCAGTGCATTAGAGTTAATATGCGAATTATACATTGCCGTCAGGTCCACGTCGGTAAACATGTCTACATTATGTACGAGGAACGGCTCGTTACCGCTCAACAGACGGCTTGCCTGCTTAATGCCACCGCCGGTTTCAAGCAGATAATCGCGTTCGTCCGAAAACTCTATCGTCACGCCGAAATTTTTCTTGGATGACAGAAAATCAATTATTTGTTCGCTTAAATGATGAATGTTAATGACGATATAATCAAATCCTGCCGCCTTGATTTTCAAGATTATATGTTCGAGCATTGGAACGCCTCCAACGGGAATCAGCGCTTTCGGCGTCTCTTCGGTGAGCGGTTGCAGGCGGCTTCCTATGCCTGCGGCAAGTATCATTGCTTTCATAAGCCTTGCTCCATATTCTGTTCACGATGTATCAGGCTGATTTTGACGCCGAACTTTTTATGCAAATGCTCGGCCAGTCTCTGTGCGCAATAGACGGAGCGATGCTGACCGCCGGTGCAACCGAAACAGACCATCAAGTTAGTAAATCCTCTGTCCTGATAACGCTTGACTGAAGCATCAACAAGCATATATACGTGATTCAGAAAGTCTTTCACCTCGCTCTCGTCTTCCAAAAAACGTATTACCGGTTCATCCAATCCTGTATATGAGTTAAAGCGTTCATATTTACCGGGATTGTTAATCGCCCGACAATCAAATATATATCCGCCTCCGTTCCCACTCGAATCGTCAGGGATACCTTTCTTATAGGCAAAACTGACAATTTTCACTTCCAACCTGCGTTTTTTCAGTTCTTCCGAAAATTGCTTCAACGTGGTCAGCCTGCGCAGAATATCACATAAATACGGATATTCAACGTAATCTTCGTCCAATAAATCACGCAGATTATCAATGGCATAGGGTACGCTTTGGATAAAATGAGGCTTTTTCTCGAAATAGCCTCTAAAGCCGTAAGCACCAAGTACCTGCAAGATGCGGAACAATACAAAATGACGCAATTGATTGCGGAAATCAGCTTCATCCACCTGTATATAAGCGCGTAAGGCCTTGATGTAACTGTCGAGCAGCTCTTCCTTGAGTTCGTTAGGATATTTGGCTTTGGCCTGCCATAGGAACGAAGCAACATCGTAATATACAGGCCCTTTACGACCTCCTTGGAAATCTATAAAATACGGTTCTCCGTCTTTTATCATTACATTGCGCGACTGAAAATCGCGATACAGAAACGTATTGGAACGGTCCTGAAGCAATACTCTGCATAGTTGATGGAAATCATCTTCCAAGCGGCTTTCTAAAAAATCTATACCGGTGGCTTTCAGAAAACAGTATTTGAAATAATTCAAATCCCAAAGAATAGAGCGGCTGTCAAATTCAGGCTGCGGATAGCATCGGGAAAATTCAAATCCCTCTGCTCCTACGACTTGAATGGAAGGAAGTATAGAAATAGTCTTGTGCAGCAGCCGTCGTTCGCCTTCGTCGAAGATGCTGCTTGCTCGTCCTTTCTCGATGGAGTTGAAAAGCAATGTGTCGCCCAAATCTTCCTGCAGATAAAATAGCTTGTCGTCCGAATAGCAGTAGACCTCCGGCACGGGCAGACCTTTCTTCCGAAAGTGCCCGGCCATATAGATAAACGCATTATTCTCATCCACTGACGTCCCGCTGACTCCTATAAGGCTTCTTTCTCCCGTCAGCCGGAAATAATGACGATTCGATCCTGACAACGGTAATAGTTCTTCTATCACATCTGCCTGAGAACCTGTATAATGTGCGTATAATTTCTTCAACTCATCCATGCCGCATTTTTCTGCAAATATAGTATAAATCCATAACTCGACAAAGAAAATACGGCGCAAATGTTATGTTATGCTCTTGGGAAAATACTTGAAGTCGATTTGTCCGGGAGCATTGTTTGAGAAATGTAGTAGGGCAAATGTTTTAAAGAGATAATACAACTTGCGATTCCTTATTTCCTGAAAGCAGCCATCTCGGGCAGTCTTCTTTGAAGCTCGGCGATTCGATTGGCGTCGGTGGGATGGGTGCTCAGCAACTCCATCGTTCCTGCATTGCCTCCGGCGGCCATTTTTTGCCAAAAGGTGACTGTGCTCTGCGGGTTATAGCCGGCTAATGTCATGAATACCATGCCAAGATAGTCGGCTTCGTACTCATGCTGGCGCGAGTAGGGCAGCATTACGCCGAGTTGCGCGCCTAATCCGAAGACGGTGCTGCCCAGACTGCGGATGGCTTCGGATTTAGTGCTCAATGCAGCGTCTAAAATAGCCGCTCCGTATTGCGCCAATACCTCCTGACTCATCCGTTCGTTGCTGTGCTTAGCTACTGCATGTGCAATCTCATGACCTATCACAACGGCCAACTCATCGTCCGAGGCAGTCAGAGGCATCAATCCTTCATACACCACAATCTTTCCGCCGGGCATACAGAAAGCATTGACTTGGTCGTCTTTAACTAACTTAAATTCCCATGCGAAATTGGCCAGTTCACTTTCCAATCCGTTTTGTCGCAGATAGGCTTCGGTTGCAGCGGCTATTTTCTTGCCGACACGCTCGACCGTGGCCGTTTTTGTTTTATCGGCGGACAAGGTGGCCGTCTTTATAAACTCATTATACTGTGTCAGACTGGCCGATACGACTTCGGCGTCCGAAACGAGCAACATCTGTCTTCTTCCTGTCAAAGGAACGCTTCCGCAGGCAGACAGCAATAACATAACTGTAATAAACAGGGCTGTTTTTTTCATACTTTGAAAATATTATAATTATTATTTGGATGCAAAAATAAGGATATATTTACAAAAGAGCTTTATTTTATTGCAATTTTTTTCATACGACATACGTCGATGCTGATGTATCGCCTCCCCTGCCAGTCCAGTTGGTATGGAAATACTCGCCACGCGGCTTGTCGATGCGTTCGTACGTATGTGCGCCAAAATAATCGCGCTGTGCCTGTAACAGGTTGGCAGGCAGCCTTTCGGTGCGAAAACCGTCAAAGTACGTGAGTGCCGAACATAAGGCCGGTGCCGGGATGCCATTCGTCACGGCTGCCGCAACGACTCTCCTCCAGCTTTCTTGAGCCGACATCATTTTTTCTTTAAAGAACGGGTCGAGAAGGAGGTTTGACAAAGAAGGGTTATTGTCAAATGCCTCTTTTATTTTCCCAAGGAAAACTGAACGGATGATGCAACCGCCTCTCCACATCAGCGCGATTCCGCCGTAGTTCAGGTTCCATTTGTAATCTTTAGCTGCTTCGCGCATCAACAGGTAACCTTGAGCATAAGACACAATCTTTGAGGCGTATAGAGCATTTTTTAGGTCATTGATAAAGACTTTCCTGTCGCCTGCGAAGGCAGGTCTCGGTCCTAAAAGCGCTTTAGATGCCTCTACACGTTCATCTTTTTGAGCTGACAGACAACGTGCAAAAACAGCTTCTCCTATGAGTGTCAATGGTATACCTAAGTCAAGCGCTGCAACGCCTGTCCATTTGCCCGTCCCTTTCTGTCCGGCTGTGTCTAAGATTTTATCTACTACCACTTCGCCGGCTTCATTTTTATAAGCCAAGATATCACGCGTGATTTCAATCAGATAGCTGTCAAGCTCTCCTTCATTCCATTCCTTAAATACTTCGTGCATTTCCTGCGCCGTCATGCCCAGCAGGTCTTTCATGATTTGGTATACTTCGCAAATCAACTGCATATCACCGTATTCAATGCCGTTATGTACCATCTTCACAAAATGACCCGCGCCATTTTCGCCTACCCAATCGCAACAAGGAGCATCGCCTGCTTTTGCACAGATGGCTTGAAATACAGGTTTGACAAGTTCCCAGGCAGGTTGCGAACCGCCCGGCATGATGGATGGCCCTTTCAAGGCACCTTCTTCGCCGCCGGAAACGCCTGTGCCGATATACAGCAAGCCTTTGCTTTCGACATAAGCTGTGCGGCGAATCGTATCGGGGAAATGAGTGTTGCCGCCGTCAATGATGACGTCGCCCGGTTCCAAATATGGGATGACTTGTTCGATAAAATCATCAACCGCTTGACCTGCTTTCACTAACATCATGACTTTACGCGGTCGTTTAAGCGAAGCGCATAATTCTTGTACAGAATGGGCGCCGATAAATTTTTTCCCTTTGCCGCGTCCATTTACAAAATCATCTACTTTAGAAACGGTACGGTTGTAAACGGCCACTGTAAACCCTTTACTTTCCATGTTAAGTACCAGGTTTTCACCCATTACGGCCAAACCAATCAATCCTATGTCTGCTAAATTTTCCATTATATATTTATTTTTATTTTATCAATTATCCCGCAAAAATAGATTGAATCTTTGAGATGCGGATATTTTTTCGAGTTTTTTATTTTCCAATGCACCATAGACGGCTGTCAGTGCGGATGAAAAATTGCTTGCCTGAGATGGCAATAGAGGCGTTGCATCTCTCGCCCAATTCGTTTTTAGCGAGTATTTCAGGTTCCTGTTTAGGATCGGCCGACGGTTTTAATACTGATGTAACGCCTTGATCTGATAATACATATATTTTCCCGTCGGCATAGATGGGCGATGGATTAAGCGCTCCGGTCCTAAGTCTTAGCCGCCAGTATACTTCGCCTGTATTTGCATCTAAACAACAAAAATAACCTCCGTCCGTACCGGAATATAAGCAGGGTTTAATGTAAAGAAACGAGCTTATCATTGGAGAATTGCCTGACTGTTGCCAGGCTATATGTGTTGCTGTACAATCGCCTTGCCCGTCGGGGCGAACGGCCAAAATAGGTGACGAAGTTCGTATCGTAGTATAAACCAGCCCATCACCTATTGCTACTGACGGCACACAAGGTTCGCCCGGATTTGAGACCGTCCAAATCAACTTCCCGTCAGCCGGATTGAAACCTTGCAAAACATTGCCGGCAGGACTTATAATCTGGTCTTTGCCATTTACTTGCATGATTACGGGAGTGGAATGACCGAGTCTTGACATTTCTCGCATACCTTTCCAACGTTCTTTGCCGGTCTTCTTGTCTAAAGCGAGTAAATATCCTCTATCCCAGGGAGTTTGCCAGCCAAGACCTTTAGGTTCATCACGGCTGCTCTGGTCGACGGCTAATATCAGCAAGTCTCCATACAAAATCGGAGACGTCCCCATGCCATGTTGCGAATAAAATTTCAAGTCGGAATTAATCCATTGAATATTACCTTCAAAGTCGAGCGCTACAAAACTGCCGCCTGCAAAAACGGCATATACGAATTTACCGTCTGTGACAGGAGTAGGTGTGGCATACGAGTTCATTTCATGCCTGAATAAATTGGCAGGCTGAGTGAATACAAACTTATTCCACAATATTTTACCTGTTTTACGATCTATTGCTATAACGTGACAATTTTTACCTTCTTCAGTAGACGTAGTCAGGAAGATATGATCATTCCAAACAATTGGTGACGACCAGCCTTCACCCGGTATATCTGTCTTCCAGGCAATATTATCCGTCGTACTCCAAGTTACCGGTAGTCCGGTCGCTTTTGAAATTCCCTGACCGTTAGGCCCTCTAAAACGAGCCCAGTTTTCCGGTTCCTGAGCCGAAACGGTTGTAAAAACTATCATGCAACAGATGCAGAATTGAATCATTTTATTCATAATCTTTAGTTTAAATTATAATAAATCCTAATAAAACAAGACCGTTGATAATCTCTTCCGTCGGGTTTTTAAGACTGACAAAAAAGTTGACAAACTCTCGACGAATCCAATAGGAGCCTCGAAAGTATTCGAATTTCTCCGGGTTTTGCTTTAATCTCTGACTATCTTCCCAAATAGGATATGAATGTGTGACTGCTTCGTAATAAACGTGTTGTGCAGTTTTACCCGTGCAATCAATCTGAATTTCAGTTGACATCGGAGGCGGTGGAATCGAGACCGGATACCATTCCGGTAAGATATTCAGTCCGAAGAAACGGCAAAACTCACGTACACAAACAGCTGTGCCGTTGGCTTTTCCATCTGACGAGTAACCTGCAATATGCGGAGTGCTTATCAAGGCATGTTCCAATAACCACATATCAATATCAGGCTCGTTTTCCCATACATCTATTATATAGCCGGACAGTTTCGTTTGTGCAGCCTGTTTTAATGCTGCCGTGTCAGTTACAGAGCCACGCGAAGTGTTGATATATATCGCGTTATCTTTCATCTGACTAAAAAAATCGGTAGACGATAAATGATATGTGGGATAAGTACCATGTTTTGTCAAGGGTGTATGACATGTGACTATATCGCTTTGTGTCAGCAGATTATCTAACGAAGTAAATAAATGGTCTCCTTCCTTTTCAGATCGCGGCGGGTCGTTAAGCAAGACACGCATTCCTAAAGCAGCTCCTGCTTTTGCCACTTTACTGCCTACATTGCCTACTCCGATGACTCCCAGCGTCATATCTGCTAATTGAAGATTCTTTTCCCCGGCTGCAACTAACAGTGCAGCTGTGATATATTGTTGAACTGACGACGAATTACATCCCGGCGCATTGACCCACGTAATTCCGTTTGCCTCGCACCAAACCGTATCAATATGGTCATAACCTATTGTAGCAGTTACGATTAACTTTACACGACTATTTTTCAATAATGCTTCGTTGCATGATGTGCGTGTTCTTGTAAATATAGCGTCAGCATCTGCTACATCAGATGGGGTAATCTTGGAACCTGGTAGATAAACGACTTCTACATAAGGGTCTAACACTCCTTTCAAGAAAGGAATCTTATCATCGGCCACTACCTTTAAGCGTTTCATCTTATAATACTCTTTTATTTACCCTTCTCTATTATTAGGTCATCACGTCCAATTCTAATTCTCTAATTTTTAAAACGTTCCCTGTAAGCCCATAATCCTAATGCAGGGTTGGAAATGTAATATATCTCCTCACCATCCACTTCATTCCAGCCGTCTTTTAACACGGCAGGATTGTATCGCTGCATCATCTCATCCAAATCAGCGTATTGATAACCAACGTTTTCAATTTGCTGACGAGTCAAATGACCCGGGCAATAGGTGATATTGAAGCGCCCTTCCGAAGTGCCGTGAATCAGATGGGCAGCCACTCCAAGACTATTTTGCAGGTCTTCATTCTCCTTTACGTATTTCAACACTTGAGGCGTATTTACATATCCGTATTTGCGAATAAGTTGGTCATTAATGGGGTCTTCTCCAAATTGGTGCAAGCCCGGTGCTAAAACTATGAGTTCACCTCCGTCGGCAATCGCCATGCGTGTACGGTATATACTCTTGTTTCCCAGCCAGGTACTGCGAAATTCAGACGGATCAAGATATACTACAACCTTTTTCATCTCCCTGTCCATCATGCGAAAGTTAGTTTCAAGAGACAATTCGGCTGCCTTCTCAAAACATTCAAAGTCATCTCCGATATACAAGCCTCGCATCTCCAAGCCTGATATTCCTTCAGAAATGACGGTTTGCATATAGACGATGGGAAGATGTTGGGCAAAATGCGTTGAAGCATAATTCAATACTTTTCGTACCGGGCTTAAAGCTCTTCCCATAATCCGTTCCATCCCGAATGTTGCTCCGATAAAATGGCTTTTATTGATACATTCGGCGCCTCCAACGCCTACAAATATGTTTTTATTATAGTTGGCCATGCCGATGACTTCATGCGGAACTACCTGACCAATAGAGAGAATCAGGTCGTAGCCTCCTTCCTGCAACAACCTGTTCACCTGAACGGGAACGGGATAATCTACTGCACCTTCCGACACTTCCTTCACATATTCTCCCGGTACTGTCCCGACCGTCACCACATCTTCACGCCAGTTATGCACGCGAAAAAGTGATACGGGGACGCCGGGAAACATCTTGTTAATTTCTGATTCCGTCATAGGGAAATGCGTCCCCAATGAAGGTAGGATATCAGTCAACTTATCTCCGTAATACTCATATACATAATTAGTCAGCTCTCCGGCTCGCGAATGAAAACGCGTAAAATCAGGCGGAATAGCCAATACTTTTTTCTTTGGCCCCAACCGTTCCAACGTATCAAATACTATTTTTCTGATCTCATCCGGAGTAAAAGCATATCCGGAACTTCCTTTTTCAAAATAAAGCATAATATAAACAATATTAGGTCATTACATACGAATTGCGGTTTTTTTCTACCTAATCACCCGGGCATTGCCTTTCCAGATGCTCCAGACTTGGGCTTCGTCGGCAGGCTGGCCGTAATCGGTGATAAAGGTAGTGGCTAAGGCACCAGTCGCCCATGCAAATTGCACACATTTCAGTGGTTCCCAGCCTTTCAAGATACCATAGAGAAGACCGCCGACAAATCCGTCACCACCGCCGATGCGGTCGAGCACGTGGATTGAACGCGGTTCTATGACATGCCATTCTTCGCCGGCCAACAGTATAGCGCCCCAGAGGTGTTCATTGACGCTGACAACTTCGCGCAACGTGTTGGCGAAAACTGATACACCCGGAAATGCCTGTTTTACATTGCGTATCATGCCCTTGAAACTTTCTATTTCGGCAGCGATATCTTTGCCGCCTGCTTCGGGGCCTGTAATGCCGAGGCTGAGTTGGAAATCTTCTTCATTGCCTATTAAAATATCTGATATTGAGGCTATTTCTCTGAATATATCGGCTAATTCCTGTTCCCTGCCTTCCCAAAATGATGCTCTATAATTCAGGTCGAAGGCAATTGCGGTACCATATTTTTTTGCCGTTCGCGCAAGTTCAAGGCAGAAAAGGCTTGTCTCGGGCGATAAAGCGCCTATCAAACCCGATAAATGCAGGATTTGCACTCCTTCCTGTCCGAAAAGTCTATCCAAGTCAAAGTCTTTGACATTCAAGGTGCGGCCAACTTCGCCGCTACGGTCGTTCCATACGCGCGGTCCGCGTGAACCGAAGCCGCTGTCGGCTATATTTATCTGATGACGATATCCCCAGGGACCGCCTTGCTCAACTTCCCTGCCTTCGAAGTCTATATTCCGGCTTCGCAGGTTGTCCTTGATAAATTGAGCTATCGGACTTCCTTTTACAAAGGTTGTCAATACTTTACATGGTAATCCCAAGTAAGCGGAGACGCTTGCTACATTTGATTCGGCGCTTGTGGCCTGCATAAATAACGTGTCGCTCTTATGAATAGGCTGACCCTGCGCAACAGGTGTCAACCTGATTCCCATACTCGTCGGCACAACCAACGACCATTTATAATTTTCTTTCAGTTTCATATTGTTAATTGTTAATTGTTAAATTGCAAAAGCATCAAAGCCGCCATCAATCGGAATGACCGTTCCCGTTACAAATGCTGAAGCATCGCTTGCCAACCACTGAATCGAGCCCAGCAGTTCTTCAGGCTCTCCAAGACGTCTGAAAGGAGTATGGGCAATGATTGTCTTACACCTGTCGCTCGGCGAGCCGTCCGGATTTGTCATTAGCGCTCGGTTTTGTTCGGTCAGGAAAAATCCCGGAGCTATGGCGTTGACCCGCAGTCCTTCACCGAATTTTATAGCTAACTCGCCGGCCATGTATTGCGTAAAGTTGCTGATAGCTGCCTTTGCACATCCATATCCGACAACGCGCGTCAAAGGACGAAGCGCCGATTCGGACGAAATATTGATAATGCTTCCTTTGCCCTGACTGACCATGACTTCAGAAAAAACCATGGTAGGCAAAACAGTGCCGAATAGATTTAAATCCACCACCTTACGGAATGCTTCGACATCGAGGTCGAAAAACGTTTTATCGGGAGGAATTGTTGCTCCGGCCATATTCCCGCCGGCTAAGTTGATCAAGACATCAATCCTGCCGTAAGCCTCTAAAATTGCCTGTTTGTTTTGTATCAGGATATCTTTGTCCAACACGTCAGTTACTAAAAACATAGCTTCGCCTTGATTACTAATGATTTCATCAACTAATTGAGTACCGCCTGCCACATTTCTATCAAGGATGACGACCTTTGCGCCTTCCTCTCCCAAATGCTTTGCCATGCAACTGCCTAATATTCCGCAACCTCCTGTCAGGATGATCACTTTGTCTTTTACACTAAATAAATTTGCCATCGTATTTTTATTTTTTTTAATATTTAATTTTTAATCTTGTATCTTAATTGATTTGGGGCTTTTTAGGACTGTCCCGTCGCTCATCGGTAGAAAGTTGCAGTCATCTTTCTTCCTTTATCGCTTCGTCCGTGAAAGTCGTGAACGCCGTTAATTTTCTATATGCGTTGCAATACATCAGTCCGGCTAACGGAAATGTAACAAAAATACCTATTCCAATAAGTGCCAATCCCAAGATAATAAGCCCTTTGTATATAAGTAGCAACACGAAAAGAGACAGCGTTTGTCCTTTTGTAATCTCCCAGCTCCGTTTCAACGAAGCTATGATTCCGGCATCTTCATCAACAATTGCAGCCGCAAAGAATTGGAGCCTGATTGCTAAGTAAACGCCGGGAACTATAAGTAATGAGAGTCCGATTAAAACTATAACTGCATATATTATACTTGCTATAGACCAAGTAATTATCTTCTTTGACTGCCGGCCGTAAGCTGAAAACTGAGGTTCTTCGCCGTCTAATGTCTGAAACAGATTTTTCGTATAGCCAAGCGAAAAAAGCAGAGTGAAAACCAAGCTTAGCAATGATATAGCTATGCCGGTAAATCCTATTGCAGTGTCTTTTGAAGGAAAAGGTATAAATAGGATAAGCGCCAGATTTACAGTTATATAGCCTATAAATAGGCCGGTTAATAGCCATATTTGCGAAATCAATCCTTTCCAGGAGGCTTGTATCACTTCTGAAAATAAAATTTTTCGAGCCATTTTTTTAAATGAGTTGATCCATCGTTACAACCGGTATATCTTTGACGGGTGCATCTTCCAGCAATGGACGAGTATCATGATAAACATATCCTTCGTTATCTTTTAGAGGCCATACGATTGGCGCCAAGCAGAGTGTCGCAGCCTTGAATCCCTGCATCGTTGCCCCGATATTGCCGGTATGAGCCGAATTGGCAGCTTCATTCTCAATAACAAAAGGCTTATCAAAACCCAACTTCATCAAAGTCTCTAAAAAATCGCGCCAGTCCATGCTGTCATATCCGCCAAAACCGGGCAGCATAGCCTCATAAGGATGCCGGTCCCATTCATGGGCAACCGTCGGAACGCCTGCCCTGGCGGCAAGCTCGGGATTTACGTATTGTTTGGGATACATGGCGCCCCAATAGATAGACGACTGATTTGTCAAGTTACGGGTCGCTTTGATATGTACCCTGTGCAGACGGTTCATGTCAGTTGCCTTCAAGACATCTACGGGGTTGATATGTTGCCATATATCGTGCGACGGGTCATAAGTCTCGCCATGTGCCATGCTGGGAATCAGCGCATACATTAACTTGCGGGCTGCCAGTGTGCCGGGCAGGTTGTTGAACGTAAACGGCCATGTCTTGGCACGCCAGCCTTCCATAGGACAGTTTTCATAAATCAACGTAACACCCAAGTCCTCGGCATATTTTATGATTGGAGTGAAAATACGTTGATACTCATATAGATTCTTTTCAAAACCGCCGTCCTGAACGCCTAATTCGTCATTATAACCGACGAATGTACCGACTTTGACATCGTTCCTGTCGCCTCCGCAAAGATGCGCGATGCGAATAAGTTTAAGGATATGGTTCTGATTGACAATTCGTTCTCCGGGGTTTCCACCGATCATGTTTTCGTACGAACCGATCGAGAATCGCAGTCCTTCTCTATTAAACTGTTCAAGCAACCGTTTGGCTTCTTCATGTCCAAACGATTCATAATCAAGGTGTGTAGCTACATGATCACTCCGAGATGCTCCCTGCGGAAATACACATAACTCCAACCCCTGCACGCCTGTTTCTTTTGCTCTTACTATAATCTGATCCAGCGTATTAGGCTTAAATGCAGATGTCATTAACCAAATTTGATTGTTCATGTCCGGAATTTTTTAAAATGTAATCAGATGGCAAATATATGAATAAATGCCACGAATGACAAAAATTTATCGAAAAAATTATTGGACGACGTCAGAAACGACCTCAAACATTCGTCTTCGGACGTTTTAAAATCAAAGGGCGAAGTAAAAACAAAGCTATCACAGTTGCAATTACTACTCCGCTGATATTTGCAGACATATCGAACCAGTCGCCGCTCCTAAATCTTGTAAAATATCGTTGAAAAAGTTCGATAGCGCCACCTAACAATATGGGAGTGAGCACTCCGCCAATGAATGCCTTGAAGTAATTAAGTTTCTTTTTCCTATGTTTAAATAAATATTCCAACCAGAATACGCCTGATATTCCTCCATACATGCAAAAGTGAATAAACTTATCAGCATTCTTAAATAGTAAAATTCCGATCTTTGGAGGCTGAGTCACAGACAAATAAATGACTATCAGCACAATTATTATTGAAAATGGATAATCTTTAAAATAACGCCACATAGTTAAAATGACAATTTGTAATTTGTAAATAATTGGTTGTAATAAAATTAGGACGCGACGGCTGTTTTGAATCAAATCCTTCCATTATTCAGCCCAGTTTAGTTGTTGACGTGATGCTTCCGAAACATATACATCGATCTGTTCTTCGGTAATTTTATACATATCTTCCTGAATATTGGCGTAATATGCTTTATACCAATCTACTATAAAGTTAATACATTGATGATATGACAGCGTGGAATGCCAATGCAGCAAAGACATTGATTTTTCGCAATTTAATTGAAGCAATGTAGCTTCACTGAAAAGTCTTTCTTCTTTGATATTTATGTATTTATCCGCATCTTGACCCCAACGTTTAGCCAAGTCTTCAGTTAATTCGTATACGGTTTTCGTAGCTTCCGTGCGAGGCCCAAAGTTAAATGCCTCGCATTTCCCTGCATTTCCTTCGGTAAGCAATTGACCGAATGATAAATAACCGCTCAATGGCTCCAGCACATGTTGCCACGGACGAGTTGCCTTTGGAGAGCGAATGTCAACCGTCGTCTTGTCGGCAAAAGCCTTAATGCAGTCAACTACAATTCTGTCTTGCGCCCAATCGCCCCCGCCGATCACATTGCCTGCACGTGCAATCCCCATCCTGATGTTTGACTTGTCTTTAAGAAAAGCATGGTAGAAACTTCTTATAATCAGTTCTGAAGCAGCTTTGGAGCCTGAATAAATATCTTTTCCTCCGAGACTGTCTGTCTCCCTGTATCCCTGCGACTTCTCCACATTTTCATATACTTTGTCGCTCGTAATCAGCACGCAAGTACAGTCCCACGTGATTTGACGCATGGCATCAAGTACAGCGCCCGTCCCTATGACGTTAGTTGTGATAGTCTCAAAAGGTTCCTTGAAGGAGAGAGAGACGATGGCTTGTGCTGCCAAATGAAAGATAAAATCAGGTTTAATTTTCTGAATATAAGAGTTTAAGCCTTTATTGTCGCGGATATCGCCCCAATGATGACTGATTTTCTTTTCCAAATTCAATACCTCGAAAATAGATGGACGGGTGGGGATATCCAATGCAAAGCCGTAGACATCAGCATCTAACATTGTCAACCAGACTGATAGCCACGAGCCTTTGAATCCCGTGTTTCCGGTAATCAATACTTTTTTATTATTGTAAATTCTATTAAATGGCATATCAATTGCTTTTTCCTACCAAATTTTCCATGGCGCTTTACCTTTGTTCCACAGGTCATTAAGCTCCGTATTGTCTCTCAGCGTATCCATCGGTTTCCAAAAACCGGAGTGCTTGAAAGCATGAAGTTGCCTGTCCTGAATGATTTGCTGCATTGGTTCCTTTTCAAACATCTCGTGATCTCCTTTCAGGTAACCGAAGATCTCAGGCTCGCATACAAAGAAGCCGACATTGATCCATGTTCCTGACTCAGAAGGCTTTTCTTCGAATGACTGCACGGTTCCGTCTACGGAAATATTCAATACACCCAGCCGGCCGACCGGCTGATAAGCCGTCATTGTCAGGTATTTCCCTGAAGTCTTGTGACTTGCAATAGTCTGCCCGATATCGATATCGGCTACACCATCTCCGTAGGTAAGTAGAAATGTCTCATTTCCAACGTATTGACTGATACGTTTTATGCGTCCGCCCGTCAACGTTTCAAGTCCTGTATCAATCATGGTTACCTTCCAGTTTTCGGAATGATTGTCAAGGATATGGATGCTGTTGTTGGAGAGGTCGACCGTCATATCGCAATTGTGTTTGAAGTAATTGGCGAAATACTCCTTGATGAGGTATTGTTTGTAACCGCAGCAGATAATAAATTCGTTGAAACCGAAATGGCTGTAAATCTTCATGATATGCCATAAAATCGGCTTGCCGCCTATCTCGACCATGGGCTTTGGCACCGCGACTGTTGCTTCGCTCAACCGGCTTCCAAAGCCACCCGCTAAAATAACTACTTTCATTGTTTTGCTCTTTATTTAATCTCAAAATCCTTGGAATAACACAGATAACCTAATTTATACAAATCATAAACCTTCAAATTCGGATGAAGACTCATCAAATTCCTGTACATCAGCTTTCTTGACATCTTAAAAAGAGTCTTGCAGACGTTCAGCAGATGCCATTTCTTCAACTTCTGTTCAACTCTTAATATTTTTACAGATGAAATAAATTGAGGGTCGTTGTGATATAAATAATTGATTTTATGGTAGTTCCTCAACCCTTCTTCGATTTTTGACATAAAGACTTCCGCTTTCTCCAATCCTGTATGATATAGGGGATTATCAATATGTGAGATGACAATTCCTTCTTTCTGCAATTCGATACCGAAAAGAGTATCTTCGTTGCAATATCCGGTCAATCTTTCATCAAATTTTACCGTATCGAATATCTTTTTGTCAATCAGAAAGTTGCATGACATGAAACGGTGGTTCGGCTTTTCGGAACGTACGCTTGCCGGCCAACTTTCTCTTGCGACGCCCACTTTCCAATGTAATACAGCATCTTTATACTGAGGGTTGAACGGTTCATATAACCTGCCGCCCGAACAGATGCCGCCCGGCACGCAATAGGGCAGAAAGTCCTTGATATAGTTTGGTTTAGATACCTTAGAGTCGCAATCCATAAATAGGATATACGGGAATTTGGCTGTCTTGAATAGAAAATTGCGATTACCGGCACGTTCGAGGTTGATGGCAGATTGCCGGTAGTTTACGTTCGAAAGATTGCCCAATAAACTATTGGCTACCCTGTATTTTTCTTCCGACGCATTGTCCGAAAGGAGAATCTCGTAAGGAATATTCAGCGTTTCGGCTTCGTCGTGCAACGATTGCACAAGGTCGGCAACGAAATAGTTATATACAGGAATACAGATAGATAGCATATCGTATGGGGGCTATGATGCGATGACTTCGTTAAAGATGTTCAAAAACTGCTTCGCCTGCTCTTTTCGGGAGAATTGACTGACTTTTTTTCTGTCAACGTGTTGACGGGTGAAACCGTTTTGCTGCCACTCACCGTATTTTTCCAACAGGAAGCGCTCAACCTGCCCTACACTGTCGGCTGCAAGACCCGATCGTGTTTCCCGAATGGTTTCTTCGAGGCAACCTCCATCGTTTCTTATACATAGCACCGGTTTTTCGACAGCCAAGTACTCAAAAACCTTCGTTGTCATAATGCCTTTGGACGCCTTTTCTCCGCTCGACCTGTTTGTCAGCAGCAACAGCATGGAACTCCCGTTTAGGATATCGGGTATTTTATGATTGGGGATATATCCGAAAAAGTCCACAAACTCAGATATTTGATGATTTTTTGCCATCTCTTTAAATGTCTTGGCTGAGTCACCGTCCGTATAAAATTGAATACGAAATTTATCAGGATCAATGCTAAGAGAATCTTTCAAGACGGAAACAGCTTCGAACAATAAAACGGGGTCTCTCAGTTCGGCGCTCATCAATCGGCCGGTGTACGTTATCTTGAACTTATCGGCAATCACTCTTTCGGCGATAAACAAGTCCGGATCGAATCCATTGTAGATCAGTCTGACATTGCGGGCAAAATGACGTAATGTTTCCACATGCCAGGGCGAAACAGTCGTCACGGCATCAGCGTCTTTCAATACCCTGTTCCGTTGTTGATACAGTTTTTTTGTCATTATACCGGCAATCAAGCGGTTCAGCCGGTCAAATCCGGCTATTTTCTTGCTGATATGTTCGTTTCCCGGAAATTGCTCTATAATATCACGTAAATCAACGATTAATGGCAATTTGTATTGTCGGCTTAACCGATGGGCCGTGCGGAGTGGAAAAGTACGATATGTACTTGCAAGAATAAGAGTAATCTGATGATTTTCAATCTGTTGACGAGCGATTTTTATCATGCGCCTGTCCTTGTAGCCGAAGAAAAAATCGGCCAGAAACACGAAGATATATTTTGTCGTCCTGATCAAATGATTGCTTGATTGATAATAGTTTATATACGTGACATTGCGGCATTCCTTCGCCAGCTCCGCGTAGGTTTGTTGAGGAATATATTCCGTAATCACCACCGGTTCCCATTCATTTTCAGGAAGGTATTTGCATAAATATCCCATCCTCGGTGCAAAAGCCGGAGGAAACGAGTCGCAGATTATTAATACTTTTCTCATGTTCCGAAGCACACAAACTCAACGTGTTCATATAGATAAACGCAGACTGTCAGCAAATATTATATACATATATCTTAATGACAATCTGCGTTTTCTCGTTATCGTTGTGCGCTTCGGCTATGTGTGCCTTATAACTTATCGGCTGAGCCGAGCACATCTACAATTTTATGCTTGTAGATTTTTTTTGCGTTTTCACGCGCCGGGCCTAAATATTTGCGCGGGTCAAATTCGGCAGGATTATCTGCAAACGCCTTGCGAATGGCAGCAGTCATGGCCAAGCGGCTGTCCGAGTCGATATTTATCTTGCATACAGACGATTTGGCCGCCCTGCGCAATTCCTCTTCGGGAATGCCGATGGCATCTTTTAATTTACCGCCATATTTATTGATGGTATCCACCTCTTCATCAGGCACTGACGAAGCACCATGCAACACGATCGGGAAGCCAGGAAGCTCTTTTTCGCATGCTTCCAGCACATCGAACTTCAGCGGAGGCGGGATCAATTTGCCTTCGGCATTGCGCGTGCACTGTTCGGGCTTGAACTTATTTGCGCCATGAGAAGTGCCAATCGAAATCGCCAGCGAATCGCAACCTGTCTTCGTGACAAAATCTACCACCTCTTCAGGTCGCGTATATGTATGATGCTCAGCCTGTACATCGTCTTCGACACCTGCCAGCACACCTAACTCACCCTCAACCGTCACATCATATTGATGGGCATACTCAACGACGCTTTTCGTCAATGCCACATTTTGATCGTAGGGAAGATGTGAGCCGTCAATCATGACCGACGAAAACCCCATTTCGATGCAACTCTTGCAAAGCTCTAACGAATCTCCATGGTCCAAGTGCAATACAATCTGCGGATTAGGACAACCTAATTCTTTTGCATACTGCACCGCGCCTTCAGCCATATAACGAAGGAGCGTCTGGTTGGCATACTTGCGCGCACCACTTGATACTTGCAAAATGACCGGCGATTTTGTCTCTGCGGCAGCCTGTATAATGGCCTGCAACTGCTCCAGGTTGTTGAAATTGAAAGCAGGTATTGCATACCCGCCTTTTACTGCTTTTGCAAACATCTCTCTCGTGTTCACGAGGCCTAAATCTTTGTAACTTATCATATTTATTTAGTTTGTTATTGATGAAAATCCGCACAAAGATATAAATTTTTCTTCAATTATTGTAAAAAATAAATCAAAAGAAAGAAGAAAATCAAAAAAAAACCATTTTTTCATGGTTATTTAAACGATTGTTTGTACCTTTGCGCCCCGATTCAATTGAAAGAATAAAAAATAAAATATATAGCAATGAAAAAAGGACTTCATCCGGAAAGTTATCGTTTAGTCGTTTTCAAAGACATGTCTAATGAAGACACATTTATTACGCGTTCGACGATTAAGACAAGAGAGACAATTGAAATTGAAGGTGTTACGTATCCATTGGTTAAGTTGGAAATCTCCAACACATCGCATCCTTTCTACACAGGTAAAGCCAAACTTGTAGATACGGCAGGTCGTGTAGATAAGTTTATGAGCCGTTACGGAAATAGGACGAGGAAATAAACTTCCGTCATTTTATCAATTTAAAAGCCGACTTTGCTTTAAGTCGGCTTTTTTTATTATTTTTGTGCTCTATCATTTAAAGTTCATTTATTATGCAACTCTCGCAAGATGCTTATAAGCAGATTCTCAGTCATTTCCATTTAGAAAGCCAACCTGTCGCGGTTGAACCTTTTGGTGGCGGTCATATCAATGATACATACAGGGTTACGACAAACGCACAAACCGTAGAATATGTTCTTCAACGTATCAATCATCTGATATTTAAGGATGTGGATATGCTTCAGAACAATATCCAAACAGTGACGACTCATATAAGGCAAAAATTAGTGGCTCGAGGCGAACACGATATAGACCGTAAGGTATTAACTTTTCTGTCGTCAAACGACGGGAAAAAGTATTATTTCGATGGCGTAAACTACTGGCGAGTATGCCTTATGATTCCGCGTAGCCGGAGCTTTGACGAAATAAACGTAGAATATTCTTTCGAAGCCGGAAAGGCGTTCGGTGATTTTCAGTCCATGCTGTCCGATTTGCCTGACGGTGCGTTGGGTGAAACAATACCGAACTTTCATAACATGGAATTTCGATTGCAACAGTTCCGCGAGGCTGTAGCCGCCAACCCTGCAGGTCGTTTTGATGAAGTGACGGATTTAGTCGATGAAATCGAATCGCGTTCGAAGGCCATGTGCATTCAGGAAGAATTATTCCGCGAAGGTAAATTGAAAAAACGGACAAATCACTGCGATACAAAAGTAAACAATATCCTTTTTGACGAGAATGGCAAAGTGTTATGTGTCATAGATTTGGATACGGTGATGCCCGGTTTTGTACTGTCGGATATCGGCGATTTTATCCGTTCAGGCGTCAACACAGGCGCCGAAGATGATGAAGATTTAGACAGGATTAATGTCAATATCGATATATTCAAGTCTTATGCGCGTGGATATATGGAAACGGCAAAATCATTTCTTACACCGTTGGAAATCAGTTTGCTGCCTTATGGTGGAAGATTATTGACCTACATGCAAACCGTGCGTTTTCTGACCGATTATATCAACGGAGACATTTATTATAAAACGCATAAACCAAAACATAACCTGATTCGCTCAAAAGCCCAGTTCAAGTTTTTACAAAGCCTCGAAGACAGGGCGCTTGAGATGGACGGGTTTATGGAATCGTATCTTTAAACTGTCCCTAAGGCTCAAATCGCCCGCTTTTCCATTGATATACCAATGGCGATTCTTTAAGGAACGGTTTGAGGCGTTCGCGCTCCGTGAGCGAGAGGAAATCGGGCGAAGTGTACGTAGCTTTGAGAATCGATTGGTCAGGGTCTAACTGATAGTTAATCAACTCCATATCCAAAAAGGAAAGGATATTCTGATAATTTTGGTCATCACGATCTACGTCATCTTTGATAAAAGCATATTTATCATCCGGTTTCCATAGTTCCGTAGCTTCAAGAGGATGCCAATCCATTGTGAAAAACTCCACCCGGCTATCAGGTACAGGCGCTAAGACAGTCGTTATCACGCAAGCGACATAAGTACGGTTAATCAAAGGCAATAGTTTGATTTCCAGTGTGCTTCTTTCTGAAATTTGTAAATACATATAGTCTGACGTCATCTTCTGCAACGTCGAGCGCCCTTCCATCGTATTATCCATCACAGCCGGTTTGCCTGCTTGATACAATCCAACCAAATCTTTCCTCCAAGCATCCTCCAACTGTGGCAGATATTCATCGGGCATATCTATAAAAAAAGTTGAAACATCCTGTGCACAAGCAGTATATATAGATATTAAATATAATAAAGAGAATAAAAATCGTTTTATAAGCATGATGTTGATATCTTTTTTTGACGACAAAAGTAGATTAAAATGTTGTCTATTCCAAGTCGACGGCAATTTTTTTCCCCAAGCCCATTGCGAAATCTATTTTTTAAAAAGAACCGCACGCCCTATAAAAATCAATATTTAAGACCCTTTCCCCACCAGCGGCGCAAATTCGACGGTGACGTTCGTAGGGTTTAAGTCAAGTATCTGGGAATCTGACGTGACGAATCGCTTAATCATTGCGTAGACGGACAAAATCGCTTTCCTGTGGACAGGAAGCGGGAAATTGGTCAGCATGATCCGCTCGACTACCATATAACGGAAGTCGCCTCTGACGTTGTAGTCACGCAGTGAGTGATAGCGGCTTTGCAGGTTTACGTCGCCGTTAAGTTCCATTATTTCAGTGACTTTCCTCAAGTAATCGTCTACATGAAATCCCAACTTGAATCCGCAATTGATATCTACGCGGAAGATTTTTCCTTTGACGAAAGTAGTCACTTCATAATCAAAAGCATAAGGCTCGTCGCTGCGCCTTAGGTAGACAAACCAATAAGTATCAGCTCTTTTAGGATGGCGATTGATAAGGGAATAGACAATTTTGCTTTCAATATCCGTTTTGTATTTTGCCCGGGTGACATAAACCAAGTGGGTTGCATATTTCGGAATTTCAGCGTCTTGACTCATCTTGTCGAGCATCGGGATGACGGGTGCAATCTTCTCGTACGTCACGCAACGGTTCTTGATGCGGTGGCCGTTATACCAGATGAACATGATGAAGAACAACCCTCCCGCTATCACGATCGTGATGAATCCGCCGTGTGAAAACTTCATGCTGTTGGCCATCAAAAATCCTGTTTCGATAAAAAGGAAACAGAGCGTAACGGGAATTGACTTCCACAACTGAACCTTTTTAACCTTCATATACAGGAATAACAGCATGGTAGTCATCAACATGGCTATGGTGATGGACAATCCGTAAGCTGCTTCCATATTGGAGGACGATTTGAATACATAGATGATGAAGATGCAGATAGTCATCAAGATATAATTGATGCCGGGAATAAACATTTGCCCTTTCAGCTCGGTCGGATATTTTATTTTGATATTGGGCCACAGACCCATAGAGATTGCTTCGGAAATGATTGTGAAAGAGCCGCTTATCAATGCCTGACTGGCAATAATCGCCGCCAGCGTTGCCATGATGACACCCGGCAGTGCAAACCATTGCGGGATAATCTGGAAGAACGGATTGATTTCGGGCACGATGCTGTCGGGATTGAGAATGATCCAGGCTCCCTGTCCTAAATAATTCAATATCAGCATTATCTTAATAAAAATCCAGGAAATCTGTATGTTGCGCAGTCCGCAGTGCCCCAGGTCGGAATAGAGCGCTTCGGCGCCGGTCGTACACAGGAAAATAGCACCCAGGATAATCAGAATCTGCGGCGACGATTTTAAAAACAGGATGGCATTCAGCGGATTGAAAGCTTTTACAATAGGCAGATAATCAACGAAATTCATCAACCCAAACGTCCCAAGCATAATAAACCATGCGACCATGATCGGTCCGAAATATTTGCCCAGCGACGTCGTCCCGAAAGGCTGCAAAAGAAATAGCACGAGAATGACCGCGATGGCTACCGTGACGACTGAAGTGGCCGGGTAGACATTTTTCAATCCTTCGATGGCGGAAACTACTGTGATGGAAGGTGTTATCACTCCGTCAGCCAGCAGGGCCGCAGCGCCGACGGCTGCAATGATATACGCCCATCTGTATTTTTGACGGATCAGCGCAAACAGCGAAAGAATACCTCCTTCTCCCTTATTATCAGCCTTTAATGTCAAAAAGACATATTTCAGTGTCGTTTGAAGCGTCAATGTCCAAATCACGCAGGAAACGGCTCCGATAACATATTCGGGGTGATTGGGCGGCAACGCATTGACAACGGCTTTCATAACGTAGAGCGGCGATGTCCCCAAATCGCCGTAGACAATGCCTATGGCAATGATCACCCCTAATGTGCCGAATGTCGGGCCATAAGCAGGCGTTCTCAAATTATTGTTGCTCATTCGCGTTTTTTTATAAACGGGCGTAAAAGTACGCAAAGATATTATAAAAAGTCAGGAATGACAGTTAAAAATTTAACCGCACCAAACGCACATTTATAGATTCAGCACTATATCTGCATTATTTTCAGCACTATCCGGATTGCTGTCGTCTATCCAATCGATCACATCGTCTTCCTGATTGACCGATGTGGCAAAGACCCCTTCCACGCGTACACTTATTCTCTCTATCTTTGGAGGAATATATTCGTTTATATGGATATAATTAGTTTGCATCTCTTTATTATTAATTTATTAATAGACTTTTAACGCAGTCCGTTACTCGTCTACAACGCAGCGGATCATCATGCCGTCGCGTGCGTCAACGCGCCATAAACCCGACTTGTTAATGACTTCTCTCATAAAAACGGCGTAATTCGTTGTAACGGCTGCAACCGTATACTGGGTTTGAGACGATGTCATATAGCCGCCATCATCATCTTTTGTATATAATGAGCCTACGGTGCCATCATTTCTCGAATCCCGCCATCCTCCGGAGGGAAAGAATATCGATGCGCCATAGTGATCGCTGCTAGTAAGCGGGTTGTAGAATAGAAGACCGTAATGGGCAATGTCTCTTGTGTTTGCAGCAACCGAATGCAGTTGTCTTACCGTCCCGCCTGTCGCACCGTCGACTGTTGTCTTTCTGCGCCGGTCGAATAAACCGTCGGCATAAAATCCAAATACACTGTTGCTTCCATCATTCGTATTGACAAAATCTTCCAAAGGCGCTCTGTACAACGACTGCCTTATCTCGGAGTCGGAATGGGTTGTATAGTCATACCCACTGTATAATGTACGTACATAGCTGGTTGTGGAACCGTCGTTCGGGCGGCGGTATCCTTCGGGGCATGTCTCGTGATCGGGCGCCAGCGTGTTCCAGAAAACATTGGTCGCAGGAACTCTCGGAGCGTAACAACCGGCTTGCGGACAGGGGGGTAAATTAATTATATGCGGACTGATGGCCCAACGGATTCGATTGAGAGGATCCGGCGCCTCGGGACTGGCATAATTGAAGTGGGCGCCTGCCTGCGACGGGTAGTCTGTAAATTTGCTCGGATTGTTATGCGAATTGGTACCCTTTTTATTGACGATCGCATCCAGGGTTTGCGCTGTAAGATTGTAAGTTGTGAAGCGTTTGGTCACAAGACGCGGCAAATTGCCACTTCGTTTCGTGCCCCAATAATAGGTGGCATCGTCATAGAAGATATTATCATTGTTGCTGAACACGTAGTCGGGATTCTCGCCCTGGCGTACCCAGATGCGGAATTTCTGCGTGTTATCTTTTACCGAGAGCAATATGACTCCGTAACGTGCAGGTTTTGCCGTAGTTGGCGTATATTTACTTTTTAATCCTATACGGAAATAGATTTGCGGCGTGGTAGCGCTCAAAACGCCGGTGACGGTTGTAAGCGTACTGTTTACAGGATAAAGATCGTCAAAACCGGGATCATTGCCGAGGTTATTCGGACTGTCCGAACCTGTCTTGTTGAAAATGGCCTGTACGCCGGTGTCTTTTGTCATCTCCTTGTCGAGCACGATCCAGTCGTTGCCTGAAATCACCGTCGCTGTCCATGCGCCGTCGATGGCGTTGCTCGGACGCTCAATGCGTATCAACCGTTCGCCTGTCTGGGCGGCTTTCCAAAATGCACCTACATATACCAGAAAGTCAGCCGGAATAGCACCATCATCGTCAATGTCGGGATTATCCGGCGCTTTCTGGAAGTGAATTTTCAATGTGTAAGAGATTCCGGGTTGCAATTGCTTGTCGAAAACGGCTGTCACGTTGGAAAAAGATTTACTGCCGCTCGGACCGTTCAGCGTCAGCGATCCTATCTCCACGGATGTTTGCGTAGAGCCGGTGTAGACCGTGCGAGGAATATTTGTGGTGACAGTTGCCGTATTTATGCCGGAAAATGAGTTTTGAAAAAGCTGGTCATAAACTTCTGTCCCGGTTATGGTGCCATTGTTTGTCGTGAAATCTACTTTTTTGCCGTGTACCTTAATATCTGATATGGCGCCGATGGTGTAACCTGTCAAGTTTTGGGCTGAGATTTCCAAGTTGACAAGTGAAAATCTATGCGACATTTTAACAAGGACATTTCCATCATCTTCCGATATGTGCTGCGAAGTTTTTCCCCACAACAAGTCATGTATCGGGTCAATATTCGAGATGGTATCAAGATGGGCAGGCAATGTCGCGGACTCGTTAAAAGAATAAGCTGCAAACACATAGTCGCCGGGATCGACATCCAATCCCGCTCCGGTAAGTTCCTGTGTGTTGCTAACCGAATAATCTTCATGAACATGCTCTGTCTCGCCGTCGCTTTCATAAACCGTCATCCTCAGCGTGGTGCCGGGGTCGAGGTTTGTGTGAGTGGAGCGCGTCGTGACGGGTTGATTCACTTCCATCGTTGCGTTTATATAAAGACCGTCCTCGAAAGGAATCCAGACCGACTCCTCCATATCGTCCCAGGATGGTGAACCCATACTGCCTTTTCTTGTCAAAACCTCATGACCGTTATAAGTCACGTCAGCAAGCGAAAACTTTACGCCAACTTTATCACCTGAAGGTATATCCGGGTTTGGGGATATTACTTCGGAGCACGAAGAAAGCAGCATTGTAAGCATGCAAATCGTCAGAATAATTGCACCAAAATAACATGCATAAAGCCAAATAGATAACATCCTTTTCATATTTTAAACCTCTCTCATTTAGTTAATAAACTTTTATACATCAATTCGGGTACAAAGGTAATATAATAAAATTATTTATAAAATAGTTTATATATATTTCTTCACATTTTCGGAGTATATTTATATTTTTTTTTGTGTTTTAAAAGATAATTCGACTTTTCTTATTTATTTTTATATTTTTTCTTAAAAAGTAAATAAAAGGCGTATTATACTATCTGTTCCGCATATAAAAATATTGATTGTGCAGTTGTTATCCCATAATGATTGTCAAACTGATAAAAAGTGCGTTTAAAAGATTTTGTCAGATAGGAATTTGTGTGATTCAGATAAATAAACGTTATCTTTGTACGTCGAAAACAGTGTTATGATACTGAATAAACAGGCAAGATGGGAAAAGATAAAGTGATAGATGTTAAGAATGTGCTTCAGCAAAAAGCTCCTAAGATAGCAAAGAAAATACCCGGTTTTCTGATAAATTATTTGATTAGAACGATTCATCAGGATGATTTGAATGATATTTTGGAGCGTTTTCATGACTGTGACGGTGTGTCTTTTATGCAGGCTGTCGTCGAGGATTTCAAGCTGAAAATAGCTACAATAGGTGCACAACATATTCCTCGTGACGGTCGAAAATATATTTTTGCCTCAAATCATCCGCTCGGAGGTCTTGACGGCATTTGTCTGGGTGCATTGATAGGAGCTCAATATGATTCGCAAATAGCATTGTTAGTCAATGATTTATTGTTGTTTATTCCTAATCTTCGTTCAGTTTTCATTCCGGTCAACAAACATGGTGTTCAAGGCAAGCAGGCTGCATTGAAAATAGAAGAGACTTTTCGTTCCGACAAACAAATCATCACTTTTCCTGCCGGGCTTTGTTCGCGAAAACAACATGGAAAGATTTGTGACCTTGAATGGAAAAAGTCGTTCATTCAAAAGGCAGTAGAATATCAGCGAGACGTTGTCCCCGTATATTTTGAAGCCCATAATTCAAATTTTTTTTATCGTTTGGCTAATTTTCGTAAGCGTCTATGTATAAAAATGAATTTTGAAATGCTATATTTGCCGGCTGAAATGTTTAAACAAAAAAATAGCTTGTTTAGAGTTTATTTTGGGCCTCCGGTTTCGTGGCAGACGTTTGATAACAGCAGGAAACCGGCTGAATGGGCTGAATGGATGAAACAGCAAGTGTATGCTTTAAAAGATAATGTTGTATGATGCAAGATGTTATTCAACCGATTGATAGAGACTTACTAAAAAAAGAATTGACTGCGGACAAAAAACTCCGACGCACCAATAAATCTAATAATGAGATTTATATCATCACCGCCCATAATTCGCCGCTTGTGATGCAGGAAATAGGGCGGCTTCGTGAAATAGCTTTCCGTTACTATGGTGGCGGAACAGGATTGTCCTCTGACATAGATGAATACGATACGATGATTGATGCCTATAGACAATTGATCGTCTGGAGTCCTAAAGACGAACAAATTCTGGGTGGATATAGGTTCCTTTGCGGAGAAGATGTCAGATACGATGCGGGCAATAAGCCTCAACTTGCAACGTCTCAACTGTTTGACTTTGCCGACAATTTTCTGAAAAACTATTTACCCTATACGGTTGAATTAGGACGTTCATTCGTTTCGCTTGATTATCAGGCCACTTTAGGCCGTTCGCAAGGAATTTTCATTTTAGATAACCTGTGGGATGGACTTGGAGCATTGACCGTGATAAATCCGTCATTGAAGTATTTCTACGGCAAGGTAACCATGTATAATACATATAATGTAGATGCGCGCAATATGATTTTGTATTTCTTGAACAAACATTTTGCTGATACTGAAGGACTTGTCATACCTAAACTCCCGTTGAAAACGAGTATAGACGTCCACAAAATGGAAGCATTGTTTTGCTGTGACAACTTCAAGGACAATTACAGGGTTTTGAATCAGGAAGTTCGCAAGTTGGGATTTAACGTACCGCCTTTGTTTAATGCTTACATGAACCTGTCTCCAAAGATGCGTGTTTTCGGGACGGCCTTGAACGGCATGTTTGGAGACGTCGAGGAGACAGGTATACTAATCGCCATTGATGAGATATTGGAAGATAAAAAGAAACGACATATAGAAACATATTTTAAAAACCTTGAAGATTCTGAATATCAGTTTAATCAGTATAAAGAAAAAGTTAGTTAATATGGAAGACGATGAATTATTGAAAGTTGTAAGACAAAAAGCTCAAGTATGGTTAGGGTGTGAGTATGATGAAGATACGCGTGCTCGCGTGAAAGAATTGTTAGACGCGGAAAATTCGACCGAGCTCATCGAATCTTTCTACAAGGATTTGGAGTTTGGGACGGGAGGATTACGTGGTATCATGGGCGTTGGCACCAACCGGATGAATATTTATACCGTAGGAGCCGCCACACAGGGATTATCTAACTACTTGCGAAACGAATTTGCCAACTTGCAGCAAATCAAAGTTGTAGTTGGCTTTGACTGCCGAAATAACAGCAGGATGTTTGCAAATATCTCTGCCGACATTTTTTCTGCCAATGGCATAAAAGTGTATATCTTCGATGACCTTCGTCCTACACCCGAAGTATCTTATGCAATCCGCAAACTTGGTTGCCAAAGCGGAATAATCATAACAGCATCGCACAATCCTAAAGAATATAATGGGTATAAGGCATATTGGGATGACGGTGCTCAAATGATTGCGCCGCATGACAAAAACACGATTGTAGAAGTAAATAAAATCAAGAATGCCAATGATATTAAATTCAAGGCTAACAAGCATCTTATAGAAATCATCGGAAAAGAAATAGACGATGAATATATCAAAGATATAAAGAATATTTCATTATCTCCCAATATCATTGAGCGTCATAAGGATATGAAAATTGTGTATACACCTATTCATGGCACGGGCGTAAGGCTGATACCGGCAGCGCTCAGTGCGTTTGGTTTCACCGGCATCGTTCATGTGCCTGAACAGGATGAAGTTAGCGGTAACTTTCCTACTGTTGTGTCGCCAAATCCGGAAGAACCTGCGGCGCTGGCCATGGCGGTCAATAAAGCAAAAGAAGTCGATGCCGAACTGGTGCTGGCTTCGGACCCGGATGCCGACAGAGTGGGTGCTGCCGTCAAAAATGAACACGGTGAATGGGTGTTGCTGACCGGCCATCAGATCGCGACGCTTTTTGTATACTATATGATTGCTCGACGGAAAGAACTGGATCAACTGACAGGAAATGAGTATATTGTCAAAACAATCGTTACGACGGAAACCATCCATACCATCGCCAAAAGTTATGGCGTGCGCATGTTTAATGTGTATACAGGATTTAAGTGGATTGCCGACGTCATCCGTAAAAATGAAAACAAACAAAAGTATATCGGCGGTGGTGAAGAGAGCTTCGGCTTTCTCTGTCAGGACTTTGTGCGCGATAAAGATGCGGTTTCAGCATGTTGCATCTTTGCCGAAGCGACGGCTTGGGCCAGAGAGCAGGGATTGTCTATCTATCAACTGCTTCAGAAGATTTATGTGACGTTCGGTTACTCCAAGGAAGTTAATCTGTCGGTCGTCAAGAAAGGTAAAAGCGGAGCCGAAGAGATAGAAAAGATGATGAAGCAATACCGCGAAAATCCATTGACGGAGATAGCAGGCTCAAAAGTTGCCTTGCGATATGATTATGCTTCGCTGAAAGGACACGATTATGTGGACGGTGAAGAATTGACTCTCAATATGCCCACTACATCCAATGTGTTACAGTACTTTACTGAAGACGGCACCAAAGTCTCCATCCGCCCCTCCGGCACCGAACCGAAAATCAAATTCTACTTCGAGGTGCATACAAAAATCAAATCGACCGACGACATCAAGTCAGCCGAACAGGCAGCCCTGACCAAAATCGAATCCATCAAACAGTCGTTGGGGGTTTAAGAATACCAAACACTAAACTTATACAAATATGACAACTGTAATAATCAACGACCAGATACCTGATGGTTTCCGTTTATTGAAATATATTCAACTCAATCCACATTTTGCGCAAATTGTTGAGAGTGTTAATGACAATGTCTTATTGTCTGATTCTGAAGATAAATTGGTTTCGCACGAAGAATTTAAAACGCATTTTGAACGACGTTTATACGAACGTCTCGGATTGGATATCAAATTATGACATATACAATTCAATACAAACCTCAAGCGTTAAATGATATTGAAGGGGTGATTGACTATATCGAAAAGGAACTGTTTGCACCGCTTGCAGCCGAACGTTTTGCGAAGGGCTTGTTTGCCACCATTGATAAACTCAGAATGAATGCCGGAATTTTTGCAATTTCCACACTCCAAGACGTCCTTTGCTATGAAAGCAATGCACGAACTGTAGGATATAAAAAATTTACAATTATTTATAGCGTTCACGGTAACAAAGTGATTGTTCATCGAATTATACACGGTTCGTTGATAATAAAATAAGGCTGATAGCGAAAAGAATCGAAAATTTGTCGTACCTTTGCACCCTGAATTATATTTTAGTAGCTCATTTAAACGATGATTAACAGGGTTTTGATCCGGATTAAGGTTCTTCAGATGGTCTTTGCTTACTATCAGAAAGAGAACAATGATTTGAAGATGGCAGAAAATGAACTGCATCTCAGCCTGCGGAAGTCTTACGATTTATATTTTTATTTGCTCCAGCTTATCGTGGAACTCACTTTCCTGCACGAACAAAGAATCGATGCCCGCAAACATAAATACCTCCCCTCGGTCGCCGACCTCAACCCTAACATGCGTTTGGTAGAGAACAGGTTTGCACAACAACTGGAAAAAAACGAAATGCTCCGCCGATATGCCGGCCAACACAGTATCTCCTGGAAGAACCAAAAAGAATTTGTTATCAAAATTCTGGATATGATATTGGATTCAGACATATATACGGACTATCTGAAAAATCCGAAAGACTCTTACGCCGTCGACCAGGAATTTTGGCGATTGGTATTTCGCAATCTGATTTGCGGCAACGAAGAAATAGAAGACGCCCTCGAAGATATCTGCATCTATTGGAATGATGATGTAGAGATTATCGAGACATTTGTGCTGAAGACCATCAAACGTTTCAACCCTGAAAACGGCAGCAGGCAGGAATTAATGCCCATGTATAAAGACAGCGAAGATGCCGATTTCGTAACGCGTCTTTTCCGCAACGCGATTCAGCATGAAGACGAATACCGCGAGCGGATCAACCGGCATACGAAGAACTGGGAAACGGAGCGCATCGCCGGTATGGATATGGTTATCATGCAGGTAGCATTGTCTGAAATCCTGAATTTCCCGAAGATACCGACTAAAGTGACGATGAACGAATACATTGACGCCGCCAAATATTACAGCACCCCCAAAAGCAGTTTTTTTATCAATGGCGTCCTCGATGCCATCGTTAAAGAGTTAAAAAATGAAAAACTTATTTTGAAAGATTAATTTTTGTCGTATCTTTGGCACTGCAAAACGATTACGAAACATATAATTATAATTGCTATGGATTTAATGACATTTTTCCTTCAACAGCCTCCGGCTTCATCTTCGCCCCTGGGTCAGTATTCGGGTATCATCATGATTGTGGCCATGATAGCTATTTTTTACTTCCTGATGATCAGACCGCAACAGAAAAAACAAAAAGAGATTCAACAGACACGTAACGCAATGAAAACAGGTGATAAAGTGATTACCGCAGGTGGTATTCACGGCATTATCAAGGACATCAAGGATACTTCGATGCTGATCGAAGTGGCTGACGGAATACGCATTCGCATCGAAAAATCGTCTGTTTTTGCTTCGCCCGAAGACATACAACAAACTAAATAAACCCGTATGGAGTCATGGCTTGACAAATATCTCGGGTTCAAGTCTATACATAAGGTAAAAGCCTTTTTTCTGCAAATACGCTGGAAAGAGACATTTATCTTCCTGTTATTCGTGCTGCTTGCTTTTGGCTTTTGGCTATTGCAAAACATGCAGCGCGAATATGAAATAGAGGTTATTATTCCGGTGAAGTATGAAAACATGCCTACGGAAATGGTTTCGATAAATAATTATCCCCGTGAACTAAGGGTCAAAGTCAGAGACAGAGGTGCCGTATTAGTCACATACTCACTGTTTCGCTCTTTTAATCCGCTCGAAGTCGACCTGGAAGATATCCGGACAACAGGCGAATTGGAAGTTAGCAGACGGACAGTCGAATCAAGCGTTTCGAGACAATTGTTGGCCTCTTCGTCGCTGATCAGCATCGACCCGCGAGAATTTACCGTCGTATACGAAAAGATTCAATATAAGGATGTTCCCGTAAAACTTGACCTGACGCTGGGACTGGAACCGGGCTATCAAATTGTTGATTCAATGACAGTTGTCCCCAATTTAGTACGCGTCTATGCCAACAGTGACAAGCTCGACTCAATCACGGACATATCGACGGAAGCAGTCGAAATAAAAAAAGTAAATCAGACCCAAACCGTTCAACTGAAGTTGCAGGATATCAGTGGGATATATATGGAGCCTGACAAAGTGAGCGTCACCGTCCCGATAGAACAGTTTACCGAAAAGAGAATCAGGCTGGACGTCCATTGCACCGATGTCCCTTCAAAATACACGCTGCGCACTTTTCCCTCCTCGGTCGAATTGGTGTGCAATGTCCCCATTTCGCGATTCAGGGAAGTTAAAGATTCTGATTTTGAAATCAATATCCCGTTTCAGCAGTTTGAAAACAGGCAATCGAACGGCAAATTTACGCTTTACATGACGAAACAGCCTCCGTGGATTTCGCAACCTGTCATCATCCCTGACGTCATCGAATTTATCATCGAACAGAATAGCTTATGACGACGATCGGATTGACGGGAGGAATAGGGAGCGGCAAGTCGGTAGTAGCCTCATTGCTTGAATTATACGGCATTCCGGTGTATAAGGCCGACGATGAAAGCAAACACCTGCTCAACTCATCGCCGCAGATACGCGAACAGTTGATGGCATTACTTGGTCGTGATGTCTATGATGACGCAGGAGTGAACCGGCGAAAGATGGCTGCGCTTATCTTCAACGATACCAAGCTGTTGGAGCAAGCCAATGCCATCATTCACCCACAAGTGAACCGGCATTTCCGCTCTTGGGCGGAAAGCCGGACTACTGAATTTGTCGTATTGGAATCGGCTATTTTGTTTGAATCGAATTTCAATCGCCTGGTAAATATATGTTTACTGGTTTATGCGCCGCAAGATTTACGTATCCGGCGCGTGATGGCGCGCGATGGAATCACGGAGGCGGAGGTTTTACAACGCATCCAACATCAGATGCCGGATGAAGAAAAAATGAAATATGCCGATTATGTGATTGTCAATGATGATATTAACCCGTTGATTCCGCAAGTCGAAAAATGGATAACAAATGATTTACGAACTATAAATCTTTGAATTGTTGAATTTTTGAATCTTTGAATTATAAAATAATTTTGTATGAAAACTAATTTACAGAAATTAAGCCTTTTAAACATCGCGGGATGTATGATCCTGACGATGGTTTTGAGTGTGCAACATATTAATGCACAGGATGATATTATTATGTTCGATATCGGCTCCCTGTCTATTGGAGTGCTGTCGGAAAT
>JAITMM010000259.1 GCA_031277335.1 Tannerella sp. | reverse complement strand
CTGTGGAGAAACCATCACCAAAACAATGTTGCTTACTGAAAGGCACAAACTAATCAAGCTGCTGTTCGACAAAAAATTCTGGGAAAATTTTTAGGGTGTCGCGTTGACGAAGTCAGGAATAACCTGAAGAGTTAACATATAGTTCTACTTGGTATTCACCGCTTTTAATACCTATTAAATCAAAATATACCTCATGTAAGGTAAAACGGGACGTATCCGGCTCATACCATATCGAATCATGCGGAAACGAATTAATGCTGATTCTAAGATTTTTGTCTATCGTATATGCTTCAATGGATTTTATGGAGGCATCTTTTCTTATTTGCCTTGTAGTCACTTTAATAGCATAAACATCATTCTCTACAAAAGTCGATTGAAAATCAGGTTCGTTCGGGATTCGTCCCAAATCAATTAATTGATAATTTGACGTTTGTAGGTTTATTGTTTCATGGTAATCCCTAATACAACTGAATATTAGGAAAAACAAAACGAAGCAAAATATTTTTTTCAAAAAATTCATTCTACTCATTTTTTTAATGTAAAACTATAAAGTATAAATAGAATGCTATCTCCTGATTAACACCGGATTGCCCAGTCCCAGCGCGCTTAACGGCGCCAATTGCGTTTTGGCGTCGCCCACAACGACATAGACCATATCGGCAGGATTCATCGTGTCACTGATGACGGACTTGAGCTGCTCGACGGTAATGGTGTTGAGCGTCGTTTCATTTTGTTTGACATAGTCGAAGGGAAGTCCGTAGGTGGCAATATTGTCGAGCATATTTACCAGAGCACCAATGGTTTCAAATGAAGAAGCCATCGCCTTTGTCATTGAATTTTTTGTTGTCTGAAGCATCGCTTCATCATACCGCGCGCCGTAGTTTTCGATCAGGTCTTTAAAGATTTCGACCGATTCTTTTGTCGTGGAACCTTGCACGCTGGAATAGGCGGAAAAGTCGTTGTAATGAAGTCCCGGATCGAAGATGGAATAGGCGCCATACGTATATCCTCTTTGTAAACGGATGATATCGAACAATATGCCTTGAGAGCCGGAGCCGAGACGGTAGTTGGCGATGACCGACGGATAATAGCGTGCATCGCTTAACGGCATTCCGCGCTTGCTGACATAGATCATGGATTGCGTAACACCAGGATTGTCAACAAAATAGATAGTAGCCCCCTTTGCCGGTATTCCTTGTATCGGAGCCGGAATAACGACTTCTTTGGCTTTCCAGCCGGTAGACAGAGAGGAGAGAATCTGCTCAACATCAGCCTGTTCGATATCTCCGGCAATACTTAGTGTGGCGATTGAAGGAGAGAGATTGGCGGCATGGAATGTTTTGATGTCGTTCATCGTGATAAGGTCAATGGAAGTTGCGGTGCCGTATTCGGGAAGGGCAAAGGTGCCGTCTGCGCCGTAGAGCAGCATGTCGCGGGTGGAGCGGGCAATCATCGTAGGGTTGGCCGATGCCTGGCGAATCAGCGCTTTCGTCTGCATCTTCACTCTTTGCAGCGCTTCCTCGTCGAAACGCGGCTGCAGCAGTGCTTCCTCGACTAATGCCATCACCTGCGGAAAGTTTTTCGACAATGTAGAGATTGCTATGTTCGTCTCCTCTAGGTCGGACGAGACCGTGATGCGCGCACCAAGCAGTCCCATAGCCATTTCCCATTCGTCGGCAGTCTTGAGTGCAGTGCCTTCATTCATCAGGCGGGCGTTGAGATAGGCTATGCCGCGCTTATCGGCAGGATCAAGTCCGGCGCCGCCTCTGATAGAGATATTTGCCTGGATAACAGGAAGTTCGTGATGTCCAACGCCATACACTTCCATTCCGTTTGCCGCTTGGAAGTTCCATACAGTCGGGACGGTAACTTCCGGTTTATTAGCGAGATAGGCAGGTTCAACCGAACGGTCAATGGCCGACGGAGTGCGCCGGTAATCATCGTCTACCAGTTTGCCTGCTTGCGATTTGGATTTGATTTCATCAACCTTTTCAGTTGACACGACAGCCAAGCGAGAATCATTGATAGCCAGATTATTGGAGCCTTTGGGAACTGTGCTCAGCGCAAGAGATGCTTTGCCTTTGATATACCGGTTGTAGACATCCATGATTTGTTCGGCCGTGACTTCCTGAAAGTTCATCATTTCGTTGATCGAGGCGATCGGGGAACCGCCAAATTCATTGTCACGCGCCATCAGGGAGGCTTTTCCCTGAATCCCGGCGATGCGGTTATAGAAATTTACTTCCTGCATGACCTTGAGGCGTTGCAGTTCCTGTTCGTCGACGCCTTCCTTTTCAAACCGTTCAAATGCCTCATTGATAGCAGTATTGACATCGTTCAGGTTGATTCCTTCGAAAGCACGGACGGAGAACATGACCTGTCCGGCCACTTCCCGCGTCATGCTCATGCCATTGACTGATGGCGCGAGTTTTTTCTCCTCTACAATGATTTTATATAAAGGCGACTGTTTGCTGCCCGCGATAAGTGAAGCCATGGCAGACAGCGCATTAGCATCCTGATGATATTGCTCGACGCCCGGAAACACGACGGTCAGGTCGGGCAGTTTGGCAAATTCGTCTTCCCACATCACATATTTTGACTGCTCCAAAACGACAGGCCGGCGGGTAGGCTTAGGTACGTCGGCTCCTTTCTTTATCTCTCCGAAATATTTTTGTATCAATTCTTTAGCCTGCTCCGGATCGAAATCGCCGGCAAGTACCATCGTGGCATTGCCCGGCACATAGTAAGTGCCGTAAAACGCTTTCACATCGTCGACGGAGGCAGCGCGCAAGTCGGCAATCTCGCCGATGGTCGTCCAACTGTAAGGATGCCCGGCCGGATAAAGCTCTTTGGCTATGATGATGCTTGTCTGTCCATAAGGCTGAGTATCATAGTTTTGACGCTTCTCGTTCGAGACAATATCAATTTCGCGTTCCAACCCGCCTTGCGTTACCGTGTTGATAAAGAAGCCCATCCTGTCCGACTCCATCCACAGGATTTTCTCCAGCGCATCGCGCGGAACGGTTTCGTAATAATTTGTGCCGTCCGTATTCGTCGAACCGTTGAACGTGCCTCCCATGGCTGCAATATTTTGAAAAAACGCATTGCGGGGAAGGTCTTCTGAACGTTGAAACAGCATGTGCTCAAAGAAATGGGCGAAACCTGTCTTGCCCGGTTTCTCGCGCCCGGAGCCAACATGGTATTGAATCGTCAGCGCCACAATAGGATCCGAATGATCCTGATGCAGCACCACTTTCAGGCCATTGTCAAGCGTATAGCTTTCGTAGGCCAAGGGCACCTGATTCGTCGTTTCATTGCAGGCGAAAGCGATCAGACACAATGCAGCAATAGCCGGTAGTTTACATAATTTATTCATAAGACTATAATTTATTAATAATCAGCAATAAACAATCAAAATACAAGTTCCGCGTGCGAAAGCAGATTTTGACTACAAATGTAAGGATTTTTTTAGAGTTGTTTATAAAATATTGAAAAGTTTTCCTGTTCATCCTGCAACCGATGAAAAGGAATGGCTATTTTTGACGTCCGAATAACGAACAAATAATGGAAGGACAAAAAAAGAATACAGGAAAGCAAAAGCCTGTCGTGATGCAAGTGTCTGATGTTGGACGACTTCAGCCGCAGGCGAAAGAAATTGAAGAGGCCGTATTGGGGGCATTAATGCTCGAAAAAGACGCTTATTTTATTGTAAGCGAGATTCTTAGACAAGAGTGTTTTTATGAAAAGGCTCATCAGCTGATTTTTCAAGCCATAGTAGATTTGGCGATCAGTCAACGTCCGATTGATATGCTCACGGTAACGGAGCAACTTCGCAAATCAGGCAATCTGGAAGCTGTCGGAGGGCCGTTTTATATATCTCAACTCACAGGGAAAGTGGCAAGTACGGCGCACCTGGAGTATCACGCTGCGGTTATAGCGCAAAAATTCCTGGCAAGAGAACTTATTCGTTATTCCGGCGTCATTCAAGGGAAAGCATTCGATGAAACGATGGATATTGATGAATTGATGCAAGAAGCAGAGGCAGAGCTGTTTCAGCTTTCGCAGCGAAACATCAAGAATGATGCTGTCCAGATCAATCCGATAATTTCGCAGTCCTTAATTTTGATGCAGAAGGCTGCAACACAAAAAGAAGGACTAAGCGGTTTACGTTCAGGTTTTACGATGTTGGACAAAATTACTTCCGGTTGGCAAAACTCTGATTTAGTGGTGATTGCCGCTCGTCCGGCAATGGGAAAGACGGCTTTTGCATTGTCTATGGCCAAGAATATGGCTGTCAATTTCGGGATTCCCGTCGCCATTTTTTCACTTGAGATGAGTAATGTTCAGTTGGTCAATCGTTTGATAGTGAATGTCACTGAGATACCGTTGACAAATATTAAAAATGGAAATCTGGCCGAACACGAATGGGAAGAGCTGGATATCAAGCTGAAAGACTTATATGATGCCAAGATATTTGTGGACGATACTCCCAGCCTTTCCGTGTTCGAACTGCGCACAAAAGCGCGTCGATTGGTCAGAGAGCATGGTATTAAATGTATTTTTATCGATTATCTGCAGTTGATGAATGCCAGCGGCATGAATTACGGAAGTCGTGAACAGGAGGTGAGTACTATTTCGCGCTCGCTGAAAGGATTGGCTAAAGAGCTTGATATTCCGATCCTTGCGTTAGCACAGTTGAACCGTAATGTCGATAACCGGCAAGGCCTGGAAGGCAAACGTCCGCAATTGGCCGATCTGAGAGAATCAGGGGCCATCGAGCAGGATGCAGATATGGTCTGCTTTATTCACCGGCCTGAATATTACCGTATTTACGAAGATGAAAAAGGCAATTCATTGATTGGCATGGCCGAAATAATTATTGCCAAACATCGCAATGGCGCCACGGGAGACGTAAGGCTACGTTTCAAAAACGAGTACGCGAAGTTTCTGAATCTTGATGAAGACGTGCCTGTGCGCGAGTATACTTCAAAAATAAGTTCGCAAACCAATTATATCCCGGATGCGATTTCGCCGGCTTTGGATGATTTCATTACTGCACCGGTTGAGGAGGAGATACCGTTTTGAGACTGTCCACGAATTACACGAATTACACGAATTTTTTTCGCCACGAATGACACGGATGGACACGAATTGCACATTATTTAATCCCCGAGCTGCGCGTTGCTTGCAGTGGGATATCCAGCTTTGCCTCCGACGGAGGCGTATTGAACCTTGAACCTTGAACCTTGAACTTTGAACTTTGAACCTTGAACCTTGAACGTTATTTGTTTCTCGGATGATGATTGATTATTTCGGCTCTGAGAAATTCACGGTCGATATGGGTGTATATCTCTGTAGTAGTGATATTTTCGTGTCCCAGCATCATTTGAATGGCCCGCAAGTTGGCGCCGCCTTCAAGCAGATGTGTAGCAAATGAATGGCGAAATGTGTGCGGACTGATAGACTTTTTGATGCCGGCAAGTTCGGCATGAGTTTTTATGACATTAAAAACCATCACCCTCGATAACCCTCTGCCGCGATTATTGAGGAAAAGCACGTCCTCAAATCCCTTTTGAGCAATAACTTGGCGTCGTTCAAAAAGGTAATTGCCGATTTCGTGAATGGCAGACTGCGAAATAGGTACAAGCCTCTGTTTCTTGCCTTTACCTTCGACACGGATAAATTCCTCTTCCACATAGATATCGGAATACCTCAACCGAATCAGTTCTGAAACACGTAAACCGCAGCTATACAGCACTTCAATCATCGCTTTATTACGTTGCCCCATCTGCTTTGACAAATCAATCGATTCTATAATCTTATTCACTTCATTGACTGCCAATACTTCCGGCAATTTCATTCCAATCCTGGGCGATTCAATTAATTCACTCGGGTCGGCTTGCAGAAAATCTTCCAGCAGCAAAAACTTGTAAAACGACTTGATACCCGAAATGATTCGCGCTTGCGAACGTGGCGAAATGCCGATGTCGACGAGTTGCGATAAAAATTGCTGCAAGTCGGAATAACTGATTTTAAGAACGCTTAATTCCTCATTATCAGCAAAATGGAATAGCTTATTCAGGTCGTCAAGATAGGCTTCCTTCGTGTTGTCCGACAATTTTTTCTCCAATTTCAGCCAGGCGCAATATTTTTTTATGTAGTATTCTTTGTTTGTTTCCATCACGTCATCCTGCGTTTAAGGTTTTTGCGACAATACCTTTTTTCGCTTCTAACATATAACTTTATTATAACGCCACGTTTTATATAATCTTGTATCATGCAGATAGAAAATTCATTGTATCCTCACTCGATAGAATGCAAAATTGTCGTTTTTTTCTTGAGCAACATTTTTTTTGATAAAAAATGATAAAAGGAAAGCCGTTTCATGATTCATTTTGTTCAAAATATCGTATTTTTGCAGCCTCGAATATTAATATAAATTTAAATGTAAATGTTATGAAATCAGAAGCGATTTTGTCTGCATTAGAAGCAAAACACCCCGGCGAGAAAGAATATCTGCAAGCCGTAAAGGAAGTATTGCTATCTATTGAGGATGTTTATAATCAACATCCTGAGTTTGAAAAGGCTCAAATTATAGAACGATTGGTGGAGCCTGACAGGATTTTTATCTTTCGTGTGCCCTGGACTGATGATCAGGGAAATATACAAGTTAATTTAGGCTATCGTATCCAGTTCAATAATGCCATTGGCCCGTATAAAGGCGGTATGCGATTCCATCCTTCAGTCAATTTGTCCATTCTGAAGTTTTTAGGTTTCGAACAGACGTTTAAAAACTCGCTGACCTCGTTGCCGATGGGCGGCGGCAAAGGTGGCGCAGATTTTTCTCCGCGCGGCAAAAGCGACGCCGAAATCATGCGTTTCTGCCAGTCGTTGATGCTGGAATTGTGGAAAAACTTGGGACCTGACGTAGATGTGCCGGCCGGAGATATAGGCGTAGGCGCACGTGAAGTAGGGTATATGTATGGTATGTATAAGAAATTGACGCACGAACATACCGGCACATTCACAGGCAAGGGAATGGAATTTGGAGGTTCTATCCTGCGTCCAGAGGCAACCGGTTTCGGTGGCTTATATTTTGTAGATGAGATGCTTAAATCATCAGGCCATGATATAAAGGGTAAAACTGTTGCATTGTCTGGTTTTGGAAATGTGGCATGGGGAGCTGCCTTGAAAGCCTCTGAATTAGGAGCAAAAGTAGTTACTATCTCAGGCCCTGACGGATATGTATATGATCCTAAAGGTATTGCAGGAGAGAAAATTGATTATATGCTTGATTTGCGCAATAGCGGGAACGATATCGTGGCGCCTTATGCCCAAAAATATCCCGAAGCAACGTTCTTTGCAGGCAAACGTCCTTGGGAACAGAAAGTTGATATTGCCTTGCCTTGCGCTACTCAAAATGAGCTGAATGGAGATGATGCGCGTCAATTGATTGAGAACAAGACGCTTTGTGTGGCTGAGATATCGAATATGGGCTGCACGGCGGAGGCGGTAGACTTGTTTATGGAGCATAAATGCCTGTTTGCACCGGGAAAAGCCGTCAACGCAGGCGGCGTGGCTACATCGGGACTTGAAATGTCTCAAAACGCCATCCATCTTTCCTGGACACCGGAAGAAGTCGATGCCAGACTGCACCAAATAATGTACAATATTCATGCCCAATGCGTAACTCACGGAAAAGAAGGAGGTTACGTGAATTATGTCAAAGGCGCCAATATAGCCGGATTTATGAAGGTAGCCCGCGCCATGCTGGCACAAGGTGTCTATTGATAGTTAAAGGACATTGCGATTGTCCGAAAAGTCAGAGATGACTATTAGTTTTTTTGATGAATTTCCCGGATTTATGTAAAAAGCGGCAAAGAAAAATTTTTATTAACAATAAATAAATATTACATTTGCCGCTTAAAATCCGAGAAAATGAAAAAAGTACTTATAGGAATAATCGTTTGTCTGTTGATATTCAACGCTCAAGCGCAAAGTCAAACACGCAAGCGTGTTATTACCGGCAAGACGCTGGAGCAACAGACCAATACTCCGGTTGAATTTGCTAATGTATTATTATACAATGCGAAAGATAGCTCCTTGGTGGAATATACATCAACGGCCGTTGGAGGCGGGTTCTCTCTTGAGATAGATAAAACAGGCGCTTTTTATATAGAGATAGCCTCGATTGGATATGAGAAGAAACAAATACCGCTGTCACTGACTGATGCTTCTGAACAGACTATTGCGCTGGGAGACATTGATATAGAGCCTGCGTCACTCGAATTGTCGGAGGTGGCTGTCACAGGCCAGCGTCGACAAATAGTCTATAAATTAGACAAACGGGTGATTGAGGCTTCCGGTTTTCTGTCGGCTGCCGGCGGCACTGCGGTGGATATTTTGGCACAGACGCCCTCGATCCGCGTCGATGCCGAGGGCGAAGTCACTTTTCGCGGCAGCAGCGGATTTAAAGTGTATATAGACGGCAAGCCGAGTTCGCTCGAAGGCACCATCGCATTGGAACAGATCCCGGCAGGTCAGATAGAAAATATAGAAGTAATAACCGTCCCGTCAGCGCGTAACGATGCCGACGGGACGGCCGGTATTATCAATATCAACCTTAAAAAACAAGCGCTCGATGGATGGAGCGGCATGGTCAATGTGATGGGCAGCACGGAGTTATCGCGCAACATCGACTTTCTGACAGCGCTCCGGCAAAATGATGTCCGGTGGCAAGTATCGGGAGAAGCGTCGCGCAGGTATCGCCGCAGCGATTTCGACCAGATGAAAACCGTCACCACGCCGGAAATGATTACGACCGACCATTCATTCGGCACAAGAGAAAGCTATACAGACACTTATATGCTTCGCACCGGCGCCGACTGGTATAAGACAAATACCACCTGGTCGGCGGCTGCCGAAGTCGGCTACCGCGACAGATGGAGAGGCGGCGAATTGAAGTATGAGGATACGTATCGCGTGCCGGGTTCCGATGAGGTCACGGACGATTTTTTTCAGGGCGATGACTATGTGCGCCTTAACGGATGGCTGCTACGCGGAGATGCCGGTTTCAATCACCGTTTTGCAAAGGAAGGACATAGACTTACGGGAACATTATATGCACTCTATGAAAATCATGCGTTGGAATATTTTGAGACAAACCTGTATGATATGGCCGGAAAGCGAGCGCAGGGTCACAAGGCGTGGGAGGAAGAGTTTCGTCTCACCTCACAGCTCAATCTTGATTATGTATTGCCGCTGGCCACGCAGGAAGACAAGTTTGAGGCAGGTTATCAGTTTTATACGTATACCGAAGACGGAGACTACAGGATAGACATGTTTGACCCGTCGGAAGGTGATTTCGTGCGGCGCGACGACCTGTATAACAGATATGTATTCCGTCGCGATATTCATGCTATGTATGCCATGCTGAGTAATACGTGGCAGCGCTTCAGCTATCAAATCGGTGTACGCGGCGAATATACTTACCGCAAGTTGGCCAACAACTTGAAATGGGCGGAGCACAGATTGCACAATTTCGGACTTTATCCATCTGTGCATCTCGCTCTGGCACTGGGCAATGGCGCCCGAACTAACCTGTCATATTCGCGCCGCATCACCCAGCCGCAACTGTTCTACATGGAGCCTTATATCGTTTACGTAGATTATTACACAGCGCAACGTGGCAACCCGTTTATCAAACCTGAATATACCAATTCGGTGGAATGGGGTTATAACCAGAACTTTGGGAGTAACACACTGACGGGCACGCTGTTTTACAGGGCACGCAAAGACAAGATTGAGCGCGTAAGGGTGCCTTACCAAACCGGCGTGACGCTCGACTCGATGGCCAACGTGGGGAGCGACTATGCTTCGGGCGCCGAACTGTCTACCATGATCCAACTCAATAAATGGTGGAACCTGGACGCCAACGGCAGTCTTTATTATTACAAAGTGAAGAATGAATACAAGATTGACGGACAGGACGCCGAAAGCTGGAACTGGCAACTGGCGGTGAACAATAATTTCGATATCGGAAAGACTACCCGTGCGCGGTTTGAAGCATATTACGTAGGCCCGTCAGTCAATTCGCAGGGAAGGATAGAGGATTTCTTCTATATGAACCTGACAGTCAGACAGCAACTGTTCAACCGGCGACTGATTGCCAGCCTGAATATACGCGACGTGCTGGCCACCGCCCAATACAACAGCGTCCAACGAAATTCGCAAGTCGAGTCCCTCACCTCCATCATCCCGCAATCCCCCGTCTTCACGCTGACCCTCTCTTACACCTTCAACAACTTCGGCGGCTCGCAACGCGCCGAACGCGTCAACCACGATTTGTTCGAGGGGACTAACAGATAAAAAAAGTTGAGACGCGGCAGGCCGCGTCTCAACAAAAAAATAAAAGAAATGAGAAAAGGATTTATTTGTTAAAGTTTTCAAACTCTCGATTCATATCCGCATCGGTGAGGAATCCGTTAGTCTTGACGATGATAAGATGGTTGAAAGTGATGGATTGACCGCGCAAAAGTGTTGTGACACGTTTCGGAGCAGCCGGATTGTAGGCTTGAGCGCCAAAGTCATTATGTGCAAACAAGCCATAACCCCTTGCATGCGAATAGCCCGGGAAACCCGGATTATTTTTGTTATCCACGATGGCTACGGTTACTTTTTCGCCGCTTAAATCAGCCGACAACGATACCCATTTGGCCGGTTTGCCCCAGACGCCGTTGTCTCCCGATTCTTTTTCATTGCCTTCGCTGTTGCGATACACGCCGTTTTTACCTTCGTTGTTGACCGAACGGACTGTTGTCGCGTTGCCTTGGGCGTCGGTAAATGTTTGCGGACGGGTCGACGGCTCTTCAAACGCACGGTCCATGCGGATAGCTATCATCCCTTCCTTGTTATCACCAAAAACGACTGTATCGGTCAAGGATGTTAATTTGGTGGTACGCTTGATCTTACGCATATCTCCTTCATCGATGAACTCGTATGTCGTTTCCTCTTTCAACAGCCCTTTTCCGTTGATGTCCGTCCATTCGGCTTCCACGGACAACTTCGCGCTTTTGGCTCCGTTTTCCATGCTCACTATCTTCTTATGATGAATCCAGCCGTAAAGATGTTTCTTGTCGGCAGGAATGTTGTAAGAGTTATTCCAGAAGTCCAATCCGTTGACATCGCCGTAATTAAGCCATGACCCGACATGATGCGGATGGTCTACCTGCTCGAAAGGACGCGGGTCACGCGGGAAACCTCTCGTTATCAATGTGCCTTTGGCAGTCCTGATCGGATATAAACATTGCTTTTCAAAGTCGGAAGGATAAATATAGGACGTGAACAATTGTCCGTTCATCTTGACATCTACCTTCTGACCGGCTTCGTCGTTGACTAATGTCACGCCTTGCCCATTCATACAGGCTGCATAACATGAAAGCACGACGCTCAATGAAAATAATTTTATAAATAATTTCATACTTGCTGATTTTATATTTAAAAAAAACATGAAACATGTATGTGCATCAGCACCAACAGGCGCTAATGCACATGTTATGTTTCAATAAGTTAGACTTTTTCCGGCATGAGATACGGTGCACGGTAGACGCGTGTAAGCATGTTATTGGCATCTTCGTTACCGATAAATCTCTCCGATACGGGATCGAATTGCAATTGCTGTCCCAGACGGCACGAGATGGCCGCCAGGTGAGCCAGCGATGATGACAAGTGTCCCGTTTCGACAGGTCCGTTCTGAATGCTCATGTCGCTGGCGCGGATGGCGTCAAACCAGTTTTTGACATGCAAAGCCATTTCGCCTTTGAAGCTGCCTTTCGGGCCGGGCTGTATACCGCCTCTGGCCGGTAAATTACCGCTGCTCGTATCAATCGGCATATTCTCACGACTTGTGTAAATGAATGATTCATAGTCGGTATATCCTTTGACTACCAAATATCCCTTGTCGCCGTAGAAAATATTGCCGACCGTTGCTCCGCCTTCGTCATTTGTATACCAGTTGCGTACTTCGAACTGTATCATTTTCTTTTCTTTCGGATAATGATACGTGGAGCTCTGAATTTCAGGCACTTCCTTGCAGTCGTCCCATAGGAATTTTCCGCCCATGGAGGTGATGCGTTCGGGAAGTCCCACGTCGAGACCCCACATGCAGAGGTCGGTCTCGTGGATGCCCTGATTGCCGACGTCGCCATTGCCGTAGTTCCAGTGCCAGTGCCAGTTATAATGCACTAAGTTTCTTGTGAAAGGCACCATCGGTGCCGGGCCGCACCACAAGTCGTAGTCAAGTCCTTCGGGCACTTTTGAAATGCCTTTGTTGCCGATGTCGGGGCGTTCGCGGAAGACAAGTCCGCGAGACATGTATACCCTGCCGATCAGTCCGTCGCGCAGATGTTGCACGGCTTCGCGGATGGCCGGATTGCTGCGTAGCTGTACGCCATGCTGCACGATCCTGTTGTATTTGTAGGCTGCCTCAATCATTTTCCTGCCTTCGGCAATCTCGTGTGTAGCAGGTTTTTCCACATAAACGTCTTTTCCGGCCTGACAGGCATAAATTGTCATCAACGCATGCCAGTGGTTTGGCGTGGCCAGCGTCACGGCATCTATGTCTTTGCTGTCATACACTTTGCGGAAGTCCTGATATACAGTCACTTTTTGATTGTTATACTTCTCCTCAAAACTTTTGGCTGCCTTGTTTACAACAGTCAAGTCGGGATCACACATGGCGGCTACCACCACTTTCTCCTTGTCTGCCAGTTGCATGATAGTGCTGACATGGCTTCCGCCTCTGCCGTTTAATCCTAAAACGGCACAACGGATACGGTCATTGGCTCCTTTTGCTCCTTGTTGAAGGATGGTCGGCGCCGTAAATTCGGTCTGCTCGGCAGCAAAAGCCGCCGGAGTTACTACAGCTGCTATCGCGCCTGTGGCGGCAGTAGCCAGAAAATCTCTGCGTGTCTGATTAGTCTTCATATCGATATTTGTTATGTTAAAAAAAAAGTTCATTCAATTTTATTGATGCAAATGTAATAATTAATTTGATATATCAAAGAAAAATTGACAAGAGTGTGTCAAATTTGATGACACACTCTCTGTCAATACTCTCCTTAATAACCCGGATTTTGTGTTAGCTCTGCAGCCGTATTCTTCTCTATTTCACTGAATGGGATAGGCCATAAGTCTTGATGAGCGGCTACATGATTCCCGGCGGGATTATATCTTTTCGCACGTTCAACAAATTTTCCTAACCTGAATAAAGTGATATTTCTGACTTCTTCTCCTGCCAATTCGCGGATGCGTTCGTCGAGAACATAGTCTAAATTCATCTCTGCCGCAGTGGCAGGAGAAGCCTTTGCCCTGCTGCGCACCACATTGATGGCGGCAGCTGCATTTTCAGGCTGATTGGCACCAACATAAGCCTCTGCAAGAAGCAGATATGTCTCTGACAGTCTGACGCGGTATTCATCTTTAAATGATCCGACGGCTGCCGTGCCGCTATTAACCAGCATCTGTTTTCCAAGAGAAGTCACACGCCTGACGCCGTTGGCCAAAGCATACGAATTATCTGGATAGGCTTCGAAAGCGCAAAACTTGGTGACGGCAGGGTAGACAAAGTTGAATGTATCCACATCGCGTATCCATCCGTCCTTGACGATCCATTGGCCCCAGCCTTCTGCATTTTCATTATCTATCCTGTAGTCTCTGAATATATTGCACTCGGCGTTGCGGATATCGTTATCGTAGTCCGAAGCCCAGATTTCTTCCCTGAAATGATGCGTTGTAGGGAAATATCCGTTGCCGCGTCCGCCGTCTTCAGCCGTAAAGTCTGGACATGCAAGCACAAGTTGGCCGTTTTTGCCCATCACCTGAGCCGTTCGCAATTGCGGCATTATATAACGTCCCCAATTGGTTGTAACTGCAGAACCGGGATTCAGGTAGTCATATTGCAAAACCCACAATCCCTCGGTATTGCCTGCAGTACGGTTCTGATTGCCTTGTCTGAAAAGATCGAAAAAGACATTTTTTGTCGCATCGTCTTTATAAGAGCCGAATCGTTCTGTCATTAAAGCTACTGCCGGATGATTCACGACAGCGTTAGCCGCTGAGATGGCTGCGTCGAAGTTCTTCCTGCTAATATATACTTCTGCCAGTACATGCTGAGCTAATTGCTTGTTGATAGCACCGTTATCTACGTTTTCTATATTAGCAAGCAGACCGACGGCTTCTTCCAGGTCTGCCTGACATTGTGCATATACCTGATCGCGCGGAGCGCGGACAAAATCTATTTTCGGCGAGGTCTGCATTTCCAACACAAGGGGCACATCTCCCCATATATGAGCTAACCGCATGTAATAGTATGCTCTGAAAAACAAGGCCTCTCCTCTGAAAGTTTGTTTCTGAGCATCGGTTACTTCGGATGCATTAGTCTCCAATTTTTCAAGAATCGTATTGGCATTTGATATGATATTATAAAAATATGCCCAGTTTTTTGCGACATGATTTCTGGTCGCAATGATATACGTATCATACCTGTTTAAATTGTCGTCTAAACTATTCGGCCAACCGTGATAGAAAACATCGCTTCCCAAAATCAGATGATGCTGATAGCCGCCTGTCTCATCCGAATAAGTAAAATGCCATGCTCGTGTCAGATCTTGCAAATAATTGATGGCCTGCTGGAAGTTGGAAACGGTTTCGTAAGAGTTATCGGGCGTATTAAAGTCCATAGGCTCTTCCTTGAGCCATTCCCTTTCGTTGCATGAAAAGAATGACAACCCTAATAAAACTAATATTATATATTTAAATTTGTTCATGACAATAATTTTTATAAATGATTAAAATTCAAAATTTAAGCCAACTGAATAATTTTTCATGGCAGGATACGTGATACCGGAATCCAAGCCTTGATTTGCTTCGGGATCCCAACCGTCCCAATCGGTCAGCGTCAACAGATTGGTGCCGCCGATTGATATGGAGGCGCGATTGATGCCGACTTTATTTAGCAGGGACTTGGGCAGATGGTAAGTGAGTGCCACTTCCTGCAGCCTGATAAAGCTGCGTGATACATAAGGTGTCAGGTTTTGTACTCTTGCATCTACATGGCTGATTCTCTTGTATCTTGAATTCGGATTTTCCGGCATCCACCAGTCATGTCTGACGTTAGGATAGTAGTCCATATTTAATGTGACAAACCCGTCGCCCATCGGTCGGCCAAGATAATGATCCTTGCCTCCCTGAATGGAATAGACAAAGACACTTAACTCAAAGTCTTTATATGTCAAATTATTACGTATGCTGAAGTTATACAGCGGATCGGTATATCCCAATATTTTCCTGTCATCTTCGGGTTTCAGGTCACCGTCTCCGTTCATATCTTCCACCTTATACGTGCCGAAATAGGCGCCATTCGGAATACGTCCTGCATAATAGTCATCCAACTGCCACATTCCTATGATATTAAAATCATAAGCCACGCCGAAGGGATGCCCCATAAATATCTTTGCATTGACCAGATCCTGCTCTTTGCCGTCGGGGCCGCGACCGTAAATACTTATCACCTTGTTTTTATTTAAGGCAAAGTTACCGGTAACAGTCCAGTTAAAGTCCTTATTCATAACCGGAATGCCCGTGATGGAAAATTCATGACCTACATTTTGCAATTCTCCCACGTTTGAGGCTACCTGCACTTCCAGACCGTTTGTCTCCGTCGTATATGCTCCGTTGATGCTTGGGATGGAGATATTGTATAGCAAGTCTGTCGTCTTACTTAAATAATACTCGTAATTACCTGATATCCTTCCGTCTAAAACGCTGAAGTCTACCCCGATATTATATTGTCCCGTCGTTTCCCAGCGCAAGTCGGGGTTTGCCATCGTTTTGACAGCCCTGACAAGTTCCGGTGTTCCGCCGTCTCCATATACATAGCCGTCCGAGCCGCTTGTCGCACGAAACGGGTTGTATACACCCATCTGAGCCATAGTGGCGTAACGTCCTG
>JAITMM010000247.1 GCA_031277335.1 Tannerella sp. | reverse complement strand
TTTTCCGATACGGTGCAGGATTATTTCCAACACATTCACGCCATGCAGCTAAAAAATCCGCAACTGATCGGCTTCGGTATCAGCAATCGCGACACTTTTCAGGCCGCCCTTGCAAACGCATCAGGTGCCATTATCGGCAGTAAATTCATTGATTTACTGGGCAATAAATCCAATCCTGAAGAGGCAGTCGTCGGCTTGTTGACGGCAATAGGCAAAGCATAAAAAGTTACAAAAACCGTAATTTATTGCTACTGTCATGATTTTAATCATTTAGCATATCGTCAAATCAAAATTAAAATATCCCAACTTTTGGGATGAAAAATATCATCATTTACCATCGCAAAATATCAAAATAACGTAACTATCAGGATTATGCAACAGTTAAAAATCATCACCATCGTCGGAGCACGTCCGCAGTTTGTCAAGGCAGCTATCGTCAGCCGAGCCATTATCAACCATAACCGGAGCGTCCATCCTCAAATTATTGAAAGCATCCTCCATACGGGACAGCATTATGACGTAAATATGAACGCCGTATTTTTCAATAAACTTGAAATCCCCCACCCGACCTGGTCATTGGATTGCGGCGGAGGAAGCCATGCAGCAATGACAGCGCGCATGATGATTGAGATTGAGAAAATCCTGCTTGAAAACCGTCCCGACTATGTGTTGGTCTACGGCGACACCAACTCGACCCTGGCCGGAGCGCTGACGGCTGCCAAGCTCCATATCCCCGTCGCCCATGTTGAAGCCGGCCTGCGCAGTTTCAACCGCCGGATGCCCGAAGAAATCAACCGCGTCGTGACCGACCATCTCTCGACACTTCTTTTCTGCCCTACATCAATGGCTGTCAGCCATTTGAAAAACGAAGGAATCACGCAGGGCGTCTTTAATGTCGGAGATGTCATGTACGACGCCGCCCTCACATTCGGCGAAATTGCAGAAAACAAATCAACTATTCTTTCTGATTTACAGCTAAATACAAAACAATTTTACCTCTGCACCGTCCATCGCGCAGAAAATACGGACAACAGCGAAAGTCTGTCGCAAATCATGCAAGCCCTCCTGGAAATCGCCCGTCCTGATTTTCCCGTGATCTTCCCTCTACATCCGCGTACAAAAAAAATATTGGACGACCTATATCCCGTCAATGCCGACAAATCCCTCCGCCTTATAGAACCGGTCGATTACTTGGACATGCTTATCCTCGAAAAACACGCCAAGACCATCCTGACCGACTCCGGCGGCATCCAAAAGGAAGCCTATTTCCACCGAACCCCCTGCATCACCCTCCGCAACGAAACGGAATGGGTCGAAACCGTCAACTCCGGCTGGAATCAATTAGCCGGCCATACAAAAGAAAACATCCTCCACTGCCTTCACACCATCCTACAACAAACTGAAATCCAAGAATATGGCGATGGACACGCCGCCGACAACATCATCCAAACCCTTTTGGAGCATCAAAACGAATAACCACTAACAGAAAACTTGTTTTTATTTGTTGAATCAAAATTTTGTATTCTTCAGAAAAAGCGCAAAAAGAGAATCGTAAAATCAATCATTTACCTTTTTTTTATACCCGTAAGCAAATAAGCGATTATCCGTCAGACTAAGAGTGATTGATTATCAAGAATTTATAAATACACTTGCTCACATATTTCTCTCCCGGGCGAAGTACGACGCTGGGAAAATCAGGTTTATTTGGACTGTCTGCAAAATGCTGGGTCTCAAGGCAGAAAGCGCCTCGACGTGCGTAGGTCACTCCAAACTTGCCGCCGCGACTTCCCATTCCACAATAGAATTGAACGCCGGGCTCGTTGGTGTATACTTCCATGCAAATTCCGGTTTTCGGGCTGATGGCTTTTGCGGCTAAACGGGTTACATCGCCGTTTGCGTTTAACACAAAGTTGTGGTCAAATCCCGTACGTCCCAAAAACGGGTCGTCAATCCTTGAACCGATAGCAGTTAATTCTCTCAGATCAAGAGGTTTGCCCTCAACTGAAGCAATCTCGGAAGTGGGGATCAATTGATTGTCGGTTACGGTATATCGGTCGGCATTGATCTGAATCAGATGATCCAATATGTTGGAACCGTCATTGCCCGATAAGTTGAAGTAACTGTGGTTGGTAAGATTGACTACGGTGGGTTTGTCGGTAGTCGCTTCATAAAGCATGTCAAGGGAATTGCCATCTGTCAGAGTATAAGTCACTTTGACATTCAGATTACCAGGAAATCCCATCTCGCCGTCTTTTGACAGGTAGTTCAATTCAAGTGTCTGATTTTCCGGCTGTACAGCGTCCCACACTTGATTTTGAAATCCTTCCGGGCCGCCATGTATACAGTTAGCTCCACTATTTTTAGGTAATTGATATTCAACACCGTCCAGCGTAAACGACGCGTTCCCAATCCGGTTTGCAACCCGCCCGATCACAGCGCCGAAAACTCCGCCCGAATTAGCCGTATATTCGCCGATATTATCGAAACCGAGCGCCACATCGGTCATCTTCCCGTCCCTGTCAGGCGCCATGATCGAAACCACCCGGCAACCATAGTTGGTCACACAGACTTCCATCCCGTTTTTGTTCGTAAGTACGTACAAAGCAGTAGGTTTACCCGACACCTTCGACACAAATTTCTCTTTTTCCAAGCCGGAAAACGTCTTCTCCTGCTTCACGTCAAATGAAAGCAGCAAACCCGCTAAAATCATCGGAATAATCAATCCATTCAATTTCTGCAAATACTTCATGTCAAATCATTTAAAATTTACTGCAAAAATACGAAAAATAGACGTAACAAAGAAAATTTCATGTATCTTTGCGGTGTAATGATTAAAAAAATGCCATCATGGAAGTGCGCAGTATGATTTCGTTTGACTGGGCAATGAAACGCCTGCTTCGGCAAAAAGCCAATTTCGAAGTGCTCGAAGGCTTTTTGAGCGAGTTGCTACGTCGAAAAATTATCATCAAGTACATAGGCGAAAGTGAAGGAAACCAGGCAGATGCCGATGATAAATGGAACAAGGTCGATATGCTTGTCGAAGCCGACGGCAAGGAACTTGTCATCATCGAACTTCAATACGACAGCGAAAGCGATTATTTCCAACGAATGCATTATGGTGTTAGTAAGGCTATTACGGAGTATATGCATATAGGCGAACCGTATTCGTCGGTGCGAAAAGTCTATTCCATCAATATTGTCTATTTCGACCTTGGCAAGGGCGATGATTATGTCTATCATGGCATCACTTCATTCACAGGACTTCATACACATGCTGAGCTTCAACTGACTGACATTCAGCAGAGACTCTATGGAAAAACTGTTCCTGGCGAACTGCTCCCCGAATATTATATTCTCAAGATAAGAAACTTCGACGATATTGCGAAAAATACGCTCGATGAATGGATTTATTACCTGAAAAACAACAAGATACCCGATGATTTTACGGCTCAGGGTATTAAAAGGGCACGTCAGATACTGGCTTACGACAAACTGTCCGAAAGCGAGAGAAAGCAGTATTGGCGCCAGATAGAGAATAGGCGCGTTAAGGATAGCGTAATGAGTACTTCTTTTATTGAAGGTGAAGCGAAAGGTGAAATAAAAGGTATTGCCAAAGGACTTGCCAAAGGGCTTGCCAAAGGTATTGCCAAAGGACTTGCCAAAGGCAAAGCCGAACGTGATCAATTAAAAGCCGAAAGCGAACAACTCAAAGCGACGCTCTCGGAAAAAGAGGAAAAGGAAGCCAAACTTATTGCACGTATAGCCGAATTGGAGAAAAAAACATCCGAAAAGTAATCCCGTTTGCAGATTTTCACTTCATTAAGAAGGTAAAATATTGCTCGCGCAGACAGCAAATCCGTACCCTCATGGATATCATTCGAGAGCAGCATGAATGGCGATGAACCATGCTATAATATTATAATTTCAACTAACAAATGCAACTTTATGTAGGAAAAAAATCTCTTGGCGGGGCATGCCCCGCCAAGAGATTGGGAAAAATTTCTTACTTTTACAGTTGCTATGACAAAAGTACAT
>JAITMM010000032.1 GCA_031277335.1 Tannerella sp. | reverse complement strand
CTCGGGCTACATCCGCGAAATTTATGTTCAGGAGGGAGATAATGTGAGCAAGGGAAGCCCGATACTGAAAATCGATGACTCCGATTATGTTCAAACCGTCAATGCCACGAAAGCGGCGTATGACAATGCATTGCTGGAAGTCAGGAAGTTGGAGCCGCTTGTCGCAAAGGACATCATCAGCCCTTTCCAATTGGAAACGGCCAAAAGCAATGTACAGGCGGCTGAGGCGGCTTACGAGAATGCCAAGATAAACTTGGGCTATACCTTGATAACCAGCCCTGTGTCCGGTGTCATCGGGCGCATTTCGCTGCGGGAAGGCAGTCTGTTGACGGCAGGCATCACGACGCCCATCACCTCGCTGGCTTCTACCGGCGATGTGTTTGCTTATTTTTCCTTCGACGAGAAACAACTGCTTCAATTGGCCGACACTGCCAGTAAACGGTCGTCACTCAGGCAGTTAGTCGATAAATTGCCACGGGTCGAACTGGTGCTGGCCAACGGAGAACTATACGATCATCAGGGTAAAATTGAGCTGGGTAGCAGCCTGATAGACCCCGCGACAGGCTCGTTGCAGATGAAGGGCATCTTTCCCAATCCCGACGCCATGCTTCATTCGGGCAGCACGGGCAGCTTGCGCATGCCGGCCTTTTATAAAAATGCAATTATCATCCCTCAAAAGGCTACCTACGATATCCAGGACAAGAAAATGATCTTTACGGTTGACGCCGACCAGGTTGTCCATGCCACCAATATCAACGTCCTGAACAACACGAGCGACAGTTTCATCATCGAATCCGGACTGAACGAGGGCGACAAGATCGTGCTCGACGGCGTCGGTAAAATAAGGGATGGCGATAAAATATTGATAAATGATTAGAGAAATATGTTAAAACAACTTTTATCGCGTCCTGTTTTTGCAACTGTCATATCTATTGTGATTTGCGTGTTGGGAGCGCTTGGATATGTGAGCCTTCCGATCGAACAGTTTCCCAATATCGCGCCTCCCATGGTGTTTGTTCAGGCATCCTATCCCGGTGCGAACGCCCAAACGGTGTTGAAAAGCGTGATCGCGCCGTTGGAAGAGCAGATCAACGGCGTCGAGGGGATGACCTACATGACGTCCAATGCCAATAACAACGGCAACGGCTCCATTCGCATCTTCTTCGATTTGAGTGTCGACCCCAATATTGCGCAGGTCAATGTGCAAAATGCTGTATCTGCGGCGCTTAGCAAACTGCCGACGGCTGTGACGGAATTTGGCGTCACCACACGCAAGTTATTGAATAACCAGCTGTTAGTCGGCGCTCTGTACAGTGAAAATCCGCAATTCGACGAGACTTTCCTGCAAAACTATCTGATGATTAATATCATTCCGCAAATTGCGCGTGTTCAGGGAGTTGGGCAGGTGAACGCTTTTGGAGCACGTAATTATTCGATGCGTATATGGCTGGATCCCACGAAGATGGCTTCCTACAACCTGATTCCGGCTGACGTGATTGCCGCCATTCAGGAACAGAATGTGGAGGCAGCGCCGGGGCAGTTCGGCTTGCAGGGAGACCAGCAGTTTCAATATACGCTGACGTACAAGGGTAAATTTACCGAAGCGCCTGATTATGAAAATATTGTCATCAAGGCGCTGACGGACGGTAGAATTTTGCGTATTAAAGATGTGGCAACCATTGACTTGGGTGCATTCGACTATGCGCTGACGGCTGCCATCAACGGAAATTACGGAGCCGGTTTCTTTGTCAATCAAACGACAGGTACCGATGCCCACAAGGTGGTTATCGAGCTGAAAGACTTGTTGGTAGAGTTGTCCAAGGCGTTCCCGCCCGGCGTGGAATATACCATCATCAACGACGCCAACCGATTCCTCGATGCGTCCATCAACAAGGTGAAAAACACGTTGATAGAGGCTTTTATACTTGTTTTCCTTGTTGTCTTCCTGTTCCTGCAGGATTGGAAGTCGACGTTGATACCCGGAATTTCGGCGCTTGTATCGATTGTCGGGACGTTTTTCTTCCTGAATATCATCGGGTTCTCGCTTAACCTGATGACGATGTTCGCCCTCGTGCTGTCCATCGGGATTGTGGTGGACAATGCCATTGTGGTCGTTGAGGCCGTTCATGCCAAGCTGGAAAACGACGCTTCGATTTCGGCCCACGAAGCCACCTCGACCGTGCTGGACGAGATCACGACGGCCATCATCTCCATCACGCTCGTGATGGCGGCCGTATTTATTCCCGTCAGCTTCCTGACCGGGCCGTCCGGTGTCTTCTACCGCCAGTTCGGTTTAACTATGGCCATCGCTATCGTTATTTCGGCTGTCAATTCATTGACACTAAGCCCTGTGCTCTGTACGATACTCATCGGACACAAACATGAAAAGGAAGGCAAACGCTCGTTGATGGCGCGGTTTCAACGCAATTTCAATATCGCTTTCGACGCCGTTTTGAATAGATACCGGCAGACATTGCGTTATTTTACTAAGCGCCGATGGATTCCTGTTGCCATCCTGCTTATTTTCGGACTGGCCGCATACCAGATGCTCCAGATTACGCCTACCGCATTTATACCCAATGAGGATCAGGGAATTATCAGTGGCGACGTGGCCATGCCTCCCGGTACTTCATTGGAACAGACAAATAAAGTGATGTTGCAGATTGACAGCATCATGAGCGAAATGCCTGTCTTTGCTTCGCGGATGGTCACGGCGGGACAGAGCATGTTGACATCGACCAACGGCAGCTCGCACGGTATGATTACTTCGTCTCTGATACACTGGGATGAACGTCCGAAAACGTCTGTTACCGATGTGATTGCTTCACTGAATCAGCAGGTTTCGACGATCAAGGAGGGCAAGATTCTGTTCTATGCACCGCCACCCGTTCGCGGATTCGGTCAGTCGGACGGTTTCGAGGTGCAGTTGCAGGACAAGACAGGCGGTGATATCAATAAACTGTACGACGTGTTGACGGGATTTTTGAATATGCTGTCCGCGCGTCCCGAGATAGACTTTGCCACGACGTCGTTCAATATCAATTTTCCTGCCTACGAATTTGATGTGGCAGTAGACAAATGCAAGATGGAAGGCGTCGGTGTGAACGAGGTATTCAACGCATTACAAGCGTATTACGGCGGGATGATGGTGTCGGACTTCAACCTGTTCACCAAATATAGCCGCGTCATGATTCAGGCGCCGCCCGAAGACCGCGTAGACCTCAATTCGCTGTCCAGAATTATGGTCAGAAATCAAAAAGGGCAGATGGTGCCAATCTCTACATTGCTGACTTTCAGAAAGGTGCAGCAGCCGGAATCCATGACACGCTACAATATGTTTACGGCTGCTACGATTTCGGGCAAGCAAAAGACAGGATACAGTTCCGGCGACGCCATTGCGGCAGTGCGCGAAGAAGCCGCCAAGCTGCAAGCCGGTTACGAGATCGAATTTTCGGGTATGTCGCGCGCAGAAATTAAATCGGGCAGCGAATCGCTCTATGTCTTTCTGCTTTGCTTCCTGTTTGTCTATCTGATCCTATGCGCTCAGTATGAGAGTTATATCCTGCCTTGGTCGATCCTGCTGTCCATGCTGATCGGGCTGTTCGGCGTCTATTTCTTTGTGTATATCTGGGGATTGACGAATAATATTTATGTGCAGGTGTCGCTGATCATGCTGATCGGGCTGCTGGGGAAGAACGGCATCTTGATTGTGGAATTTGCGCGGCAACGGCACGAGCAGGGCATGAGCTATGTGGAGGCCGCCGTAGAGGGCGCAACAGTCCGTCTGCGGCCGATCCTAATGACCTCGTTTGCATTTATTTGCGGGATGTTGCCGCTGATTATCGAAGGAGGCGCCGGGAGCGCCGGCAATCACTCCATCGGGGTGGCGGCTGCGGGAGGCATGTTGATAGGCACACTGTTCGGGGTGGTGGTGACGCCCACGCTCTATGTGATTTTCGCGTCGCTGGATGCTGCCTTGCGCAAAAAGAAACAAAGGATAGTGTAATGATATTTCATAACCAAGACAATATATGAATACAAAAAGATGAATTATAATTTTTTACATACATTCCTGATTATTGCGGCCGTTGCGGTTGTGACAAGTTGCGGCATCGTGACGCCCTACAACCGTTCGGAACAGCTGCCGGTCGACGATATGTTTCGCACATTTGACGAAGTCGACACAACCTTTTCATTTGCAGCAGTTTCGGTTTCAGATTTCTATAATGATGCCTTATTGCAGCAATTAATCGTTCAGGCGCTTGACTCGAATATGAACATGCGTATCGCCGTCAACCGCCTGGCGCAGATGTCGGCCTATTTGAAGCAGCGGAAGGCATCGCTCTATCCCACCTTGAATCTTGGCCTGAGCGCCTCGTTATCAGACGTATCCAAATACGGCAACTCACCCAAACCGGCCGATCCGTATACGGAGTTGAGATTGGCTGCTACTGCGGGTTGGGAAGTCGATATCTGGGGACGGCTGAGCAGCCTGAAACGCTCGCAGGAGGCGTTGTATTTTCAACAGGAAGCAACAGTTCGAGCCACGCAAACACAACTCGTAGCCGCCATTGCCTCAGCATATTATCAACTGATTATGCTTGATCATCAGCAGGAAGTCACCGAAGCAAGCATCTCCAGCTATACAAATTATTTGAATACCGTTAGGGCATTGAAAGAGTCGGCACAAGTCACCGAAGTGGCTGTCTTACAGGCAAAAGCACAGCTTGCATCTGCCCAGGCCCTTCTGCCTCAGATAAAGGCCTCGATAGCTGCGGAAGAGAACTATATATGTCTGCTGCTCGGCAAAACGCCGGAAGCCATCCCGCGAACGGACAATATTGATATGACGATTTTTCATTCCGCTATCCTGTCCGTAGGCGTGCCTGCGCAGTTGCTGGCCAACCGCCCCGACGTGGTGGCGGCCGAATATGCGTTGCGCGCTGCTCACGAAGAGTTCAATGCCGCCCGTGCAGCGCTGTATCCGCAACTGACGCTGACAGGTTCGGTGGGGCCTGATGCTAAAGGCTTGGATAACTGGTTTAGTATGCCCGGTTCGCTGCTATGGAATGCCGTCGCCGGACTGACACAGCCGATTTTTAACGGACGGGCATTGAAGACGCAAAAGGAAATAGCTCAATTGCAGGAAGATGTGGCATTCTTAACATTCAAACAGACCTTGCTCGACGCAGGCAGCGAAGTGACGGACGCCCTCGCTTCCATCCTGTATATCTCGCAACAGGCTGCCTATCAATACGAACAGGTGGAAGCACTGAAAAAGGCGTATGAATATTCGCAGGAACTGCTGGTGAACGGCTATGCCACCTATCTTGACGTGCTGTCTGCGCAAAACAACGTGCTGTCCAGCGAACTCGCCCTCTATTCAACGTA
>JAITMM010000128.1 GCA_031277335.1 Tannerella sp. | reverse complement strand
CTTCCGATTATAAGAAATTTCTTGAAAAAGATTTTGGATATGAAGATCGTTATTATCTGATTGGCAGATCAATACCTGAAAAAGATTTTCCTTATGTCATTCCCGGTCCTGATGATACGTGGGGAGGTACATGGTCGACATCGGGCTGGAGGACGCATGAGATTAATATCCTGTTCGGCATAAAGAACTTGAAAGATAATACGCAGTTCGATGTTGTGATTGATTTGTTGGATTCAAGCCCAAAAAGGTCTCTACTAAAGGTGACTGTCAACGATTTGCAAAGTGAAAAAATTGAGTTGAAAGGTCAGGATACATTGTCGTTGACCGGGACTTCAAGTGGAAGTGAAGGACAAACAATTGAGATTCCCGTTCTTCCCGGTACACTCAAAAAAGGTGGCAATAAACTCACGCTTACTGTTTTAGAGGGTTCGTGGATTGTTTTTGACGATATAAGGTTAGAGGCTTCAAGTTCAGTTTCTTTAGAAAAACCAAATAAAGTTTTTATAAGAGACATTCAACCGGGTAATTATGAGTTTTCAAGAGAAGGCTCACGAGTACAGCCTCTTTTAGTTGACATTGAGCATCTTGAAGGCAGACCGCTGCTAAGCGTTGATATAGACGGGGAAACGGTTTTCGAATCCATAGTCGACTCTGCGCGATATCAGTTTGAGGCGCCCATGCCGGCTGTTACATCTGAAAAATTGAGTAATTACAACATACGTGTTGACGGTCGGTCGGTTTCAAAAGGTAAAGTTTTACGCAGTCCTCAGAAATTGAACTCATTAGCCGATTACGTTGATACGAAAATAGGTTCGGCTCATTCGCGTTGGATGATAGCGCCCGGTCCCTGGATGCCTTTTAGCATGGTAAAGTTAAGTCCGGACAATCAAAATAGAGGATGGCAGTCGGGGTATCAGCCTACTTTTGAATCAGTTGGCTGTTTCAGTCATATCCATGAATGGACAATGGCAGGTTTAGGATTAATGCCTACGAACGGGCCTTTACAAACTCAAGTCGGAGATCAGTTTGATCCTGACGGAGGATATCGATCTCGAATTGATAAAATGACCGAAGAAGCGCCGCTTGGCTATTATAAAGTAAACATGACAGATTCCAATATCCTGGCAGAGATCACAGCCTCAACTCGTTGCGGCTTCCATCGATATACTTTTCCTGACGACAAAGACGGTCGCGTAATGATCGACCTTCACATCGAATCGGAATATAATTATCGTTTGACAGATATTAGAATCGATAAAGTAAGTGATTATCGTATAGAAGGATACAGTCATCAACTCTCACCTAATGTTTGGAGCAGAGATGCCTCTCAGGACTATACCGTTCATTTTGTTATCGAATTTGATAGGCCGATCAAATCGATGGGAGGATGGGTCGAAAATGAAATAGTTCAATCAAACAGCATTGCAGCCAAAAACATCGGAGATGCAGGCGCTTACGTTGAATTTGATACGAAAGAATCTAAAGTTGTTCAAGTAAGGACAGGAATTTCATTAGTTAGCATCAACAATGCTTCAGAAAACCTGAAGACCGAAATAACTGAACCTTTCAACTGGGATTATCAGGCAATAGTTGAGAATCAAAAGAATACCTGGAATGATATTTTATCACGTATCGACATAACAACTAATGACAGGTTGGAAAAAATGCGATTCTACACGAATGTGTATCGCTCGCTTTGTCGAAATACATGGAGCGATGTCAACGGCGAGTGGATATCTGCCGGCGGAAAGAAGCAACGATTTGAAAACATCGAACACGTTGCGTTGGGCTGCGACGCTTTTTGGAATACGTTCTGGAACTTGAATCAGTTTTGGAACTTAGTCACTCCCGAATGGTCGTCCAAATGGGTTCATTCTCAGTTAGGCATGTATGATGCCGACGGATGGTTAGCTAAAGGTCCGGCAGGGATGAAATATATTCCGGTGATGGTAGCCGAACATGAGATTCCTCTGATAGTCAGCGCTTATCAGATGGGTATCCGAGATTTTGACACAGATAAAGCATTGAAAGCATTGATCAAAATGCAAACAACGCCGGCAACATCTGTAGCTAATGGCTTTGCCGGAAATCGCGATTTGGTGTCGTATTTGAAGTATAAATATGTGCCGAGCGATCTGGGCAGATTTTCGAATACACTCGAATATTCATTTGACGACTGGACAGTCGGTCAATTTGCAAAAGCACTTGGTAAAGAGGATGTTTACAAGACTTTCAACGAGAGAGGATATTGGTGGAAAAATGCTATAAATTCTCAAAACGGATACGCTCACATGCGGACAAGCTCCGGAGATTTTGTTGAGGATTTTGATCCGTTCCGTTCCGGTGCAAATAGACAATACGTCGAAGGAAACGCTTGGCAACTAAGTTATTTCGTGCCTCAAGATGTACCGGCATTAGTTGACATTTTAGGAGAAAAAGATTTTGTAGAACGGTTGGACTGGGGATTTACGGCAAGCGAACCATGGAGGTATAATGCTCCAAATGATCAGTACTGGGATTATCCTGTTGTTCAAGGTAATCAGCAATCTATGCACTTTGCATTCCTACTTAACTGGGCCAATCATCCATGGCTGACGCAACGTTGGAGCCGTTCCATCATCGACAAATACTATGGATACGGAGTTGCCAATGCTTATCTCGGCGATGAAGATCAAGGGCAAATGAGCGCGTGGCTTGTGATGGCTTCGCTCGGGTTGTTTCAGACTGATGGAGGATGCAATGCAGTACCAATATATGAAATAGCAAGTCCGCTATACGAAAAAGTAGTTATTGACCTGGGTATGAGATATGGCAGAGGCGATAAATTTATAATCACAGCAAAGGATGCTTCTCGAAAAAATAAATACGTCCAGAGCGCGACGCTGAACGGTAAAACTCTCAATACCTTTTGGTTTCCTGCATCCGAACTGCTGAAAGGAGGTGAATTGACTCTTCAGATGGGAGATCAACCAAACAAAGCATGGGGAATAGGCAATCCACAGATAAACAGATAATATCTCAATGTTATTGAAGTAAGAATTTCACATATTATACTATATTCATTATAATCATTTTAAGAAAAAAATGAAGCAAGGATTATTTATTGGCGTAGACATAGGTGGAACTCATGTTTCGGCGGCGCTTGTAAATACACAAACAGGTGATATAGTAGGTGATATTCAAGAAAATATAGTAAATTGTAATGGCACTTCAACGGAGATTTTACAGTCGTGGGAACAAACTGTAAAAAATGTATTATTACAAACGGAAACACGGCTACGATCCTCTGAAATTCCTGAATATCATAATATTAAAAATGAATTAACGCAAAATGTAACCGATAATGTCGAAGGCATCGGAATCGCCATTCCGGGACCTTTCGACTATAAAAACGGTATTTCTCTGATTGAAGGCGTGCAAAAATTCGATGCTCTTTACGCAATGAACATCAAAGAATCATTTCGTAAACACCTATACAACACATCGTTGAGAAGCTCTACTCCGACATTTATTAACGATGCCTCAGCCTTTGCCTTAGGCGAATACTATGCCGGAGCAGCCAAAGGGAGCGCTAAAGCTTTGATAATCACGCTTGGAACAGGATTCGGCAGTGCCTTCATCTCCAATGGCGAATTGCTGCAGACGGCAACCGGCGAAACGCCCGATAACGGCTATCTGTATAATATCCCTTTTGGTGAAAGCATTGCAGACGATTATTTCTCAACACGCTGGTTCGTAGAGCAATGGAATCTGAAAACAGGAATGGCAATAGCAGGCGTTAAAGAAATTGTTCAACTGGCAGAAGAAAAAAACAAAGACGCATTGGATTTGTTTGAAGTATTTGCCGAAAATCTTTCTCAATTTATCTACCCATGGCTGAACCGATTTAATCCTGAAGCATTTGTTATTGGCGGAAACATAGCTAAAGCCTCCCGGTTTTTCCTTAAAAACCTTAAAGAAAAATTGAATAAAAAAGGCATTCTAAGTACAATAATAAAAACAGGCGAACTATGGGACAAAGCACCTATCGTTGGCGCCGCGATGTATGCTCGCTCATTATGTTATGACGGCTTAAAAGACTATGTTTCGGGATTTACAATCGACTCTGTTTCAAATAAATGGCGAAAATCAACCCAATTTTTGGCGCCTGAAAAATCAATCGAAACAATGCAGGGTGCTTATGACATTTATCCTGCTTTTCCGATGCCGACAGCAACAATAGAAAGCGGGGCCGAGGCTTTAGCGCATTGGATATCAAGACACAAAAAAGTTGTAATAGACGGATATACAGGCATTTTTTGGCATCATTTGATAGAATCGCTCCAACTCGAATTTTTGAAAAAAGAGATTCATGTGCGATGGTTTCACGTCGATGCAGCAATGCGTCCTCCTGATGAAATAGACCGGCTGATTGCCCCTTATCTTGGTGGAGATGACCCTCTTTTCGGCAAAATAACAGATAAAAAACTGACAGATTGGTTTTATAAAGAGAAATTGGAAAAGATAAAACCTGATACAACCGATGAAATCAGTATCTTGGTAGGATGCGGAGCGGCTTTAGCAGGATGGGATGCACCTCTGATTTACATAGACTTGCCTAAAAATGAGTTACAGTTTAGGATGAGGGCAGGGACGGCAACTAATCTCGGAGCCGACAAAACGGATGATAATCGCCTGATGTATAAACGTTCATATTTTGTAGACTGGCGGGTTTTGAACGAACATAAATGTAATATCCTACCAAAAATCAATCTGATTGTCGACGGACAACGTCCGGACCATTTGCTGATGATGTCGGGCGACAACATGCGACGAGGCCTTGATGAAATGAGCAGAAACTTTTTTCGCGTAAGACCATGGTTTGAACCCGGCGCATGGGGCGGCACGTGGATGAAATCAAAAATCGGAGGACTGAATCACGAAACTGTCAATTTGGCATGGTCATTTGAGTTGATGGTATTGGAAAACGGACTAATGTTCGAAAACGACGGTTACAGACTTGAGATATCATTCGATTTCCTTATGTATCATAAATATAAAGAGGTATTGGGAGATTGCGCCGAACGTTTCAAATATGATTTCCCTATTCGTTTCGACTTTCTTGATACGTTTGACGGCAGTAATTTATCAGTCCAATGCCATCCCGATAACGACTATGCGAAGAATAAGTTTGTAATGCCTTTTACTCAGGATGAGACATATTATATTCTTGATTGTAGGCAAGTTGCGTCAGTATATCTGGGTTTCAGAGATGGCATTGATCCCGACAAATTCCACAAGACACTTACACAGAGCCATGAGCATGGAATAGAAGTAGATATCGAGAAATATGTTCAAAAACATAATGCCCATAAACACGATTTGTTTCTAATACCAAATGGCACGATCCATGCTTCGGGAAAGGATAATCTTGTTCTCGAAATCAGCAGCGCCCCTTACATCTTCACTTTCAAGATGTACGACTGGCTGCGCTTAGACCTCGACGGCAAACCTCGCCCTCTCAATATCGAACACGGCATGAAAAACCTTCGTTTCGAACGACAAGGTGATCGTGTGGTCGATGAATTAATATGCAAACCTGTTAAGATTAAAGAAGAAAACGGGCTTATTTTAGAACATCTCCCAACTCATAACGAACAGTTTTACGACATTTACAGGTATAGTTTCGATCGTGAAATATCAATAGAAACAAACAATAAATGTCACGTCTGGATGCTCGTTGAAGGCAGTTCTATAATGCTTGAAACAGCTTCAGGCATGAAACAACGCTTTAATTACGCCGAAACATTTGTCGTACCCGCCTCAGCCATCTCCTATAAAATCACTAACGAAAGCACCTCACGAGCCATAATGGTCAAATCATTTGTAAAATCTTTTTAAAATTAAAATGCCGCAAATATTTGACCGAATATGGTCTAATATTTGCGGCATTTAATAGTTAGGTACAGACCCAACCTCTATTATTATGCTTCCGGCGATGCCTTTTCCGAATCAATGGCGTCAGAAGCGTCATTATCTGATTCTTCCGTTTCAACTGATTCAGCAGCAACTGATTCTGATGTTGTGATGTCTACGTCAGCATTTGTCGCTTCTTCTTTTTCGACATCGTCTGATGATTCTATAACTTCCGAAAGTTCCGGAGAATCGTAATCTTCCGATTCGTTGTCATGCTTTTTATCATCTTTTTTCTTTTGAGACGATTTTGCAGACTTTGCCTTCTTCGATGCTTTGGCGTCTTCCATCTTTTCTTTCAGAGCAACAAGTTCTTCGATATCGCCTAAAGTTGTTTTCTCAATCGTGGGATTGATGTTTTCAACGACGGCTTTGGAAGAGCTGCGTCCGCCTTTTCTCTCTCCGGAATCTTTGGTTCTTTTCTGTTCGTCTTCATATATACGACTGTGCGACAGAATAATACGCTTCGCTTCCTTGTTAAATTCGATTACCTTGAAAGGCAGTTTTTCATCAATCACAGCCGTAGAACCGTCTTCCTTGATTAAGTGTTTGGGAGTTGCAAATCCCTCAACACCATAGGGTAACGATATAACAGCGCCTTTATCCAACAGTTCGATTATAGTGCCTTCATGCACTGAACCTACCGTAAAGAGCGTTTCAAAGACATCCCATGGATTTTCTTCCAATTGCTTGTGTCCCAAGCTTAAACGACGATTTTCCTTATCAATCTCAAGTACCTGCACATCTATTGAGGAACCGATATGAGTAAATTCACTCGGATGTTTCACCTTTTTCGTCCAGGAAAGATCTGAAATGTGAATCAAGCCGTCCACACCTTCTTCAATCTCCACAAATACGCCGAAATTCGTGAAGTTACGCACTTTGGCAACGTGTTTGGAGCCGGGATAAAATCTTTCTTCAATATTATCCCATGGATCGGCTTTCAGTTGTTTGACGCCCAACGACATTTTACGCTCTTCGCGGTCAAGTGTCAGGACTACAGCTTCTATCTCGTCGCCTGTCTTCATAAAGTCTTGAGCACTACGAAGATGCTGCGTCCAGCTCATTTCTGATACGTGTATCAGTCCTTCGACCCCCGGAGCAATTTCGATAAATGCGCCATAATCTGCCATGACGACTACTTTTCCTTTCACCTTGTCTCCTACTTTCAGATTAGCATCAAGTCCATCCCACGGATGCGGGGTCAATTGCTTGAGGCCAAGAGCTATACGTCGTTTCTCATCATCGAAATCAAGAATTACCACATTTACTTTTTGGTCGAGTTTGACGATTTCTTCCGGATGGGAGACGCGTCCCCACGACAGGTCGGTGATATGCACCAAACCGTCTACCCCACCCAAATCAATAAATACGCCATACGAGGTGATATTCTTGACCGTACCTTCAAGTACCTGGCCTTTTTCCAGCCTGGAGATAATCTCCCGTTTTTGCAGTTCAAGTTCAGCTTCGATCAGCGCTTTATGCGAAACGACGACATTCTTGTAGTCGTGATTGATCTTTACAATCTTAAATTCCATTGTCTTACCGACAAAGATATCATAGTCGCGAATCGGCTTGACATCGATTTGAGAGCCGGGCAGGAAGGCTTCGATTCCGAATACATCGACAATCATACCGCCTTTCGTGCGACATTTGACGTAGCCCTTGATGACTTCATCTTTCTCAAGAGCTTCGTTGACGCGATCCCACGAACGTGAAGCGCGCGCCTTTTTATGGGATAAGATGAGTTGTCCTTTCTTATCTTCTTGATTTTCAATAAACACTTCCACTTCATCACCGATTTTCAGGTCGGGGTTATATCGAAACTCAGACATCGGCACGACGCCGTCTGATTTGAATCCAATATTTACAACTACTTCGCGTTTGTTTAATGCGGTGACTGTACCTATCACGACTTCCTTGTCTTTCATCGTGTTAAGTGTGTCATCATACGTTTTTACCAAGTCTTCTTTGGCCTGTTCACTATAGGTCTCACCTTTTTCGTAAGAATCCCAATTGAACTCTTCTACTGGAACAATGTCTTTTAAATTTTCCATGCTTAAATGTTAATACTCTGTTAATTAATTAAATGTTTGACAATAAGTTAATAATCTCGGAAAAAATTGCCGCAAAGGTAATCATTTTTCGACAAATAACGGCATCTTTTCCTGAAAAAAATTATCCCCCGTGTCTTTTATAATAGACTTGTCTAAACAGATAATCTGCAAAGAGTAGAATAACAACAAGAAAACCAAAAATCAGATAAGAATGAGGAATCGAAATATTGGGAAAGTTGCGCGGGATTTGCCAATCGTATGTGCGAAACCATTCAGAACTCATTTGCGGAATCTTCAAATACACAAATGTAGCTATTGCCAATCCGATCATGGAGATCGAAGCGCCTATCAATAACAGGACTTGAAGTATTTGCCTTCGCTTTGCAACCAGCAAAGCCTCTTTCCTGATTCGTTCCATCATATCTGTCTGAAATGCAGGAGATAGCTTTTCCTCCGGCATTCGGCTGAACATCGTCTTTAATATATCATTTTCATCCTGCTTCATTTTATTCTATATTTCTAAAAAAAACATATAACTCTAATAATCTGATTGCTGTCTATCAATAAATTCTAAACTGAAATCTTTCAAGTCATATACAAATACAACTTCTTCCGTACCCTATGCAGCTTCGTTTTTACGTTAGAATTACTTAAACCAGTGATAGTCATAATTTCATCTATCGATTTCTCTTGCATGTAGAAAAGAGAAACGAGTGCGCGCTCGTCGGGCAGAAGCTGTTCGACTGCCCGTTCGAGCTTGCGCAACTGTTCTTCTTTTTCCAACTGTTCCAATTCGCCATTGACCTCATCTTCAGAGACATTCTCTAACATCGACTCTTCGATGGCCACCCATTCGTGCCGCTGTTTCCTTGTTGCAGAAATGGCCGTGTTGTAGGCAATCCTATATAACCACGTGGAAAACTGACTGTTGCCCTGAAACGACGGCAGCGAACGGAAAACCTTCAAAAAAACATCCTGAGTCAACTCTTCCGCATCTTCCCTATTTCCTACTATCTTTACAATCAACGAAAAGACAGGCTGGCTATATCGCTCCAGCAATACAGCGAAACATGCTGTCTCACCGCCTTGAATCTTCGCAATGTAGTAGGCGTCGGTCTGAATGTTCATCTATTCGTCGCAAGATATTTTTTTGTTTCGTTCTTTTGACGCCGAAAGGTCGAAAAGGTTACAATCATACATTGGATGGCCGGCCGACACGCCCCTTTGCCCGTTCCGGCCAACCCATAGGAAAGGTTATAACCCGAACGCCTCTTTGATTTTATCCACGTAGTCCAATTTTTCCCAGGTGAAAAGCTCTACGATGTGAATGGTTGGTTCCGATTTGTAACGCGATGTAAATGTTTTTGTTACAACGTGAGATTCTCGACCGAAATGTCCGTAGGAAGCCGTTTCAAGGTAGATCGGATGACGCAGTTTCAACCTTTCTTCGATGGCTCTCGGGCGAAGGTCGAAGAGATGCTGTATCTTTTGCGAAATCTCCCCGTCGTCGAGCTTCACGTTTGCACGTCCGAACGTATTGACTAACACGCTTGTAGGACGGGCTACACCGATGGCGTAGGATATTTGTACCAATACTTCGTCTGCAATGCCTGCCGCCACAAGGTTTTTGGCGATATGACGCGCGGCGTAGGCAGCCGAACGGTCGACCTTCGACGGGTCCTTGCCCGAAAACGCTCCGCCGCCGTGTGCTCCCTTTCCGCCATACGTGTCGACGATGATCTTGCGCCCTGTCAGCCCCGTGTCGACATGCGGACCGCCGATGACAAATTTGCCCGTCGGATTCACATGATAGATGATACGGTCGTTAAACAGCGCCTGCGTCTTCTCCGGAAAACGGGATTTTACTCTGGGTATCAAAATATTAATAACATCATTCTTGATTTTTTCAGCCATAATCCTGTCGGCTTCTTCCTGCGATACGCGGCTGTCGGCCGTGATAAATTC
>JAITMM010000047.1 GCA_031277335.1 Tannerella sp. | reverse complement strand
AGTGAGATACCCGCCGTTTTCACGGTCTATCATGCGTGCCTCCCAAAAAGGCAACAGCTCGTTTAGAAGATGATTTTCAGCTTCTTGCTTATAGATTGTTAATTCTGATTTGTTCATTTTGCTTTTGGATTTTCAATGAGAAATCGGTTTAATTTTTTCGATAATGGAGTTGGCAAGGTTATTACCCTCTTTGTTAGCATTTTTCAAAGATTCCTTGGCGTTGTCCATGTATCGGACTGCCTCGTTATAAAACTTTTCACTAATTTCACGTTGTTCTGTAATTGACATGTCATTTTTTATGCAAATATATTGTTTTTTCTTCAATATTCGATTAACACTAAAAATTTATACTCATTTTGTCCTGTTCAACTTATTTTTTATTGCTCAAATTCCGGTACAAAGCTAATAAAAAATCCCTATTGTCAGCCGTCAAATAATGCATTTCGCCGCCCATCCGGTGGAAAGTCTTGCAGTATCGCAGGTAATAAGCCGGATGATCCATCGGAGGTTCTCCGTCACGCTGCCAGTCCCAGTCAGATTCAGCAAGGTCAACAACGAGAATATAATGATTATCAATATGTTTCCCTCCTTGAATTTTTATGTTTTGCGCCATGGACAGGGATTTCTCGAAAATCATGGGCGACATCACCGCAGAGCCGACCGACATGTAGACACCATCTTCGAGATGGGACACACTTGCGGCATATCGCTGAAAATCAGTCAACGCCGTGCGTCCGATAGCTGCGCCGTGATTCATCGGGTGCGTATAAATGATATCATGGCCGAACATGGGATGGCCGGTAAACGGAATGCCCAACTCATAAGCCTGAGCCTGAACGGAATATTGCTTATATGGATGTGGAATCGGCATCCAACCGGCTTTCAGCTTGCAGCGTTTGATAACCCCTGCAAAGTCAATAGCCGCAGCAGCCCGTTCTGGGTCGGAAGGCGCATACTTGATTTTCAAAAGCACGTCATTCTGCCCGTGATGCAGTATCTCACTTTCTCCAATATCCTCCGGTTCAGACGACATAAAGCGCGTAGCTAAATCAAATAATTCGCTGATTTCCGGGATTTTAAGTCCTTCGCACGCAATCATTTTACCGACCGATTCTCCATAGCCCAACCCTTCGTAAGCGCCTGCAATGATTGCCAGATTGATAAAAAATCCCGGCTCTTCCCATATCCCGAACTGACCGCGCTCCACATTGGTGCGGACATCTTCGCTCGTCTGACCCTGAAAGGCTATCTCCCAGTCATGTATGATGCCGGCTCCATTGGTGGCCAAATGCGTGACCCAGCCGCCTTTCATCAACTCTATCAACGTGGGTGCCATGCAGTTCTTAATCGTATGCGCGCCAAACGCCAGCATGACGGAGCTTTTTTTCTCCCTTGCCGTGCGTATCCGCTCTGCCGTCTCCTCAATCAGATAATAGCCTGATTCAGAAATATTTTGTGGAGCATGCATAGGTGAAATCATATCCCGCTCAAATACAACTTTATTCGCTCTTTCGTCAAGACTGCGAATGTCAAGCTGTTCTCTGTCAAAAAACGGATATTTCATGTTTACTGCTAATAATAAGTTAGTTATATTCTGACGTTATCGCCAATTGAACGATATCCGGCAATTAACTGTGATTGCGTAAATACGGCAAAGATAGTTTTTTTTATTATCCCGACTAACAATTCAGGAAATTATTATCAGACTGAAGCATCGCTGCTTTTTTATATTCCGCCATATCTACTCTTTTGATACAACTTATGGCGAGATATATGATTATATTTCGCCATATCTCGTATTTTAATTCGACTTATGGCGAGTTATACGATTATATTCCGCCATATCTTATAATTTTATTGGACTTATGGCGAAATAAGAGCATTATATTTTGCCATATCTAATATTATTTATACCTTTGTGGCGAATTTAAAACAAGAATTGTATGAGCAATCGAATTATTGGCAGAGAGAAAGAAATCAAGTTATTACAGGAAATGTATCGCTCTAATGCGTCAGAGTTTATTGCAGTATATGGCAGACGCAGAGTAGGTAAGACGTTTATGATACGCGAAACGCTGGGTGATAAATTCATTTTCGACGTAGCCGGTTTATCGCGTGCAGGCATTAAGGAACAGTTGGTGAATTTCAATCTTTCACTCAACCGCAATAACCAGGAAATACAATTTCCCGTTGCAAAAAACTGGATAGACGCTTTTGAACAACTATTTACGCTTGTTGAGAAATCATCTCAAAAGCGGAAAGTCTTGTTTTTCGATGAAATTCCCTGGATGGATACATTGCGTTCAGGTTTTTTGACCGCTTTAGAGCATTTTTGGAATGGACGTGTTTCTGCGCGAAAGGATGTTGTATTGATTGTCTGTGGGTCGGCAAGTTCATGGATTATTAATAAATTGATAAACAATCATAAAGGACTTCACAACCGTCTGACGCGCATCATACAGTTGCGACCGTTTACTTTGCATGAATGTGAACTTTACTTTCATTCACGCAAAATAAATTTGAACCGGTATCAGATTGCCGAGTGTTATATGGTGATGGGTGGAATACCTTATTATATGAATCATATTGTAAAGGGAATGAGTGCATCTCAAAACATTAACCGAATATTTTTTAACGCTGATGCACCTTTAAAAAATGAGTTTAGGAACTTGTATGCATCTCTTTTTAACAATTCTGCCGACTATTTGCGGGTAGTAGCTGCATTGAGTAAAAAGATGAAAGGCTTGAGTCGCAATGAAATAGCGGAAACAAGCGGAATGGGAAGCGGAGGCGGATTAACCGTCATTTTGCAAAGTCTTGAATATTGCGGCTTTATACGTTCGTATCCTTCGTTTGACAGGAAAAAACGAAATGTCCTTTATCAGCTAATTGACCCGTTTACATTGTTTTACTACAAGTTTATCGAGAAAAACGAATACAACGACGAACAGTTCTGGACAAACTCACTCAATACACCTCTGCGTAATTCGTGGGCAGGATATGCGTTCGAAATACTGGCAATATTGCATATCAAGGAGATAAAAGAGGCGTTGGGCATAGCAGGAATCCAGTCATCAGTGTCAACATGGAGAAGTGAAAAAATGAATCCCGGTGCACAGATTGATTTGATTATCAACAGAAAAGACGGAATCATCAATTTGATTGAAATAAAATTCTCAAATATGAAATATACTATAACAAAATCGTTCGAGGAAAATCTCAAAAATAAAATAGCTGCATTCCAAGCCGAAACACGTACACGTAAGACAGTGCATTTACTGATGTTGTCTACTTTTGGAAAAACTCAAAACAAATATTCTGATATTTTACAGAATGAGCTTTTACTCAACGACTTATTCAAATGAGATTCGCCCGGGATAAATGTAGATATGTTTCGATTGAAACTCATTCGATATTCGAAACGAGACGTTCTTTTCAAATCGTCAGATTGTAATATTCAGCAATTCAAGCAGTTTTGGATATTGCGAAAAGTCGGGGACGATGATATCGGCACCGGCTTTGATAAGGCGGACACGTTTGTCGGGATTCAGACCGTAGCGTCGCAATTCATTGGTAGCCAGGCCAATGGTCAGGCCGCCACGTTTGCGTGTTTCTCTGATTTCGACAGGGCCGTCGCCAAAGGTTACGACTTGGGAAAATGCTTCGGCACCAATCTCTTCCATGATACGGTTCAGCACGATGCGTTTGGCTTCGATGGTCACATCGCCGACCGAGCCATAAATTCGTCCTTCGAAAAGATGTTCGTAACCCAAGGTTCGGGCTTCGGCAATCACATCGACCTCGTCCGAGCCGCTTGCCAAAATTAGCTGAATACCTGCGTTATACAGCTTTTCTAAAAACGGAATGGCGTTTTTGACCGTCAAGTCTTCGAGTGATAATTCGCCGTTGGCATATTTTTGTTCCCTGACTTTGACCGTTTCCATCAGTCCGTCATAATAAATCTGTTTGTATCCAAACTCGTCAAGTATTTCGTTTTCAGGCACAAATCCAAATTCACGCACCATCTCCACCAAGCCCTTCATCTGGACAAGCGTCTGAATACCTGTTGTTTTGTCTATAAACTCGTTGACCCGTTCCTCGACTTTCCTGTAAATATTCATTCCTGCACCGGTGTATTTTTCTCCCAGAATGGCACGGATCATGACAGGCGCCATGATATGTTCCCAACCTTCACGCAGCGTGGAAATCGTGCCGTCGTGATCGAAGATGGCATATTTGATTGGCCGCTTATCTTTCCAGACGTTGATGATTTCAATTTCAGTGCCGGACTTATATATTGCCATGCTTATATCTTCCGCCCGATCAGGCTCATAGATAAGGTCGGGGTTGATACCTATTTGAAGAATTTCCTCCTGAGACGCCGTCCCTGTCTGAAAAAGTTTTTGAACGGTAACTCCTGCTACATAGGAGCCTAACGTGGCGGCAGTCTTCACGTCACGGCCAAGTCCCAACACGGCTGCAACGCCGGCCAGGTAACTGTCACCCGCGCCCACTGTATCCACACGTGATACAATCATCAGTCCCGGAATATCCTCAATTCCCTGTTCATCAATCACTAACGAACCATAGCTGCCTCGCGTTATGAAAACAGGCTTTCCAAAACGATCAAAAAGAATATTTGCAGCCAAACAGACATCACCGTACGGGACTGTTTCCGATATATCTTCCTGCAAACCGCACAGGCGTGCTGCTTCCGAATCGTTCATCTTGTGCAGACATCCTGCATAATAATCATTATAATGCCGGCTGTCGGCGATAAATTTCTTTTCCGGGTAGAGGCCGATAAATTTAACTAACTGTTCCCGAAAATAAGGCGTATGAATCCCCGACAAGACTTGTTCGTTGATGATGACGATATCTATCGCAGGCATCAGTTCCGAAAGTTTATGTAGCAATTCATCTGCCATGGCATCAGACAGTTGATTGAAATTACCAAAGTCGATACGTCCTTCTTCATTATCGCCGACATAAGGTTTTGCATAGACATGCGTCGCCCAGTCGTCGATTTGTGTCAAGAGATAATCCGTCTGAATCCCTGCCTGTTGCATGATTTTCTTCATCTCGGTTGCAAAAGGGTCGATGCCTGTAACTCCAACGGCATAGATATGTCCGACTCCCATGGCTGCCAGATTATTGGCTACATTTCCGGCTCCTCCCAACGAGTATTTTTGCGTCCGAACGGGGCGCGTTTTTTGTCCCGTTTCTATGGATATTTCACTTTTGGATTCGTCTATGAACCAATACGAATCCAAACAAAAATCACCGACAATAGCAATTTTTACGTCGGCAATCTCTCTCAATAGCGTTTCTAACTGTCTTTGTTCCATGCGTCACATCCGTTTATTCATTCTTCGCCTGCTGTTCTTCAAGTTCGCTTGCTTTGCGTATCAGGTCGGAGGCAAAGAGAAAATCCTGGAGGGCAGTGTTGCCCGATGAAATCACCCGATGCTTCGTCCCTTCCCATTCCTTAAATCCTTCCTTGATAAATATAATGCTTTCGCCTATATTCATAACCGAATTCATATCGTGCGTATTTATAATAGTTGTTATATTGTATTCGTGCGTTATCCCGTGAATCAGTTCATCGATGACAAGCGCGGTTTTCGGGTCAAGGCCGGAGTTGGGTTCGTCGCATAGCAAATATTTGGGATTCAACGCAATGGCTCGTGCAATAGCAGCCCGTTTCATCATTCCGCCGCTGATTTCGGAAGGATATAAATCCTGTGCTTCAGAGAGGTTGACGCGTTCCAAACAAAAATGCGCACGTGCAAGCCGCTCTTTAGCAGTATCATGCGAAAACATGTTCAGCGGGAACATCACGTTTTCCAACACCGTCATGCTGTCGAACAGCGCCGAGCCTTGAAACATCACCCCCATCTCGCGCCGCAGATTGTTGACCTCTGTCTTGCCCATTTTCAGGATGTTACGTCCGTCGTAGAGAACTTCTCCCGTTTCGGGCTGAATCAATCCGATGATACATTTGAGCATCACTGTTTTACCTGAACCGCTTCGTCCGATAATCAGATTCGTCTGGCCTTCCTCGAAATAGGCATTCATGTCGTGCAGCACGGTCCGACCGTCGAATGACTTGGTTAGATGTTTGACTTCTATCATATTACATCAACATTATATGTGTCATTACAACGTCGGACATCAGGATCATTACGCTGCTGGTCACGACAGCATTTGTGCTTGCCTTGCCGACTTCCAGCGAGCCGCCCTTTACAGTGTATCCGAAATAGGAAGCAATGGAAGAAATCAAAAATGCATAGAACACGGATTTTATAACTGAATAGGTGATATAGAAGGGGTTAAAATAATATTGCAGCCCAAATTCGAATGAAGCCGGTGTCATCCCCGGCCCCACGTAGCTGGCAAAAATCCCTCCCATCAGCCCCGTCGTCATGCTGAAAAACACCAGCACGGGGATAAACAGCATCAAGCCGACGACCTTTGGCATAATCAGGAAATTGGCCGAATTGACACCCATAATCTCCATGGCATCAATCTGTTCGGTCACGCGCATCGTACCGATTTCGGACACGATATTACTGCCTACCTTTCCGGCCAAAATCAGGCACATGATAGACGACGAGAACTCAAGCAAGATGATCTCGCGCGAAGCATAACCTATTGTAAATTTGGGTATTAGCGGAGATGTGAAGTTGAGCGATATTTGCAGCGCGATGACCGTCCCGATAAAGACGGAAATAATCACGACAATCCACACGGAATCAACACCCAACTTATAGATTTCCTTGATCAGTTGCCTGAAAAACATGCTCCACCGCGTCGGGATGGTGAGCGCCTTCCCCATCAGTATCACATATTCGCCTAATTGATGCAATGCTTTATCCATAGTTGTTTCTGTTAAAGCAAATCCGGGGAGAAGATTCCCCCCGGTTTTATTTCAGCGCATCATGCCTTAGCCGCAACCAATGTCTTGCTTGCTTTGGCAAATTTGCGTTTCTGTATCTCGTAAGCTATGGGAGTAGCGATATACAACGTTGTATATGTAGAGATTACAACACCTATCAGGATCGCGAACGTAAAGCTCTTGATTGTCGGGCCACCTCCGATAAAAATACATAAAACGACAAGGAATGATTCCATCGCGGTGTTAAATGTTCGAGACAGCGTTGAATTTAATGCATCATTGATCACTTGCCCCCGGTCGCGTTTCGGATAGTCCCTAATTGTCTCACGGACACGGTCAAAGACGACGACCGTATCATTAATTGAATACCCGATGACCGTCAGCAATGCCGCAATAAATTCCTGGTCGATCTCCATCGAAAACGGCATAATCTTCCAAAACAACGAATAGAAAGCTATGATACACAGCGTTGTGACAATCGTAGAAACGAAAACGCCGACCGAAAATGCAAAGTCCCTGAATCGAATCAAGATATAGAGTGCCATAAAAAACATGGCTATAATCACAGCCAGGACAGCTCCGTACTTGATATCATCAGCCATACTTGGCCCCACTTTTTGCGATCTTTGTATGTAATTGTCAGTGAATTGCGCTAAACTTGTCCCTGCCGGCAGGAAGCTCGTCAATCCTTCGTATAATTTTTGTTCGATTTCGGCCCCTACCCCTTCCGAATTATCTTCTATTTTATAATTGGTAGAGATACGTACCTGATTCTGAGTCGATATAGTGATTACGCTGACAGCGCCGTCAAACGGGGCATCCAATGCCTGGCGCACATCTTCAGTCTGAACGTCCTGATCAAAACGCACGATATAATTGCGTCCCCCCGTAAAGTCGATCCCGTTATTCAATCCGAAAGTCATCATTGCAATAACACCTAAAGCGATGATAACGGTAGGAATAAGATAGCCTGTACGGCGATGTCCGAGGAAGTTGATCTTCGGATCCGTCAATAAATTTTCCGAAACTTTAGTAGTAAAGGTCGTATGTTTGAGTTTGTTTTTGGCAATCAGGTATTCGTAAACCAAACGCGTGATATACACAGCCGTCAGGAACGAAGCTGCTATACCGATAATCATGGTGGTAGCAAACCCGCGGATGGGTCCTGTTCCAAAGACAAACAGCACGATACCAGTGATAATCGCCGTCGCATTACCGTCAAAAATAGCCGAGAATGCATTGCCATATCCGTCCGCAAGCGCCTTTGGCAACGATTTGCCGGCCCGCAACTCTTCTTTGGCACGTTCATAGATCAACACGTTGGCATCCACTGACATGGCCAATGACAGCACCATGCCGGCAATACCGGGTAGTGTCAAAACGGCTTGGAACGAGGCTAAAACGCCCATCGTGAAGAAGACGTTCAACATCAGCGCCCCATCGGCAATCAATCCCGGCACCAATCCATAAATCACACACATATAGGCCATAATGACAATCAGCGCGATGATAAATGAAATAAAACCGCCCCTGATGGCTTCCTGCCCTAATGACGGCCCGACAATATCTTCCTGTATGATATGTACAGATGCTGCCATCTTACCTGATTTCAACACGTTGGCCAAGTCTTTGGCTTCATCGGGAGTGAAGTTTCCCGTGATTTGCGAACGGCCGCCTGTGATTTCATCATTGACCCTTGGAGCAGAATATACCATGCTGTCAAGCACGATGGCAATGGATTGGCCTACATTTTCTTTAGTCAGGCGCGCCCATTCTTTTGCACCTTCTGCATTCATTGTCATTGAGACAGATTGCTCGGCACGTCCTATCTGTTGCTGAGCAAAGTCGGCTACGGCATTGGTCACCACATTACCGCCCAGCGCGGGACTACCGTCGCGATTGGAGACGCGAATTGCATATAAATGATAGAAAATGCCTTCCGGATCAACGGATTTGACAGACCATTTGAAATCAATGTTTCTTGGCAGTACAGCTCTTACCTGCGGCATGTTCAAGTATTCTATGACCTTAGCCATGTTTGTTCTTCTTGCATATCCGACAATGGGACCGGGTAACAACCGCGTACCTGTTTCATCGGTATTCAGCATAAGATTTGCAAACAGAGGATGTAATTTTTCATATTCGGCCTGTGTCATCGTCTCGGTTTGAGTTGATGTATCCTGTTCGCCTATCTGAGCCAATAATGAATCGACTTCTGAGGATGCGTTATCAGGATTGACTGTTTCGGTTGTAGGAGCAGACACGGCAGAAGAATCTGCAAGTGAATCTGTGGCAACAGCTTCGTTGAAATGGAGAATTTTGGCTAAAATCTCGTCAGCACTAACAAGTTGCTGATATACAGTTGATAAATCATACGTTTCCCAAAATTCAAGATTAGCGCTTCCCTGTAATAATTTACGTACGCGCTCAGGCTCCTTAATGCCCGGCAATTCTACTAAAATGCGTCCCGTCGTTTCCAACTGTTGTATATTTGGTGAAACAACGCCGAAGCGGTCTATACGCGTGCGTAATACATTAAATGAATTATTTATGGCGCTCTTCAATTCCTCTCTTATCACAGTGATTACCTGTGCATCAGTGCTTTGAGGTGTAATTCTATCTTTTTGCTCAAAAGTGCTGAACACAGCCGACAGCCTGACGCCCGGATCTAATTTCTTGTACTCTTCGACAAATAAATCGATAAAATCACGTTGGCTTGTGGCTTGACGTGCATAAGCCAAGTCCAATGCCTGATTGAAATTCGGGTCCTGATTGTTGTTCGCCATTGCCCGCACGACATCGCGTACATTCAATTCGAGAATGACATTCATTCCTCCCTTGAGGTCAAGCCCCATGGTCACTTCCATTTCACGGCATTGCTTCAGCGTATAGCCCAACCATACTTTTTTATTAGCCAATGAGTCAAGAAAAAGACTCTCCTTTACAGGGTCACCGGCTGCATAAGTCACTGCTTTTTTGTTGTAATGTGCCGTCACGAATGAGAACGACAGATAGAACAGGCAAACGAGCATCAACAATAGCGAAAAGACTCTGATAAATCCTTTGTTTTGCATTTGATTTTACAATGTTTTATGTTATTACTTTCTATAAATTCAATTTTCAGGGTGCAAATATAGACTTTTTTTCATTGCCAACGAGAAAAACAACGAATTATTTACAAAAAATGAATGTTTCCGACTTTTTTTCAACACGGCCAATGACAAATAATGCCCTAAAAAAGAAAAGGTTGTCTCACGACAACCTAAACTCCATTTGTTAACCTTAAATCTAATACCATGAACAACACGATGCAAATATAGATTGTTTTTTCTTATCAGGAACACATTCTCCACTTAAAATGCTATTTTTAAGTTTATTTAACTCTTTTATCTACGCCCCACAATAGTTTTTCGCGCAATGTCTGATAGAAAGTATGGTCGAGTCTGTGGATTATATGCGTTGTAAAACAGGCCTTTACGATTGTCAGCAGCGTATCGGTAGAGACCACCTCCGACCTGCCGTCCAATGCCACAAGAAAAGTCGGTGACCGGCTTTCAACACGAAGCGTGATCCGATGCGTGCCCGGAATGACTAACGGACGGACATTCAGGCTATGCGGCGCTACGGGACTCAATACAAGATTGTCACTTTCGGGCAGTATAATCGGGCCGTTCAAGCTCATCGAGTAGGCAGTCGACCCTGTCGGCGTAGCTATTATCAAGCCGTCGGCTTGATATGATGTCAGATAGTCATCGTCCAAAAAGGTATGTATTGTAATCATAGCCGAGGTATCGCGCCGCAAGATGGCTACTTCGTTCAGTGCATAATGGTATCCCTGAAAAAGCGACTCGGGCATTTGCAGTTCAAGCATCATCCGTTCTTCAGTGCGGAATTGATGCCGAAAAAGTTCGTCCAGCGTCTCTTCCAACTGTTCGCTGCCGATATCGGCTAAGAATCCAAGCCTGCCGGTATTGATACCAAGAATGGGGATTGGATATTTATTGATTTGCACGACAGTTCTAAGAAATGTCCCGTCACCGCCGACGCTCAATGCCAAATCGAGAAAACTGACATCTCCATCGAGCAGGCCGGCGTTAGCAGGCATATATTTCGTCACTTCGGTCAGGAACGCATAAAAATCACGTTGAATATAGATCTCAGTTCCCAACTCCGACAGTTTCTCGAACAAACGCTGAATTAACGGCAGTTTGTCCTCCTGATAATCCCTTCCGAATACTCCTATTTTCATTTTTCTTTCCATATTTTCTTGTTTAATTAGTCATAAAAAAAATTAAAATCGGCCTTTTTAGCCTCGTTTAATGTCTTTTTGTTTATCATTTTTCTTCATTCTTGATTCGTTCTTGAAAAAAACCTTACATTTGCGTCTGTATTTGAGTACAAATATAAAAATAAAACAAGACTTTACATGATAAAATTAAGTGTAAATATCAATAAAGTTGCGACGATAAGAAATGCGCGAGGCGGAAATATGCCCGATGTGTTGAAGGTAGCCCAAGATTGTGAGGCTTTTGGCGCACAAGGAATCACCGTTCATCCTCGCCCTGACGAACGTCATATAAGGTATAGCGATGTGTACGCTCTCAAACCGCTCATTCGCACAGAGCTGAATATTGAAGGTTATCCTACTCAATCGTTTATCGACTTGGTATTGAAGGTAAGACCGGCGCAGGTGACGCTTGTGCCGGATGCGCCGGATGCTATCACCTCGAATGCAGGATGGAACGTAGGCGAAAACTTGAATTTGTTGAAAGAACTCGTTGAAACTTTCAAGTCCAAACAGATACGGACATCTATCTTTGTCGGTACCGAAACTGATAACATCAAACTTGCCGCCAAAACAGGCACAGACCGGATTGAACTCTATACGGAACCGTATGCAGCTACTTTCGTCAAGGACAACGAAGCGGCTGCGGCTCCCTTTGTCGAGGCGGCAACAACAGCTAAACAGTTGGGACTCGGCGTCAATGCAGGGCACGATCTCTCATTGGAAAATCTCGGCTTCTTCGCGTCAAGGATACCTTGGCTCAAAGAAGTCTCTATAGGTCATGCTCTTATATGCGATGCGCTTTATTTCGGACTGGAGAAGACAATCGGCCTCTATAAACAATGCCTTATAAATAAACATTGAACATTGAACAAGAAACTTTAAACATTGAACTTTGAACATTGAACAATTAACATTTAACTTCGAACAATTAATTAATGTATAAATAAAGAACATCGTATGAATTTTTTATCTGTATTACTGCAAGTTACAAATCCGTCGGTCGAGAACGCAATGGAACTGACACCGCCAACTATCACAACCGAAGCCCAGATGAATATCATCGACCTTGCGATCAAGGGAGGCTGGATTATGATTGTATTACTCGTCCTGTCGTTAGTGGCCACGTTTGTTTTTATTGAACGTCTGATGGTTATCCGTCGGGCAGGTAAAAAAGACGAATCGTTTATGAGTCGTATCAAAGACTATATTTACGACGGGAAAGTTGATTCAGCATTAAAACTTTGTCAGTCAATCAATTCTCCGACAGCTCGCATGATTGAAAAAGGGATCAGTAGGCTGGGACGGCCTGTGAGCGATGTGCTGGCAACAATAGAAAATGTAGGAAATATCGAAGTAGCCAAACTTGAAAAAGGCTTCTCCATCGTAGCCTCAACGGCAGGCGGCGCTCCCATGCTCGGTTTTTTGGGGACAGTGACGGGGATGGTACGCGCATTTTTCAATATGGCCAATGCCGGTACAAATGTGGATATTACATTGCTTTCAGGAGGTATCTATGAAGCTCTGGTTACTACAGTTGGCGGACTTATCGTGGGGATTATCTTCATGTTCGCTTACAACTATCTTGTTTCAAAAGTCACCAATGTAGTCAATCAATTGGAATTTAGCACAATGGAATTTATGGATTTGTTAAATGAACCGTCAAAATAAAAAAGTATGGCGCTGAAACGAAAAACAAAATTGGATCCGACATTCAGCATGGCGTCCATGACGGACACCATCTTTCTGTTGCTGATTTTCTTCCTCATATCGTCGACGGTTGTTGTGCCCAATGCCATTAAGGTGACGTTGCCTGAGGCTCAAAGACAAACAGTTACGCAACCTTATTCAAGGATAACGATTGACGCCAACCTGAATTATTATGTAGCCGCCGGCACTCAACGCGAACAGCCTGTGAAATTTGAAGAAATAGAATCTTTCCTGCAAGCTCAACTCGTAAAGGAGCCTGAAATGTGGGTTTCTATATTTGCCGACGAATCAATCCCTTACAAAGAAGTAGTCCGCGTAATGGAGATTGCAAATAAAAATAAGATAAGGATGACACTCGCTACAAGAGTCTCAAAATAAAGGGAATGGGATCTGCTAAGGATAAAATCATTGCACTCTTCGGAACGATTGTCTTTCATGTGGCAGCCATTCTGATCATGTTCTTCATGAATATTTTCACTAAAGTGACTGAAGAAGATACCGGAGTGATAGTGAATTTAGGACAAGTAACGCTCTCTGCCGGTTATTTCGAACCTCAAGGCAGTCAGACTGTTACCATGCAGACATCTCAACCTGCCGGAACACCCTCCAACGCTACCGAGAGAATGCTTACTCAAGACATTGAAGAATCCGTATCTATAGCCGACCCGTCTAATGCCGAAAACGAACGGAGGCAACGCGAAGTAGCCGAACGTGCAGAACAAGAGCGTATTGCTGCCGAACAGCGCAGACAACAGGAAGCGCAACGCCAACTCGAACAAGACATAGCGCAACGCGTAGCCGGCGCCGGTTTCGGCGATGCTAACTCCGACAGTCAGGGCAGCGGCACAGTAGCAGCCGGTAACGAAGGCAGCCCGTTCGGCAATTCCAATACAGGCTCTAATACAGGCACAGGTGGATTGAGCGGCTCTTTTAATCTTACAGGACGAGTCGTCAGAGGAGGTGGCCTCGCTCAACCATCGCTTAAATTTGATGAAGGTGGCAAGATTGTCCTCGATATCGTCGTCGACAGAGAAGGAAATGTCATCCAGGCCGAAATAGGACGAGGGACAAATATCAATAGCAGTTCGATGCGAACCGATGCCATCAATGCGGCTAAACGTACTAAATTCAACAGTATAGCCGGCACTAACAATCAAAACGGATATATCACATATCAATATATTCTCAAATGATGTCTTTATTCCTCAAAAGAATGAAGACATTTTTTTTATATCATTATTTTAAAAAATTATTCCTATGAAAGCCTATTTATTTTTAGCAACCGGCTTCGAAGAGACCGAAGCAATTGCCACTATTGATATCTTGCGTCGAGGTGGTGTAGAAGTAAAAACAGTCTCTATCACAGGTGATTACATGGTGATGGGCGCGCACGGTATTCCTGTTACTACCGACCGACTCTTTGAGGCGACCAAATATGACGACGGCGAAGCTTTTATCCTGCCGGGAGGCGGGCCGGGGAGTGTGATGCTGAACGGGCATCAGGCACTCAAACAGTTACTTGTCGAAAAGAATACACAAGGCAAATGGATTGCCGCCATCTGCGCCGCGCCAATGGTGTTGGGGGGATTAGGTTTATTAAAAGGGAAAAAGGCTGTATGCTTCCCGGGCATGGAATCTTATTTGACCGATGCCACGCTGACCGACGAGCCGGTGGTCATTGACGCCAATATCATCACCGGCAAAGGTCCCGGACTGGTGTTCCACTTTGGCCTGACGCTCCTTGCCGCGTTTAAAGGGCAGGAAGTGGCGGATCGTATAGCTGGAGATATGTTGTTGTAGAATAAGTTGTTCAAAGTTTTGCGTTGCTCTTGCTCATTTATACGCGGAAAACTTCCGGGACCTCTATGCCAAATCGGCACCGTTCCGCAATAGCAAATATAATCTCGGACCGGCAAAAAAAATCTACAATAATTGCATTTAATTTGTTTGTTTTAACAAAATGGCGTATATTTGTCACCTTTAAAAATATATGCTTTCAATAATAAAATTAATGATATGGTATGAAGACAAATAGACGAACATTTTTGAAGTCCCTGGGGGGTGTGGCACTCTTTACGATTGTGCCGCGACACGTACTGGGACAAGGACTTATCGCGCCAAGCGATCAAATGACAAAAGGGATCATCGGGACGGGAGGCATGGGACGCGGGCATGTGAATTATGCCGGGACACGCCTCGTGGCCGTTTGCGATGTGGACAGTAAACATCTGGAACTGGGCAAGGCGCTGGTGACGGACAAAATTGCTGCCTATCACGATTTTAGGGATTTGATTTTAGATCCGAACGTTGACATAGTGCATATTGCGACGCCGCCGCACTGGCACGCCATCATGTCCATCGAAGCCGCCAAGGCAGGCAAAGACATCTGGTGCGAGAAGCCGATGACACGCACCATCGGCGAAGGAAAACGCGTCGTGGAAGCCATGAAACAGTATGGACGCATGTTCAGGCTGAACACGTGGTTCCGCTTTGAAGACTCGTTCTACGGCATGGGCACAACGGTGAAGCCGATTAAGAAGCTGGTACAGAGCGGTATGCTGGGTTGGCCATTGAAAGTGGTTATCAGCCGGCATACGGGATTCGACTGGAAATTCTTTTGGGTGGGCAAGGAATATCTTGAACCTGAGCCTATTCCGGCAGAATTGGATTATGATTTCTGGTTAGGGCCGGCGCCTTACAAACCGTATAATGCCCATCGCACGCATCAGACGTTTCGCGGATATTGGGACTATGACGGTGGTGGTCTGGGAGATATGGGGCAACATTATATCGACCCCGTACAGTATTTTCTGGGAAAGGACGAGACAAGCCCCATCAAAGTGGAAGTAGACGCTCCGCAGCAACATCCCGATGCCGTAGGTACTTGGCGCTCTATTACTTATACGTATGATGACGGCTGCCAGATCATTCTTTGGGGCGAAGATTTCGGCGATCCGAATACGCCTTATATTTCAGGTCCGAAAGGCAATGTATACAGGAATTTCGTGTGCGACATCCCTGACTGGGAAAAGAAATTGGCCGATTTCCCGGAGCCTGACAAACAGGTGACTGACTTTATCGAATGTGTAAAGACGCGTCAGCCGTTTGCTTTAAACGAGAGGTATGGTTTCCGTTCGGCCACGATTGTCAATATGGGCGCCGCAGCACTACGGCTGAACAGGACGCTTCAGTTTGATCCTGTGAAACTTGAATTTATCAATGACGAAGCAGCCAACAGGCTGATTGAGCAGCCGACACGGGCGGCTTGGACAATTTAAAATTCAAAGATTCGAAGATTCAAAAATTCAAAGATTTCAAAGTTCAAGGTTCAAAGTTTAATATTTAATGTATAGAATATGAGAAAGATAATTAT
>JAITMM010000241.1 GCA_031277335.1 Tannerella sp. | reverse complement strand
AAATGAACAAATCAGAATTAACAATCTATAAGCAAGAAGCTGAAAATCATCTTCTAAACGAGCTGTTGCCTTTTTGGGAGGCACGCATGATAGACCGTGAAAACGGCGGGTATCTCACTCATTTCGACAGGGACGGAAATGATTCCGGCGAAGACGAAAAGTCGCTTATTGCACAGACGCGCTGCCTGTACACCTGTGCTTCCACGCATCGCGCAGGCTACGGCAACGGTCGGTTTGCCGAAATGGCCAAACATGGCGTCAACTTCCTCATAAACAGGATGTGGGACAAGGAATATGGCGGATTCTACTGGATGATGGACAGAAAAGGCAACGTGAAAATCGACCGGAAAATCATCTATGGACACAGTTTTGCCATCTATTCACTGAGCGAATATACGCTTGCCACAGGCGATCCAGTCGGACTTGAATATGCCCGCAAAGTTTTCGACCTGCTACGCAAATACTGCGCAGACACCATGTACGGCGGATATTGGGAAATGTTTCACCGCGACTGGACATTATGCGGCCCCGGCAGTCAGGGCGGCGACCGCAAGACACTCGATGTCCACATGCACCTGATGGAAGCCTTTACGACGCTCTATGAATGTAGCGGTGAGGAAGTACATCAACGTGCCTTGCTTGAAGATATAGATCTGCTGATTAACAGGATAATACATCCGGTTTATAAAACAGGTATCCCCCAGTTTTTCAAGGACTGGACCGTTGCCCCGCAAATCAAATTCGATATTATCTGGGGATGGGACCGCTTCTCGGAAGAAGGACAGAAAGGAAACGCCACCGATAACACCTGCTACGGACATAATGCCGAATTTGCGTGGCTATTGCTTCATTCATGGGACGTGTTGAAAACCAGCCCCGAAGGCTATCTGCCGTTATTCCGGACGATATACGACCATACGGTTGAAAACGGAATTGATAATGAATACGGCGGCGTCTATGTGGAAGGCCCCCATTCGGGCGGCGTCTACGACAGGGAAAAGGAGTTTTGGCAGCAGGCCGAGGTGTTGATCGGACTGCTTGATGCAGTCATCTTATTTCACGATGATAAATACTGGGAAGCCTATAAAAATGTTCATCGATTCGTTTACGATAAATGTGTGAATAAAGGGGTAGGAGAGTGGTTTCCGTTGCTGACCAGGAAAGGCGAACCTATCTGGACACACATGAGCCACTCGTGGAAAATAAATTACCATACCGTCCGTGCAGTTATTCAATCCATCAAACGAATGGAAAAACTATTGAAATCATAGTTAAGTTAAATAAAATGAATGATTTAAGATGTTTTTATCTAATTCTTTTCTTCGGCATATACCTCAACTCAAACGCCCAGGAAGATCTTTCGGTGATGGATTATTGGCAGTTCAACGGAAATACGGCCAATGTGTTGTACGACAATATCTGTTCCCATGCCTTCACTCAAATAAGTGAACGCCAGGCGTATGTAAACGGATTGAAATCTGCCCGTGACTGGACGGACCGTCAAGTGACGCTAAGAAAAATAATGGAAGAAATGGTCGGCGGGTTTCCTCCAAAAACACCTTTGAACGCCAAGATAACGGGGACAATCAAAAGGGATGGCTTCACGGTAGAGAAACTGTATTTTGAATCGAGACCGGGCTTTTATGTGACGGCTGCGTTATTTCTGCCTGCATCGAAAAACGGGAAGTTACCGGCTATTGTTTACTGTTGCGGTCACAGTGTCAATGGTTTGCGGCAGGCAGGCTACCAGCGAAGCATAATGAATCTGGTTAAAAAAGGGTTTATCGTATTAGCCTTAGACCCTGTCGGTCAGGGAGAACGGATTCAGTATTTCGATGCAGACGGGAAAAGTATTTTTAGCCCTACTCACGAACACTCTTATCCCGGAAGCCAGTCATTTATGGCCGGACTTTCGCCGGCGAACTACTTTATTTGGGATGGCATCCGGGCTGTGGACTATTTGCTTAGCCGTAAAGAAGTTGACCCGGCACGCATCGGTATCACCGGTCGGTCGGGAGGAGGAACGCAGTCCGCCTTAATCGCTGCGATGGATGATCGGATTTTAGCCGCTGCACACGAATGTTATATCACCACATTCGATAAATTGCTTCGTTCCATAGGGCCTCAGGATGCGGAACAGATTTTCATGTACTCGCTGAATAAATCATTTGATATCAGCGATTTAATAGAAATAAGAGCGCCCAAACCATTGCTGATGGTGACCACGACGCATGATATTTTCAGCATACAGGGTGCACGCGATGTGTATGGCGAAGCCCGGAATGCCTACATCGCTTTGGGTCAGCCCGATAATCTCCTTATGGTGGAAGATGATGCAGGCCACGCCAATACGCTGAAAAACAGGGAAGCGCTACATGCTTTCTTCCAAAAATTCCTGAATAATCCCGGTGATCCCAAAGACGAAGAGGTCGAACTCTTTGATGACAAAGACCTTTGGGCCACTCAAACAGGACAGGTAATGACAAGTCTGAAAGATGCCGAAACGCTCTTTAGTCTGAATGAAAAGTATGCGGCATCAGTAGTAGCGAGGCGGCAAGCTGAAAAACTGAATAACCCTGATTATCTTAGTGATATCGCAAAGAAAGCCGAACTATTAACCGGCTATTGCAAACCGGATTTGCCAAAGGAATCCATATTTTCAGGACGTTTGTGGCGTGATGGCTCCTCGATTGAAAAATATTTAGTCAAAGGGGCGGGCAATTATTACATCCCTGTCTTGCGCTTATCTTCGGGCAATCCTTCCGGAAAAGTCGTTTTACTGCTGGATGAAAAAGGCAAAGCATCGGCGGCCGCCAATGGAGGAATCGCGGAAAAACTGTTGAGCAAAGGTTATCAGGTTGTTATACCTGATTTAAGCGGCTTCGGCGAACTGACCGGAACATATAAGGGAGGCGATGCAATCATACAAGGTGTACCGATAAATATCTGGTATGCAGGAATTTTGACGCAAAAAAGTCCGTTGGGCATTCGGGTGGAAGAAATAAAAATAATCGTTGATTTCATCAAGGAATCAGGAGCTTATGGCACACTGACAGGGGTTGCCTGCGGAACGCTCACGTCAGATCTGCTTCATGCGGCCGTGATCAACAGGGATTTCCACCGGCTTGCACTGATCAACCCCCTGCTGTCCTACGAATCGGTCGTTCAGGAAAAGAACTATCTCCCGAAATACCTTATGTCAGCACCCGCAGGAGTGATCGGACAATATGACTTGCCGGATTTGATAACAGCCTTGACTCCTTTGAATATCTGTTTGTTAAACCCGGTCAACGCCCTTGATCAACCGGCAGATAGCGATCTCATTGAGACAATTCTGAAAGATGCGGGAAAGGAATATGGAAATTGGTCAAACCTGCTGATCGCCACGAACGAAGAGGATGTCTATGCAAAACTGTATCAATGGCTTGAGTGACAACTATTCCGCCGCATTCCCAATCTTTCCCGTAAACAAAACGGCGCCGCTTGATTTTTCCTGAATCAGGAACAGAAATGGACGGTCGGCCGTAAACATTACCGGCTGGGGAGGACCGACGGAAGAAAACGAGATGCCGATGCTTGTTACGGCCGCTGCTTCCGTACCTTCCTCATTTACTTCGATATAGATCTTTTGTTTCGCTTCCGAAATGTACAATAACATATCCGACATTTCTGAAAAATCAGCCACAAAAGGCTCGAAAGCAACGCCCACCCCCAGTCGCTTCAAAGGCTTTACCAAATCAATTTCATACTCGATTTTAAATCTCGGGACAAAGAGATTGACATCGCGCATAACCGCTGAATTTAAGCAATTTATCAGATAATCAGGAGTTTGCAGACGTTCAATCATCGTGACGAAAGAGACATTGTGTTGCGGCAGCACGAAAACCATTCTGAACGCGCCGTTGCCGTAGGGCAGTGAAGTCAGAGACAGGTTTTCATCGGCATAATATGGCTGTTGGCTCATTTGGCCCATCATTTTCACTTTGACCGTTTCTCCGCTTTCCTTTTGAAAATCAGCATCTTTTGTGTCGCTCTTGACAAATCCGTAACCTTCCGACCATGTGCCTTTGAAATACAGGGCATTCATCAGGTACATCACCAAATCATCCGGAATGCTTTCTATCATTTTGTCAATCAGCCCGTTTGTGTTGTCGGAACACCATTGGTTGATTATTTCAACCGATTTCGGGTCGGCGAAATCAAGTTCGCTGACTTTGGCGTCGTACCATTGGCGGTTAATTTCAAAAAAACTTTCCTTGAATGGAAAACCTTCCCTCGCCCAAATCGAATTGGCAAGCGCAAGTTGCGTTGAGGGGTCGGTTTCGAGGAGTGCTTCCTTCATTTTTTTGAAATAGGCGTTCACCTCTTCTACCTGATAATTAGACATTCCCATTGCTTCCTGTATGGCTGTGCGCGTTTCTCCTGCCGCTCCGTTCCACACCATCGCCAAAGCCATGTTGAGGCTCAAAGGCGAAATGACCACGTTTTCCTTGTCACTTTCCTCCGCTAAAGCAGCAGCCAGAAAATCCATTCCGAATACCTGACCTTCTTCAGCCATACGCGTCTCGACAGAAGACAACTCTATGTTTATCGGATCTTTAAGCGGGAGCTTCCCGTTGGGGTCTACCTCATTTTCGCCGTTATCGCAAGCCGCGAAAAACACGGCCGCAAACAAGAATAGCATTTTTTTCATGTCTTTATAATTTTTAACCCTTTTCTGTAATGACGTATGTTCTGATGAAAACGTTGCATGGTACAAAAAATTAACAATAAGACGACTGAAAAATGATAAATGGAGACGTTTGTTATTTTACAAATATCCTTATTTAGTTTTGTTATGAAAAATTTTTATACTTTTGCGCAGCAATAACAAAATTCAAAGATTCAAAAATTCAAAGATTCAATTACTCACAACTCACCCTAAAGATTCAGTTATTCAGTTACTCAATTACTCAGTTATTAAACTATGTCCCTCTCCCTCACCTTCTCCGACTGGATCGTTTTTGCGATCGTCCTTGGCTCAAGCCTGTACTACGGCTTATACATGTCGTACCGGAAAAAAGCGTCGCAAAACAGCGCTCATTTTTTCCTCGGCGGCCGCAATATCACGTGGCCAATTGTGGGCGCCTCGCTCTTTGCCACCAATATCGGCGCCGAACACCTTGTAGGGCTTTCGGGCGACGCTTTCCGCTATGGTCTGTCCGCAGGGTCGGTCGAGATCATGACCATCATACCGTTGGGGATAGGATGCGCCATACTGTATCCCTATTACCTTAAAAATAAGATATTTACCATACCTGAATTTTTAGAGTTGCGGTTTAATCACCATGCCCGAACGTTCTTTTCTTTGTTTATGCTGATTATCAGTGTGATGACAAAGCTTGCCTTTACGATTTTCGCTGCTGCGCTTGTCATGTACAGTTTGCTGGGCTGGGATATCATGTCGACGGTGGTATGCATCGCTGTCATAGTTGCCGTTTTTACGATGATTGGAGGCTATACGGCTGTGGCTTATACAGATACGATTCAGGTGATGATTATGATTGTTGCGGGAATCATCCTGTTGGCTTTTGGCCTGAATAAGGTAGGCGGATGGAATGAATTGGTGATTAAGGCGCCGGAAATGATGCATATAGCCAAGCCGTATGACGATCCGGTCTATCCGTTTTGGGGTATTCTGGCCACCGCTTTCTATGCCGGCGCTTTTTACTGGGGCATTGACCAGGTCAATGTGCAGCGCGTGCTGGCGGCGTCCGATATCAAGACTGCCAGAAAAGGCGCCATGTTCGCCGCTCTGCTTAAACTCCTGCCTGTCTTTATCTTTGCATTGCCGGGCGTGATTGCCTTTGCGTTGTATCCGGGCGAACTGAACGGGGAAGAAAGCAAGCAAACATTTGTGTTGCTGATGAATAAGCTTCTTCCGTCAGGCTTGAGGGGTCTGCTGCTCGCATCGTTGTTTGCGGCGCTCATTTCGTCCTTGATAGCCGTCTTCAATTCCGTTTCCACCTTGGTGGTGCGCGATTTTTTGCTCAAATTCAAGCCGGCCATGACGGAAAAAGGCCAGGTCTCGTCCGGCAGAATAGTGATTATTCTGGCTGCCTTGCTGGGCATCGGCGCCGCCTGGCTCGTTTATCAAAATGAAGAAGGCCTCTACAAGTACTTGCAGACCATCTCCGCCTATCTGGTCATCCCCATTTTTCCGGCCATTTTCTTCGGTATCATAAGTAAGAAAGTGACTGTCAAGGGTGCAGGGGTTTCGGTGCTTGTTGGCGTTGTGCTGTCGACCATTTTCGTTGTCGACCAGTTGCTTGGCCCTGAAACAGGCAGACAGCTTTTCCCGTTCCTGCACCATCCGCTGACCTTGAATTTCGGATATCGCGGACTATGGGCCGAGATCCTGATAACCATCGTGTTATTTGCCGTGTCCGCTTTTACCGAAAAGACAGCCCCGGAGAAATTAGCCAAAACTACCATCAACTTCAAGGGAGGCATCGCCAAGTTCGAAGGTATCAGGGATTGGAGGCTTCATCTGGCTATTATTCTGACACTTACATTGTTAATTTATTTCTGGCTTAAATGAATTTAATTTGATAACGGTAAGCTTAGCGCCGTTTTCCTGACAAGCAATATTTTATATAACATATTAATAATGAAACGTATATCTTTACTTTTAACCGTATTATTTTGTACACTCGCCCTTTCAGCTCAACCTGACGGCAGAGGGCCGCAAAGCAGGGTCGAAACAAAATCCATCTTTAGCAATGTATTGAATGCCGACCGCGAGTTTAACATTTATCTCCCAAAGAGTTACGACTCGGAGACAAGAAAAAACTATCCCGTCCTCTATCTCTTGCACGGGATGAATGGCACTCACACGCAATGGTTTGACAATCTTCATGTAAAAGAGATTGCCGACCAGTTGACGGCTTCGGGCGAAGCGTGTGAGATGATCATTGTCTCGCCGAATGCCGGCGGCAATATTTACGAGGGTGCTTGGAACGGCTATTTTGATATGCCGGGTTGGAAATACGAAACGTTTTTCTTCACCGAACTGCTGCCCTACATCGAAAAAACGTATCGCGTGATGGGTGACAAGCAGCACCGTGCCGTGGCAGGACTGTCGATGGGCGGCGGCGGCGCTACGAAATATGCTCAGTCACACAGCGATATGTTCGCGGCGTGCTATGCGATGAGCGCGCTGATGAATATCCCTCAGCAAGGCGCTTATCCACCTCAGCGCGAAGACGATAAGATGGCCATTCTGACCCGTTCAGTACAGGAAAACAGTTGCGTTGCATTTGTAGCCGAAGCCGATGATGCACGAAAAACGCAGTTGCGCAGCGTCCGCTGGTACGTCGATTGCGGCGACGACGATTTCCTGCTCGACCGCAACATCGAGTTTACGCAAGCCATGCGTGCCGCCCAAATCCCCTGCGAATTTCGTATCCGCGACGGTGGCCATACGGCAGAATACTGGCGTTCAGCGTTGTATACTTGCCTTCCGTTCGTGACACGTTGCTTTTACAAGATTTCAGGATAGGTCGCAACACAATGGTTGTTTTCTGTTATATATAGCTTATTATCATATAGTTGTATATATTTTTATGATCACAAACTGACGATTTTGTGATCTATAGATAGTTTGCTTCTATAAGATAAAAATATTTTTTTTATATTTTTTTTGCATTTTTATTTGCGCATGTAAATTATTTTATCTATTTTTGCAGCGTTTTTATTAATAACTATAAGATTTATTTTTTCAAATAAGTAGACGAAATGAATGAATTTGAATGTTTAAACGAAATGAAAGAGTATTACTCGGCGCCTGAAATTACGGTAAGACGTATTTCGGTAGAATGCCCTATAGCTGCTGGCTCGGTTGATGTGGAAAGAATTGGACCGGAATGGATTCCTGATGATGATTGGGAACCATACGACGGAGATATCTGGATGCCGGTTTAAGATAGGTTTTTTCCTATGAGGTAGTATGAAAACTTTACAGAAAATTGATGATTGTCGCATAAAGACTATGCGCAATCTACTTATATTAATAGAAGTACTAACGATATTGATGTCTTTGTGCGAGACTGAATACATTCCAATCGAACCCGATCATGATTCGACGAAATTTCGAACAATGAATCTTTCTGTATTACACAGATCGAATTATTAATCAATCATTTATACAAGCTTTCCCACCATCCCGAATCATCTTTCAGCCATTTTTCGAACCAGGCGAAGATGGTTTCGTTCCATTTCAGTCGGCGGTCGTAGGTCAGGATATGGTGATCTTCGCCGACCACCTGAACAAGCTCTACCGGCTTGCCGAGGATTTTCAGGGCGGTATACATTTGCATGCTTTCGCCGGGAGGGACATTGGTGTCGGACGTCCCGTGAAGCAGCAGTAAGGGGGTATTGATCTTGTCGGCGCTGAAAAGCGGGCTTTGGTCGACGTAGAGTTCGCGGTTGTTCCACGGATAACTGTCGGCGCTGGCGGCCGCGCTATACGAATAGCCCCAGTAGCCTTCGCCCCAGTAACTGCTGATGGAGCTGATGCCGGCATGGGACACGGCGGCAGCAAAAAGGTCGGACTTCGTCAGCAGGAGCATCGTCATAAATCCGCCGTAAGATGCTCCTATACAGCCGATTTTGCCGGTATCGACATAAGGGTGCCCGGCTATGAACTTCTTCGTTCCCTCAATGATATCGTCCGACGAGCGTATCCCCCAGGTATTCACGTGTATGGCCGAAAATTTCTGCCCGAATCCGGTTGCTCCGCTCGGCTGAAGGACATACACGACGTATCCCAAGGCTGCGTATACATGCAGCGGATAACGGCTCTCAAAACCTCGTGACGTCGGCGACGTGCCGCCGTAATAGTTGACAATCAGCGGATATTTACGATCGGGATCGAAATCGGGAGGCAGGAAATAGTAACCTTTGATTTCCGTCCCGGCCGAATTGGTGAAGTTGAAATCGTTGACTTCTCCCAGCTTCAGTTGAGCCAAATTCTCCCGAAAAGGATCGGCTACGAGCGTTGACTTTTGATCCTTCAGGTTGAACAGGTAAGCGCGAGCCGAATTGGAAACACTCATTCCCGTAAATCCCATCACAGCAGTATTTTGCGAGAATCCGAATTGCATAATTACATCTTCTTTAAGCGGCAATTTGGTGAATTTGCGGTTTGAGAGTTGATACGAATAGATGGCCACCCGGTCTTCATCTTCGACCTGGAAATAAATTGAACCATCAGTAAGCCAATCGAATCTGCGTATGCTCGGATTAAAATCCCTTGTTACGGGATCAATTTTTCCGGTAGCCAAATCCATAATAAATGCCTGTGTATCATAGCTATTTGCTATTTGTCCTTCCTCAATATTCAGTCCGATGCCTCCGAACGATTCAGGTCCGCCGGTGATGATTATTTTCGTCGCGTCGGGCGAAAAACCTGCCCGGGATGCGTATTTTTCATCTTTCCACAGCGTATCCACCTGCATGGTTTCAAGGTGAAGGCAGAACAGAGAGCTTTTGAGGAAAGATCTTTCTGTAATAACCTCATCTGCAGTGGAAAACAGCAGCATCTTTCCGTCTCGGCTGATATCGTGCAGGGACGTGGAATGTGAGCCGAAAGTCAGCTGACTTGTCAGACCCGTTGTCAGGTCGTAGCGGAAGAGCAGATTGACGGGAGGCAATCCACCCGTGTGGTCTGACAGGGTTTGTATCCTGAAAATGAAGTCATTGCTATTTGCGGTTTCTGCTTTTTTCGTGTAGAAGAATGACTTTCCGTCAGGTGCAAAGGTGACCGGTTCGTTAGGGATATTTTTAGCCAACACGCTTTCTTCCAGCGTGGCAGGGTCAATCGTGACAAGGTTGTATTGACGGCCTTCCCGCTGCGCGTAGGCTAATTTTTCCGTTTTGGGCATCCATTGCAACTGCGATTTTTGGCGTGCGCGGTCTATTTCGACCTGCCTGCCGGTTTTGACGGTATATAACGCAGTCGAAGTCGTTGCCGTGGGGCCATAGTTTTCCGAAAATTGGATTAACGCATAATTACCTTGTGGAGAGACTGTTATATCAGTTACGCGCTTGCCGACAATCACATCGTCGATGACCATGCGCCGCCGCGCTTCATGCGATACGACAAGCCGGCGTTGAGATTTTTTTGACACGTTTTGCAGCGTGACTTTCAAGGCTCCGACACTGCCCGAATCGCATAAAAGCTTGATAACCACTCTTGAACTGCGCGGATAAGGTGACAGTTCGGCCGATGCGTATCTTGCCGCCTGCAACGAATCTTCCTTGGTGCCTTTCGTTCCCAAAAGATTGTTATCTATGTAGATATCAATAAGATTCGGAGAAGTGACAGTCACTTCGGCTTCACCGAAACCATCCCCTTCAACGTAGAATGAGAATAGCTGAACGAAAGGTTTGTCACCGGCAGGCGACAAAAGAAAGAAACCGGACGTATCTGCTTGATACATTTGAGTAAAGGCTGTTTGCTCCGGTATGGTCAGGAGCAGCCTCATCAGATTGTCGTCGGTAAATTTTTTGTTTTTCCTGTCGACCGAATCTACTTCGTATGGCTTGACCACAGTGACAGGTTGCGTAGCATATAGCTCATTAAGTGTCTGTTGCGCATTTGTTTGCAAACAGCAGGCAAACGTGAGAAGGAGGATAATTTTTTTCATTTTTGTGACCATTGATTTGCCGACAAAAATAGTATATTTTTTCGTTTTTAATAATCATTTTTTCGTTTTAGTCGCGATGATTATATTAGATGTAGAAAGAAGGCGTAAATTTGTGTTGAAAATGGTTCATATTTCGATTGCTAAATTGTTAAAATTCTGTAATTACGAGATAAATGACCGGCACGTTCAAACTAAATATTATCTTTATTGCCCGATAATAATCGGTTTTGATGAATAAAGTAATAATATAGAGTATTTTAGGTTGTTATGCAAAGATTTTTTTTGATACTGATAGTCGTTTTGACGTTCATTTCCGCTCAATCCCAGGTGCAATGGAGAAATGACCGTACCGGGGTCTACAATGAAACGGGTCTGATGAAATCATGGCCTGCCGAAGGGCCTGAATTGCTTTGGCATTTTAATGGCTTGGGACGCGGATATTCCTCTGTTTCAATTGATAAGGACAACAGGCTTTTTGTCACGGGATACGCCGACGGTAACGGCTATGTTTATGTGCTGGACGCTACAGGGAAGCTCCTGCAAAAAGTGGCTTACGGGCCGGAATGGGATTCCGACGGCTATGTCGGGGCACGCAGTACGGTGATGCATGGTGACGGCAAGTTTTATGTCGTCAGCGGGTTGATGGAATTGTCATGTTATGATTCTCAATCATTTAAGATGCTGTGGAAAAAGAACTATGCCAGAGATTTCGGAGCGAAAAATACGGCTCACGGCTGGAACGGGCCTCCCTTAATCGTTGATGACAAGCTGATTATAGCTCCGGGAGGGAAAGACTACCATATCGTGGCGTTGAACAAGTCGACGGGCGATGTCATCTGGAAATCGAAGGGAGCGACCGAAAACGATATGGCAGGCTATGCGACGTGCATCTATATCAACGACGAAAAAATGCACCCGCAAGTGGTGGCCATGATGTCCGACCATGTGATCGGCGTGGATATTTCAAACGGCGACTTGCTTTGGTGGTATCCTCATACCAACAGGTTCAGGGAACATCCCAATACCCCTGAATATCATGATGGTAAGGTGCTTGGCATGAGTGATTACGGCGTAGGCTCCATTATGCTTCAACTCGTGAATGGCGGCGGAAATGTCAGGCTGGCCTGGGAAAACGCCAACATGAGCCACAAGACAGGCAATACGCTGAGATTTGGCGATTACGTCTACGGCTCAGGTGAGCGAACTAACTGGCATTGTGTGGATTGGGAGACGGGAAAAACAATGTATAGCGATGCATCCGTTGGCGTAGGCTCAATCATTGCTGCCGACGGTCTGCTCTATATCTATTCCGAAAAGGGAGAAATGGCGCTGGTGAGGCCGAATCATGAAAAGTTAGACGTCGTCAGCAAATTCAATGTCACGCTCGGCACCGAACAGCATTGGGCGCATCCTGTTATTTATCAGGGTGTTCTGTATGTGCGGCATGGGGATACGCTGATGGCGTACAAGATAAGATAAATTCAAGGTTCAAGGTTCAAAGTTCAAAGTTCAAGGGTTCAAAAATTGAGAGTATGGGAACGGTTAAGTGTTTTGAAGATTTAGAAATATGGCAGTTAGCACGCGAATTTTGTAAAGATATCTTTCGCTTTTCTTGTGAAGGAGATTTTTCAAAGGATTTCAGTTTAAGAAATCAAATTTCTGCATCTTCCGGTTCAATTATGGACAATATAGCAGAAGGATTTGAACGGAGTGGTAATAAAGAATTTATACAATTCTTATATATTGCCAAAGGTTCTTGTGGTGAAGCAAGGTCGCAACTGTATAGAACGTTGGATTTTGGATATATTTCTGACGACGTTTTTAACACCTTGTCAGCAAAAGCAAAACAGATTTCCCAGTCAATTGCAAAATTGATTAAATATCTGAAACAATCTAATTATAAAGGAATTAAATACGCAAACGAACAATAACAATTGACATTGAACAACAAACTTTGAACATTGAACATTGAACATTGAACAACAAATAAAAATGAATACAAAACTCATCTCTTTCATCACTTACGGGGTAGCCGTGCTATTTTTCGGGCTGGTGGTCTGGTGGCATATCTATACGCCAAAGGAGCAGTTGGCCATGATGCTGCCCGGCGCGGACGGACGTCCGGAAGGGAGTGCCAGAAGCGCTGACGACGTGATGATTGGTGAATATTTTATGAAATATGACGAAAGCACGCCGGCTTTGACAGGCTCATGGCCGTGTTTCAGGGGAAGCGATTACAGGAATGATGTGCGTACAAACGAAAAGATTGATTTTACGGCCGACTTTCAGGTGCAATGGCAAGCGGCAACAGGTGAAGGATACGCTGCACCTGTGATTTACAAAGGATTGGTCTATTTATTGGACTATGACGAAGAGTTGAACTCTGACGCCTTGCGCTGCTTCGATCTGGTGACAGGCAAAGAGTTGTGGCGCCGATGGTATCGCGTCCCGATGAAACGGAATCACGGTTTCTCGCGAACCGTTCCTATCGTCAACGACAAGTGTGTCATTACGATAGGCCCCGAAGGGCACATTATGTGCTGCGATCCGTTGACGGGCGACATGAAATGGACGATGGACATGAAAAGACAGTATAATACTGATGTACCCGGCTGGTATACAGGACAATGTCCGCGTATAGAAGATGACCAGTTGATTCTTGTCCCTGCCGGTGAAAATGTCCTGATGATTGGTGTCAACTATGAAACGGGCGAGGTGCTTTGGGAGACGCCCAACACGCCGGGTTACACGATGTCACATTCATCGGTCATGCCGATGGTCATTCAAGGCAAAAAGACATTCGTCTATGTAGCCATCGGCGGTATATGCGGCGTCTCGGCCGAAGATGCCGACAAGGGCGCGTTGCTGTGGAATGTCTCCTGGAATCCCAATGTCATTGCACCTTCACCGGTGCTTATGCAAAATGGAAATATCACGTTGACAGCAGGATACGGAGCCGGCGGCGCCCTGATGCAGGTGAAAAACAACGGTGGAAAGTGGACGGCCACGCTCCTCGACCAGTACAAGGCGAGCGAAGGATTGTCGTCCGAGCAGCAAACGCCTGTGTTATACGGACAAATGGTGATTACCATCCCGCCGAACGATGGCGGACAAGTGCGCGGCAAGATAGTGGCTTATTCGCCGTCGGATATACACAAGCCCATCTGGGAATCTGCTGCAGATGAGCGGTTTGGATACGGCCCCTATATCATCATTGACGACCATTTGGTGGTTTTGAAGGATGACGGCGAACTGTATAGCTATCAATTGGAGCAGCGCAGCATGAAGTTAGTCAAGAAACAACGCATCTTTGAAGGCATGGATGCCTGGGGGCCATTGGCTTATGCCGACGGCTATTTAATGTTGCGTCATTCACATGAAATTTATTGTTTGAAAATGAAATAGATATGAATAAAGGTGTAAAATTTTTAGTAAATTTATTGGTTTTTGCCATGGTGATCGGGTTTGGCTGGTATGTTTTCAACACGCTTGGAAAGCCTGAAAAAAGCGCCACTCAAATCGACGGTACGACAGCCGCAACCTTCATCAATGATTCAGCATATCAGAAAATCAATACGATACAGGCCGGCAACGAAATCATCACGTTCGATTTGTACGGTGATAAAGTGTATATGGCTGCATATCAATCTATCATGATATATGATATGGCCGGTACGCTTGTCAGGGAAATTCCTTCCGAAAAGGAGATTCGCGATATCAAAGTATACGATGACAAGATATATCTGCTTCATCCCGATGAAATAGAAGTGTTTACGCTCGAAGGCGAAAAGATAAAAGGCTGGCCGGCACGCCGTCCCGATTCGGACTACTGCTCGCTGGCCTTGTCGAAGGAATATCTTTTTGCGACCGATGCAGGCAATAAAAATATCTGCAAGTACACGCGGGAAGGTGATTACCTGAACATTATCATCAGTCCGATCGGATTTGTCATCCCCAGCTACGCTTTCGATATCGTCAACATCCGCGACACCCTCTATTGCGGCAACTCAGGCCGTCATAGAGTAGAGAGCTATACGCTTGAAGGACAGTTTATTACAACTTTTGGAAAAACAGGTCCCGAAGACGGCAGTTTCCTCGGATGCTGTAATCCGAGCTACATGACTGCCACGCAATCAGGTGATATTCTGACATCTGAGAAAGGCAATCCGCGTATCACCTGCTATAGCACGGACGGAACATTCAGAACCGTCCTGCTCCACAAAAAAGCATTGGGCGGCGGAACACAAGCCTACAAAATCAAAACGCTGGGAGAGAGGGTTTTCGTGGCAGGGAAAAAAACGCTATCTGTTTATGTGTTTGATACTGAATGGCTGTCGCAAATACAAAGTCCTGGTGCCACGCCTGACATTTCACTTGAGGAAAATATATAAATTGAGATTTTAGTGTGTATAAAAAATATAGTGTTAAAAGTTTATAAATAAATGTTTAATCCCGGGGCAGTATATTTATATTGTCCTTTAAATGAGTAAATTATGAAAGAGAATAAATCAAGTAAGAGTCCCGAAGCCCGTCGCAAATTCCTGCGCAACGTCGGTACGCTGATTGCCGGCGGCGGCGTACTGGCAATAGCGGGCGCATTGTCCCGCAATGCCTATTCCCAAAATACAGATTATTTCTGGCAGATAGACCCTCAAAAATGTACATTTTGCGGGAATTGCGAGACAAACTGTGTATTAGCAGTCTCGGCCGTTAAATGTATTAATACCGAGCCGGTTTGCGGTTATTGCGACCTGTGTCCCGGATATTACAGGGCCAATGTGAAGACATTGGATACGGCAGCCGAGAATCTGTTGTGCCCCACAAGCGCCATCACCCGAAGATACGTCGAAGACCCGTATTTTGAGTATATCATTGATGAAAAGTTGTGCAACGGCTGCGGCAAATGCTGCAAGGGATGTGGTGACTTCGGCAACGGCTCTATGTATCTGCAAATAAAGCAGGAACTGTGTACGTTATGCAATGAATGCTCCATTTCACGGGTATGCCCGTCGGAAGCTATCCAGCGCGTTCCGGTCGCATCGGTATATAAATTGAAACAATAGCATGTAAATCAATTATATATACTCAATGAAACGAAAAATACTATTAATTGCGACCATGGCTCTATGCGTCGTGATGACATTTGCCCAGGATAGAAACCCTAATCGTTTCCCGAAGCCTGATTTCGAATCCGGCTACGAATACCCTCTACATCAATATGTTGTACCGGCCGAGACGTTTTTAGTATGGCTTGATATCGTCCTGCTGGTTGTGTTGATGAGTTTTGTGGCGTGGGCTGTCATCAAACGCGTCGTTCGATGGCCGATCATCGTGGTTTCTATCATTTCTATTGCCTATTTCGGCTTTTTCCGAAAAGGCTGCGTATGCAGCATTGGGTCGATATCGAATGTAGCGCTCGCATTGGGCGATTCATCGTATACCATTCCTTTTGCTGCTCTGCTGTTTTTTATCATACCCATACTGTTTTCCATTCTCTTCGGACGTGTGTTTTGCGCCGGCGTATGCCCTTTTGGAGCTTTGCAGGAATTGATAAACGTTAAAAACTACAGGCTATCAAAGACAGTCTCAACCGTATTGGGCTTGATACCATGGGTTTACTTGACGCTGGCCGTCCTTTTTGCGGTGACTAACAGTCAGTTTATCATCTGCCGCTTCGATCCTTTCATAGGGATGTTCAGGCTTGGAGGCGATGTGCCGCTCATACTGTTCGGTGGCGTTTTATTGGTGATGTCAATCTTTACCGGCCGTCCGTTTTGCCGTTTTATCTGTCCGTACGGAATAGTATTGGGCTTCTTTTCTCGAGTAGCGATTTGGAATATAAAAATCACGCGTCAGGGATGTATCAACTGCGAATTGTGTCATAATTCGTGCCCTGTAGATGCCATCCGTCCACCTTATGAAAATAAGGTCAAGGAGAATCGCAATGTCGGTGTTCAGCGACTATTAGTGTATATTTTGATTATTCCGCTGATGGCTGTGACCGGAGGGATAGCCTTGCGTTTGTTAAGCGATCCGCTCAGCCGGATGAACAAGGAAGTTCGTCTGTTAGAGATGGTTCTGGAGAATGAACGCAATCCGCAGGAAGTGTTGTCGGTTGAATTGGAGGCGTTTTATGAATTGGAGCGAACTGTCCCGGAACTCACAGCCAAGGTGACAGCTATTCAAGATAAATATCGATTGATTGCTACGTATTGCGGCATCGCACTGGGTATAATTTTTGGCTTTACGCTTATAAGCCTGTCAGTCAAGCGTTCCCGTAAGCTGTATGAGATCGAAGACTCCAAATGCGTCAATTGCGCCAGATGCTTCAGCTATTGCCCCCAAAATAAAGGACAAGTACAGGTTGCTTTGCAATCTGCTGATAGTCAATTGCTATAATTTATTGAAATAGGAGAACGTTCTTTTTTGTCAACTTTTTTGTTGACAAAAGGGGACGTTCTTTTGATTCAGTAAAAAGAAATATAGAACTTTATGCACATTCAAACATCAGATCGTAAAACGATGAATCTTACCGTTCTCGGTTCAAATTCTGCCGTTCCTACCATCAACTCATTTCAATCTTCGCAGCTATTGGAGCTTGCCGATGATATTTTTCTGATTGACTGCGGTGAAGGCACTCAAATACGGTTACGTCAATTTGCCTCCAAAAAGGCCGGTAAAATCAGTCACGTATTTATTTCGCACGCTCACATTGATCACTTTATCGGATTGCCGGGTTTTCTTAATTTGCTTAGCCTGCAATACAAACGTACATCCCCGATTCAAATCCATGCGCCCAAGGAAGTACTTGTTTTATTGGAAAATATGATTTCAATGTTAAGGATTAGATCTGATTTTGAGATTATTACGCATGAAATAGATACAAAGAGTTCATACATAATCCATAAATCAGAAAAGATTCAGGTTACTACGCTACCGTTAATACATGGAATTCAGGCATGCGGTTTCCTGTTTGAGGAGATTTGCGACGATCTTTATGTCAAACACTACGCATATTGCTCAGACACAGGTTATTGTGAAAGCTTAATCCCATTGCTCAAAAATATTGAAATGCTTTATCACGAAGCAACATATTCGGAAAGGGAAGCTGCAAAAGCATTACAATATGGACACAGCACCGCTAAACAGGCAGCCACTCTCGCCAAAAAAGCCAATGCACGACAATTACTTATCGGACATTACGCTGGAAAATACGCAAATCCCGCTATCTTGCTCGAAGAAGCAAAATCGGTTTTTTACAATACTATTGCCGTCTATGACGGATTTACTATCAATACCTGATTTGAAGTAATTAGCTCAAGACTATATAAATCATATATTTAAGCAATTTTTAATGATTGAATATTATAAACAAAAAATTGATGAGGCAACTAAAGAAGTAGCAAAATATGAACGTCTGAATAGATACTATGACATTGCACGAGGTATTTTGTTCTTAGTCATTTTGTTGTCTATTTATTTCGTGTTTCGGGAACCTGGTTTTCTGACAGGTTTTGTTGCGTTTGCCTTTATAATTGGCTTCATTTTCACATTGGCTTATTCTGTAAAAAATGATAAATCAATGCTTTATCATCAAGCTCGGCTGAAAATATTTGAAAATGAACTAAATAGCCTTCTGCATCATTCTTACGCTTATGCCAATGGCGTCCAATACATTGACATGAATCATCCGTATACGTATGATTTAGATGTATTTGGAGATAACTCTTTGTTCCAACTGCTAAATCGATGTTTTACGCTTTCCGGCCTGAATTACTTTGCAGAACAGTTGCAGAATCCGTTAAAAGATGCTGACAGTATCTATCGACGTCAGGAAGCCGTAAAGGAACTTCAAAATAATGAATCGGATTTTATATTTCATTTATTATCAGTTCTTTCTATGAATACAACTCGACAATCATCATCCACGACCAATCTAATTCAAGAATGGTTGCGGCTGCCTAATCGCATCCATTTATCCGGCATGATGCTTTGGATGCTCAGAATCATTCCTTTTGTTAATTTGTTGTTAATCGTGGCAACTGTACTATTTCCACCTTTATTTACTGTATTATTGTTATTTATCACAACTCAAGTACTGATGTTTTATCGTTTTAACAAATCAGTACATATTATTAAACATAACCTTAATGTAATTATTACCGATGTGCAAAACTTTGATATATACTCAAGTATCATAAAATCAAAAAGATTTCAATCCCTGAAACTACAACAGCTTCAATCGCTGATCGGTTCGCATCAACAATCAACGCGTCAATTGTTGCAAATGTTAAATGTGTTTGATATGGGTGACAGCTTCCTTGGCGCAATATCCAATCTTTTATTTTTCAGCCATATACGTACGGCAATGAAGTTGGAAAGGTGGAAATCAATCCATCGGGAGAATTTCCCGGAAAACATTCATGCCATTGCCGAATTTGAAACTATCATAAGTCTGGCAATCTTTTCCATAAATCATCCTTTGTTTGTATTTCCTTCAATATCAGAAGATAATACCGAAATGTTGCTTTTTGCAAAAGATTTAGGTCATCCATTGATTGATAGTGAAAAACGTGTCAACAATAACATCGCTATCTCAAATCATCAATGTTTTATCATCACAGGAGCCAATATGGCCGGAAAAAGCACATTTCTTAGAACGGTAGGAATCAATACCTTACTTGCACAGATGGGCGCTCCCGTTTGCGCCGCTCAATTTCATTTTCGTCCTTTCTCGCTATTTACAAGTATGCGAACAATTGATAATCTGGATACAGGCACATCTTATTTTTTTGCAGAAGCACTTCGTATCCGCAACATGCTGGATTTCATCAAGTCCGGCAAAAATACATTATTGATTGTAGATGAACTTTTTAAAGGGACTAATTCGGAAGACAGATTAAAATCTTCAATGTCTTTCATTATCAAGTTATTGCGTTATCATAATATATCTTCTCTTATTGCCACGCACGATTTGGGCATAACAAAGCTGGAAAAAGACTATCCCGACAATATCACAAATTATTGTTTTGAATGTTTCACCGAAACCGACAGCTTGATATTTGATTATAAACTAAAACAAGGTGTAAATCAATCATATAACGCATATCAATTGTTGAAAAAGTTGGAAATACTGGATTGAACGGTCTGCTCTGATATTCAGACGACTCTCAAATCTAAGCAAGCAAAAGTTGTCTGTAACCCGACAAAATCAAATTTATTTGCAATTTCGCACAAATTGCACTACTTTTGCATAATTTTTTTAAAATGGAGCGGACAAATAAGCATAATGATTTTCTTCAATGGATCATTGGAATAGGAGACTTGTTTTTAATAAACATCTTATTCTTTGTGATTTACAAACAGATGGACACTTTTTACACAAGTTCCATCACTCCAAAATTAAAGGAAATAGTCCTATTGCTCAATTTCTGTTATTTTTTTGCTATCTATTTCTATCCCATAAAGATACATCTCTCAGTAGTCTTCTTAGAAAAGATTGTGCAGCGTTCATTCCTGCTTATCACTTTCCAATCGTTTCTGTTTGCTACTTGTCTGATATTTCTGAATGTAGGCAACGATTCAGCCACGTTCATCGTGGTCTACTACATTGCATCTATTGTCTGCTTCTCCCTCTGGCGTGTTTTAATTAGAATGATTGTAAAGGTATATAGACGAAAAGGATACAACACCAAGAATATCATTATCATAGGTGCCGGCAAAAATGGGATGGAACTTTATAGAGTCATTAAAAACGATCTCTCTTATGGCTTTAACGTACTTGGTTTTTTCGATGATAATAAGTTGTTGGACAATGTTTTGCCAAATTATCTCGGCAGAATCGACGATATGGAGGCTTTTAGCAAGGACCATAACGTAGATGAAATATATTGCACCATACCGGGAACTAACAGTGAGAAAATATCTGAGTTACTGTTATTTGCAGAAAAAAATATGATACGGTTCTATATAATTCCTGAGTTTTACAGGGATGTAAAGAAAAGTATGATATTGGACATCATGGAGACAATCCCATTGTTGTCAATCCGCAAAGAACCGCTTCAGTCGCTTTACAATAGAGCAATCAAACGCTCATTCGATATATTGTTCTCCACACTTGTACTAATCCTGTGCTATCCACTGCTATACATCATCGCAGGGGGACTTATAAAGATAAGCTCTCCCGGTCCTATACTGTTCAAACAGAAGCGTACAGGTATTTACGGACAGATTTTTGAATGTTATAAATTCAGGACGATGAAAGTTAATGAGGAAGCTGATGTTATTCAGGCAGTTAAAGGTGATCCGCGTACTACGCTAATCGGCAGTTTCCTGCGACGAACTAATCTGGACGAATTTCCGCAGTTTGTGAATGTGTTGATGGGCGATATGTCGGTCGTTGGGCCGCGTCCGCACATGCTCAAACATACTGAGCAGTATTCCAAGCTTATAGACAAATATATGGTGCGTCATTTGGTAAAACCGGGAATTACGGGTTGGGCGCAAATTACCGGATATCGCGGCGAAACGAGAACGCTTGAACAGATGGAGGGTCGCGTAAAACGCGATGTATGGTATCTCGAAAACTGGTCGTTCTTTCTGGACCTGAAAATCGTTTTTGTGACGGTCATAAATATGTTTATAGGCGAGAAAAATGCTTATTAACCATGCTTTAACAATTATTTATGCTTCAATAAGCCTTTTTCTTTTATATTTGCACTCGAATATGGGAAGAATCATTGCAATTGATTACGGACAAAAACGTACAGGTTTGGCTGTCACTGATATACAGCAAATCATTGCGAACGGTTTGACGACAGTGACCGGCAGTAAGGCTGTAAATTTTCTGACTGAGTATACCTCCAAAGAAAATGTAGATATGTTTATTGTCGGCTATCCTAAACAAATGAACAATGAACCTTCTGATAATCTGAAATATGTGGAAGAATTTGTAAATAAACTTTCTATAGCTTTACCCGATATCCCCGTAAAGTATTACGATGAGCGTTTCACATCCGTCATGGCTCAACGGGCGATGATAGACGGAGGATTGAAGAAAAAACGTAGGCAGGACAAAAAGTTGGTAGATGAAATAAGCGCCGTCTTTATTCTTCGGGATTATTTGGAAAGCAGGAGGATGAATATAAATAAATGATTGATTTTTAATAACTAATGGTTTTGAATTGCTCGATTGATAAGCAACTGAAAATGACAGTAAGCCAAAAAGCAATAAATCGAAACCTAAAAAAGAAAAAAACTAATAATGATATTACCGATTTTTACTTATGGACAGCCTGTCTTGAGAAATGAAACAACGCAAATTGATTCAGACTATCCTGGTTTGAAGCAGTTTATAGATGATATGTTTGAGACGATGTATAATGCAGATGGAGTTGGCTTGGCCGCGCCGCAAGTGGGCAGGTCAATCCGTATGTTTGTAATAGATGCCAATGCATTAGCTAAAGATCATCCTGAATGTAAAGACTTTAAGAGGATAATGATCAATCCTGAAATTCTTGAAAGGTCTGACAATGAAGTTACCTATGAAGAAGGTTGTTTGAGCTTTCCCGGTATACATGAAAAGGTAACTCGCTCATTCTCAATAAAAGTAAGATATGAGGATGGAGACAGGAATCAGATAGAAGAAATATTGGAAGGATTTCCTGCCCGCGTCATACAGCACGAATACGACCATTTGGAAGGTCAGGTTTTTATAGACATTATCTCTCCGATCCGGAAACATTTGAATAAATCAAAGTTAAACAACATAATAAAAGGAACGGTCAAATGTGATTATCGAATCAAAACATTGAAATAAGATACATTATTATATTGACTGAAAGCAAAGCTGATAATGAAAATGATTAAAATAAGTCGACATATAAAATGTAAACAATTGAAAATAATAAGTTTATTGCTTATTTTTCAATTTTTCACGTTGATGTCAATTGCTCAGGTAAATACAACCAGAGTGATGGCAATCGGCAGAAACGCTTTATATTTTGAAGATTATATCCTTTCAATTCAATATTTTAATCAGGTAATAAGAGCCAAACCGTGGTTAGCTGAGCCTTATTTCTACAGGGCGATTGCCAAACTAAGCCTTGAAGATTATAAAGGAGCTGAAGACGACTGCACGTTATGTCTTGAGCGTAACCCTTTTATGTGGAGCGCTTATTATGCTCGCGGAATTGCCCGTCAAAGTCAGGAGTTATATGAGGCTGCAATTCAAGACTATAAACGTGGATTGGAATTGCAGCCCAATGATCGTTCAATGATGTCGAATCAGGCAATTGCCTTTATCCAAGAGAAAGACTATGCCCAAGCCGGGACAGCCTTGGAAGAGCTGATCAAAGCTTATCCGAAGAACTCATTCGGATATCTTACGCGAGGTGCCATGTACATCGAAAAAGGCGATACCGTTCAGGCACTTAACGACTACGACAAAGCTATCGAGATAGACCCGTATTACGCTCCGTGTTACGGCAATAGAGCAATTGTCCTGTATCAAACCGGACGGTTCAGAGAGGCATTAGCCGACCTTAATGAAGCCATTTATCTGAATGCTCGTGAAAGCGGATATTATATCAACAGAGGATTAGTGCGTTACCAACTCAACGATCTGCGAGGTGCAATGGCTGATTATGACCAGGTTATAGAAATGGACAGTCGTAATCTCATTGCCCGTTTCAACAGAGGATTGTTGCGATTTCAGGTAGGCGACAATAATCGCGCCATTGAAGATTTTGATGTAGTAATCGAACTCGAACCCGATAATTATATGGCTTTCTATAACAGAGCATTATTACGCTATGAAACCGGAAATTTTTCAGGTTCGGTATCTGATTTTGACGTTGTTTTGAATAAATATCCAAACTTTATGCCAGGATATTTCAGTCGTGCCGAATCAAAGCGCAAGATGAATGACATCGTAGGCGCCGACCGTGACTATTGGAAAGGTGTGGAATTGGATGAACAACACAGGAAAGGGCAAATTCCGTCCGTAGCTTCGAGTAACGGCTCCAATACTACGCAAGATGGTCAGTCGGAAGAAGATAAAACACGTGAACAGTCTGATAAGAATATTGACAAATTCAATCGACTTGTCGTTTACGACAAAGAAGAAGAGCAGCGAAGCAGGTATCAGAGCGAGGTTCGGGGGCGTATACAGGACAAAAACGTGCAGATTGATATCGAACCTTCTTTCGTCTTGAGCTATTATGAAAGAGAAAAGCCTGTCAATGAGGCAGTTTACTATAATAAAACAGTCGAAACGTTTAATTCAAGGATGGTGCTTGCATGGAAGATGCTGATAACCAATCGTGAAGTAGCTTTGAACGAAGAACAGATTGCTGCGCATTTTGCCTCAATCAATGAATATTCATCCAAGATTGATGAGAATCCGGTCAATGCCGACAATTATTTCGGACGGGCTATTGATTATATGCTTGTTCAGGATTTCTCGGAAGCTATAGCCAATTTTAATCGCGTCATAGAACTCGACCCGAAATATACACTGGCGTATTTCAATCGGGCTGTAGTCAGGGAAAAACAGATGGAGTATAATCAATCGAAGACATTGTCAAATCCTAATGAAATGAATACTATGAACTTACAGATTGGAGGCAACAGTCTGATTCAGACCTTTCCGTCAATGTCCATCGATGCTGTAAATCTTGAAACAAGAGATAACCGTCAAATCGAATATGAATTGATTTTGCATGACTATGATGTTGTAATTCAGCAGAATCCTGATTTTATTTATGCCTATTTCAACCGTGGTAACATGCTCTGTTACCAGCGCGATTACAGGGCTGCAATTAACGATTATAACGACGCTATCATGCGCGACCCAGATTTTGCCGAAGCCTACTTCAATCGAGGATTGTCACGTCTATCTTTAGGCGATGTTGAGCGAGGCATAGCCGATTTGAGCAAAGCCGGAGAATTAGGTATCTTGAATGCGTATAACATCATAAAGCGTATGACAAACTAAATATAATGTGATGGCTTTAAAACGTTTTGGTGTATCATTGGAGGATAAATTGCTGGAAGCGTTAGACGATTTTGTGGAACTTAACGGATTCGCTAACCGCTCGCAAGGCATTCGTTTTCTGATAGAAAAGAATGTCGGCGAAACGAAATGGAAATGTAATAATTTCGTTGCAGGCTCGGTTATAATAATGTATAATCACAACAAACAGGAGATTTGTTCTAAGATATCCACAATCCAGCAAATCTTTAAGGATGTAATTCTTTCGTCTTCAGTGTATTATTTAAATGAAAACTTTTGCTTGCAAGTCGTTACCGTCAGTGGGTTGGCGCAAACCTTAACCGAATTGTCTGACAAACTTATTGCCATTAAGGGCATAAAACATGGAAAATTGGTGATGAGCCGTGCAGATTAATAATTTTTAACAAAAGAAGTAACACGTTTCAATGAATACGTGTTACCTTTGCAGCCTACTATATAAAATGATCCTTTATATAAAAATGATCTTCACGTTTTACATCGAAATTATAAATTTATGAAACGAATTATTACATTCATTTTCAGCGTATTATCAGTTATTCATGTTTGGGCTATAGAAGTAATTTCCGATCCGGATACGACAATCAATCTTGATCAGGTGGTTGTCACGGCTACCAAACTTGAGACCTTCAAGACCCATATCCCGCTTTCCATGTCGGTGATTAACAGGCAAGAGATTGAAACAAGCAGTGAATCGGCTTTATTGCCTGTCTTGTCAAGCCATGTGCCGGGGCTGTTCGTCACCGAGCGTGGGATTACGGGATACGGACTGTCCACTGGCGCTGCCGGTACGGTAAACATACGTGGTGTAGGTCAGAGCAATAGGGTGCTGATGATGTTCGACGGACAACCGCAATGGGCAGGACTGTTCGGTCATGCACTGCCTGATACGTATGTGGCTTCGGATGTAGAGCGTGTCGAGGTGATTCGCGGGCCGGGTTCATTGCTGTACGGCTCAAATGCAATGGGCGGCGTGGTGAATGTCATCACGCGAAAACATCAGCAACAGGGACGCCTCACGCAGGCGCGAGTCCTCTACGGATCGTACAACACCCGTAAAATCATGGTAAACAACGGATATAATACCGGTGGTTTCAGCAGTTTCATTTCTTTAAATCATGATTATACCGACGGACACCGCGACGAATCCATGTTCAGGATTTTCAACGGATTCGCTAATTTAGGCTATCGTTTCAATGACCAATATAAAATATCGGGGAATATCAGTCTGGCAAAAATACTCAGTGAGAATCCGGGAATGGTCACAAGGCCTATACATGATAATGATGTGGATGCACTGAGAGGTACGACTGCACTTGCTTTCGAAAACGATCACGATAAAATCAGCGGAGCCGTCCGGCTCTATTACAATTGGGGAAATCATGAAATAAATGACGGCTATTATGATGGCGATTCGCCCCGCACCTATCTCTTTCGTTCTGATGACCATAACTATGGGGTGTTACTGTATGAAACATTCCGGTTATTGGAAGGCAACTATTTCACCGTCGGACTGGACTATAAAAACTGGGGTGGCCATGCCTGGAATGCCAATAATGATGGAAGCAATGACGAGATGATTGATAAAAGTATCAATGAAACAGCCGGTTATGTCGTTCTTCAACAGGATTTATTTGACATTGTAAGCCTAAATGCAGGTATTCGCTACGAACACAACTCCAGCTTTGGCAATGAATGGGTGCCACAGGCCGGATTGACCGTCCGTCCTTTTATCGGTAACTCGGTCAAGGTATCGCTATCCAAAGGCTTTCGTAGCCCCAACATTCGGGAGATGTATATGTTTCCCCCTCAAAACCCCGACCTGAAACCGGAGTCGATGATGAATTACGAAGTTTCTGTAGCACAGATGTTTATGGAAGGAGCGCTATCGTTTGAACTTACAGCATTCTATATCGACGGCAAAGACATGATTCAGACCGTACCGATGGAGGGCAGGCCGCCGCTCAACGTCAATACAGGCGCCTTTATTAATAAAGGTATAGAAGCCGAACTCACTTACCGCATACTTTCAAATCTTGATTTCAGCACGAACTATAGCTATCTGCATACAGACCAACCGTTACTGGCTGCACCGAAACATAAGTTTTTTGCCGATTTGACGTTCCGTCCCGGTCGATTTACGTTTGATGTCAACGTGCAGACAATAGCCGATTTGTATATTAACACAGCAACTCAATTGAAAGAAAATTATAGTTTGCTAAATGCAAAAGCGTCTTATCTTATTGGTACACAGGAGAAAGGCGTCAATCTGTTTTTAAAAGGAGAAAACCTTGCCGGAACCGGCTATTCCATCAATGAAGGATTTCCGATGCCGAAAGCCATTGTATTGGGCGGCATAAACATATCATTTTAATAAAAGATGACTAATAGGTTAAGACGATGATTGTTACGTGTTTGATTAAACGTTTCTCCTGCTTGCCTGCTATTGTAGTTTTATATTGTGTTGGCTGTCTGTTCAATTCATTGTCTGCTTCAACTTTGGAAATGACAACCGGCAATTTAAATGACAGTACGAAAGCAAAGTTTGAAGCAGATGTAAAAGAAGCAGTTACGAGACAAATGACCGTATATCCTTACTCAACATTGAAAGATTTATACAAAAATTTCTTTCAGGACCGTTTTGGACCGGGACACCTGATTGCCGATACTGCCGAAGCAGGAAAATATCTGCGCAGTGAGTTGGCTTCATTCGATATTTCGACTGGAGCAGCTTATGAGTCAACAGGTTGGGAGGGATGTTACTTGCGGGTCAACCTTTCTTTTATAAAGGAAAAAATCATACCTTATGATGTGTTTTTTGAAGCTTTTGTGCGCAGTGTCAATCAAATAACTCCTGTTTCTGTGGAACAGTGGCAAACTGAATGGACTGCTATCGATCTTATAATCAACAATATGAATCTGAATCTTCCGGAATATGACAAGGACAGGAAAACAATATTTGACATGATAGCTAACGGCGAAATTGTGGCTCATCACAGTCAACAGTTTGAACAGCATTATTCTCCGCATTACCGTATTATCGAGAAATCGATTTTTGAACAGGACATTAAGCCGTATATTAATAAGTAACATTGCGAATTGCGAGGGGCAAAGCAGGAAGCAATCCACGGACGTCAGAAATTTTATTAATTATTTTTCGTTTCTGCCAAGAAATCGTATCTTTGCATGAAAAATGCAGCATGTTCTTTAGAGATATCATAGGACAGGAAAACTTGAAGCAGCAATTGATAGCGTCGACGCGAACCGGCATAGTGGCTCATTCTCAACTTTTCTGCGGACAGGCAGGCTTTGGCGTTTTCCCGATCGCATTTGCTTATGCCCGATATCTAAACTGTACGGATCGAACCGATACCGATTCTTGTGGCAAGTGCCCCTCATGCCTGAAATACAATGTGATAGCGCATCCTGACTTGCATTTTATATTTCCAATGGCTCAAGAAGGTAAGAAAACTGTTTGCGATGATTACCTAACCGAATGGCGTTCATTCCTTTCCACCAGGATTTACTTTGATTTGAATATGTGGTTGAATGAAATAGATACAACCAAACAAGCCATCATCTACGCTAAAGAGAGCGATGAAATTATGCGAAAAGTCAGTTTGAAGATTTATGAAGCCGACTATCGCATCCTGTTTATTTGGATGCCGGAACGCATGCATCAGACTTGCGCCAATAAGTTACTGAAAGTCATAGAAGAACCTCCGCCTTTCACAACGATCCTTATGGTTTCGGAAGAGCCTGACAAGATATTGGGCACAATTCAGTCACGATCACAACGCATCAATGTGAAACCAATAGAACTCAACGCTTTAGCCCAAATAGTCAGTTCATTGTACAGCCATAACGACGAATCATCGATGCAAATTGCAAGAATGGCACATGGCGATTATATACAGATGATAGAAAATCTGCATGTTAGCGAAGATAATGAGTTTTTTCTCCAACAGTTTATTAACATCATGCGAAATGCCTGGGCAAGGGACGTCAAGAAAATGAAGTCATTCGCCGAAGAGATGGCGTCACTCAAGAAAGAACAGCAAAAGATGTTTCTTGTGTATTGCCAACGCCTTATACGTGAAAACTTTATATACAGATTTCAATTGCCTGAATTGAACTATATGAACAGGGAAGAATCTGCTTTTTCGGCTAAATTCTCACCTTATATTACAGAAAGTAATGTCATGGATTTTATAGAGGAATTGTCTGATGCTGAGAGGCAAATAGGTCAAAACGTGAATGTTAAGATGGTTTTTTATGATTTGTCATTGCGTGTT